>CANCEQ010000033.1 GCA_947375085.1 Flavobacteriales bacterium
ATTTTAAAAACACATCCTAATCCACCACCAATATCAACCATACCAGCATTTTCTTCACCTGCTTTTACTAACATATGAGGTCCATCTTTTGGTAACTGTTTCAACCAGTAGATTGAATTTTTATATGAACAATGTTCTGACCACATCACTGAATACACACTTGTTTCAGTAAAATTAGGTGTACGACCTAATATCCCTTTAATCATTTCAAATTCGTCGGGACGTAATCCAAGCTCTACTGCTTGTTCTAAAGTTGCTTCTTGGTTCAAAGTGCTTTCCATAAAATCTATAATGTAAAACAAAAGTAATTATAAAATTTGAGAACAAATTACAATTTAAAGCTGCTCATTGAAAAAAATAAAAAAACTGCTATTTATTAATTAGAAATAGTAAAATGGAATTTACAAAACAGCATTTTCAATTACTTTTATTAAGTTTGTAAACTAAACAAATAAAAAACAAATGGATTTTTCGGTATTATTCTCAGGGATTGGACTTTTTTACTTATTAATGCTTACCATGCTTGAAATAGTATTAGGTATTGATAATATTATATTTATTTCAATCGTTACGGATAAACTTCACCCTAAAAATCAAAAATACGCAAGAAGAATTGGTTTAGGTTTAGCTTTAATTGTTCGATTAATTCTTTTAACGGTAGCTTCATGGATAATGGGGATGACTGAACCTTTATTTGAAATTGCTGGTAAACATTTTAGTGGCCAAAGTTTAGTTTTATTAATTGGAGGTTTATTTTTAATTTACAAAAGCTCACAAGAAATAATTGAAAACATCAAAGGACACGAAGGAGAATTAAAAAAAGGTAAAGACAATCTAAAAGCCGTAATTCTTCAAATTGTCATGATTGACATCGTTTTCAGCTTCGATTCAATCATTACAGCAATTGGATTAACTACAGACATAAAAAAAGAAACTGGAGGAGATCCAATGATTATAATTTATTTCGCTGTTATTATCTCAATGATTATAATGCTTATTTTCGCTAAACAAGTAAGTGACTTCATTAACAAACGCCCTACAATCAAAATGATAGCACTAGCTTTTCTAGTAACTATAGGTGTTATACTAACCGCAGAAGCTTTCGAAATTAAGATACCAAAAGGATACATTTACTTTGCAATGGCTTATGCTTTAATTGTTGAGTTCATGAATATCCGAATGAGAAAAAACAGAAGACATCACACTCCAAATCATTAAGTTTAATGACTAATAAAGAGGCTCTCCTTTTTTTTCCTCTTAAAAACGAAGATGAAATTGAAGATTTATATGAAGTACTACTTTTTGAATACAAACAGTTTTTCATCAGTAAGTTTCCAATTAAAAAAGTTTTTTCTGCTAAGCAAAAAAAAATGCTTCAAATGCATGACGCCTATTTACAGTTAGGTGGAAAAAGTTCTAATTTACGTTTAAGCGATTCGAGTAAAAAAATTGATTTTTCAAATGCAATAAGAGAATGCTTTCAAAACTATCAATCAGAAAGAAACTCATTAAAAAACAACATATTAAAATCATCAAATTGCAATGAGATTAGCTATTTCTTGGACAAACTTTTTTTACTCCAAGAAAACTACACAATAAATTGGCTAAAGGTGACAGACTTACCTGACACAGAAATTCAAATTTCAAATGAACCTGACCCTATGTCATTATTAAGTGCAATAAATGAATTTAATACGAAAGGCGGCACCACATTTGACGATATTAATTCAATGAGAAACATTTGTCCTAATTTGTTACTCATAGAAGCGAAACGATTATCTTTGTCAACTAAAATTTAAAATACAAAATGGAAGACCCATATTTAAGTCTAAGAAAACAACTTGAACAAGAGGAATGGCCAAATGTTTATATGTTTAAATTCATTGTACCAAACACTTCTGAAAAAGTCGCATTAACAATGGAGCTTTTTAATAATGAAAGTGATATTACAATGCACGAATCAAGTACAGGTAAATTCATTAGTATTACTGCTAAAGAATTGATGCTAGACGTTGATTCAATCATAAAAATTTACGAAGAAGCTACAAAAATTAAAGGTTTAATGGCATTATGATAGTATTAATGGGATTTACAATTGGACGTGTTTTGATGGGAGCTCTTTCCGTTTCTTTAGCCGTCTTATTACTAACAATTGCATACAGAAAATTACTTAAATATCTTGGTAAAGGAACACCCGTAAAAGAAGATTACTGTGTTCTTTATGGCTTAGAAACACATCCAGCTTCAGGTGAAGTAGAATTCTATTTCACTACAAATTCAAAAAGAGATATAACATTAGAATTATTGAATGATGACCTAACTTTTCGTTCAATTGTTTCTGAAAAAAATGTCCCTGAAGGTGGTCATATCATTCGTTTTGACACGAATACACTTCCTAATGGCACTTACTTCTATCAATTGCGTACTGAAAATCAAAAAACGATGAAACGTTTTTCAGTTGTAAATTAACATTGACAAATTGACAGACTTTTTTTATTGGCAAAATAATTGATTAAACGGAACACAAGAATTATTTTTACAATTCAAAAAACAGAATTAATAACTTAATAAAAAATAGAAATTATGGCAGTTGAAATTACAGATGCAAACTTCGAAGAAATCGTATTAAACTCTTCAATCCCAGTTTTAGTTGACTTTTGGGCAGAATGGTGTGGACCTTGTCGTATGGTTGGACCAGTAGTTGATGAATTACACACAGAATACGAAGGAAGAGCTATCGTAGGAAAGGTGAATGTTGATGAAAACCCTGGTATTTCTGCAAAATTTGGAGTTAGAAACATCCCTACTATCTTATTTATTAAAGGTGGTGAAGTTGCTGATAAATCAGTAGGTGCAGTTCCAAAAGCACAATTGGCTTCTAAATTGGATGCTATTTTAAACTAATCTTTTTAGTTTAAAGACAGAAAGATAAAAGAAATAAAGACTTTTAGACAGGTGAAAATTCACCTGTCTTTTTTTTGACCAAAATCTTCATTATTTATATAATATTGAATCTTTACATCTTGAATCTTAAAGTTCAAAATATAACTATCTTTACACATTAAAAAAAAATAAAATGGATTCAATTTTTCGCAGATTAAAATATTACGGAATCGGCTTTGGAGCAGGTCTTGTGTTTGTAATTTTCTTTTTTCAAAATAGAGGTTGCAGTTGGCTTCCAGATAACCGAGTAAAGAACAGTATTTTGGATAGAATTTTAGTTTTACCGGAAACAGAAGCTGTTCAAATGAAGAAATTTGGATTAACTAAAAAAGATTTAACATTGGTTTTAAACGACGGAGAAGTCCTTTTCGAAGAAAGTAAGAAAAGTGGAAATCCTAAAGTTTATGTCGTTGAAAAAGAAATAGAAAATAAAGGAAAAATGAAATTCTTCTTCACCCTAGCAGACGAAAGTTTCATTTCTGAAATTCATTTCTCGCAAAAAAATGCAAAAAACACTAGAAATACAAAAACTGGATTTGGCGATTTAATTTATTTCCCAATGGATGATAATTTGGTTTTTCCTGATTCAAGCACTAGAGTAACTTGTCAACAAGACGAATTAAACTTAATAAGCTCTACTGAGATACTTAAAAACCTAAAGAAAAGTGGTAAAATTGATTATTCAAAATCTCACTTATTGGCTTCACCGAAACCTGAACATCATTTAGTTTTTATTGATAAAAAAAATAGAGAAATTGGATGTGATGTGATTTGGTATAAAAACAAACTAAACATCACCAATTTTGAAGCACCATTTAAAACAAAATGCAATTAACTTTCTAAACAATCGTTGTTGATAAATCTACAACTAGTAGAGCATTATAGGAGTTTGTTTTAATTATTTTTGTAAAATGGAGTTTTCAGCAGAGCAAATAGCAGGAATTCTTAACGGGGAAATCGTTGGGAATGCAGACATCACTGTAAGAGGATTGTCGAAAATAGAAGAAGGTACTGAAGGGACATTGTCCTTTCTTTCAAATCCTAAATATGAAGAATACATCTACACAACAGGTGCTTCAATTTGTATTGTAAACAAAACTTTTACGCCTTCTAAATCAATTCCTTCAACTTTAACAATGATTAAAGTGGAAGATGCATATTCTTGTTTTGCAAAATTACTAGAGTTTTACGACCAAATGCGTAAAAAAGAACCTAAAATAGAATCTCCTTCATTTATTGCGGAATCAGCTGTAATTGGTTCTGACTTATATCTTGGAGCATTTGGATACATCGGAGAAAATTCTAAAATTGGAAATAACGTAGTAATCTATCCTCATGTTTACATTGGAGAAAATGTAACGATTGGAGATAATTGTATTCTACACCCTGGAGCAACAGTTTATGTTGATTGTGTGATAGGAAATAACTGTACTATTCACGCAGGAACTATAATTGGTGCTGATGGATTTGGATTCGCTCCAAATGAAAATGGAGAATTCCAAAAAATACCTCAAATTGGAAATGTTGTCATTGAAGACAATGTTGAAATAGGTTCAAATTGTACAATTGACAGAGCTACAATGGGTTCAACCGTTATTAAAAAAGGTGTTAAATTAGATAATTTGGTTCAAATTGCACACAATGTGGAGATTGGACAAAACACCGTAATGGCTGCTCAAGTTGGTGTTGCTGGTTCTGCCAAAATTGGAAACAATGTAATGGTAGGCGGACAAGCTGGAATTAGCGGTCATATTCATGTAGCTGATGGAACCAAAATTGTTGCTCAATCGGGTATTCCAAATACTGTTAGAAAAGCAGATACATTGATGGGGTCTCCTGGCATTCCATTAGAAGACTTTAAAAAATCCTATTTTGGATTCAGAAAATTACCTCAAATCTTGAAAAGACTTCAAGAAATAGAAAATAAAATTAAAGAATTAACAAACGTATAACAATGGCTGAAAAGCAACGCACACTTAAAGAGTCTGTTTTATTAAAAGGAATTGGACTTCACACTGGAGAATTGGTAAATATTGAAATTTGTCCTGCTCCTGTTAATCACGGATATAAATTCCAACGAGTTGATCTTGAAGGGCAACCAATTATAAATGCAGATGTTGATTTAGTTGTTGCAACTGATAGAGGAACAACTTTAGAATCTAAAGGAGCTCGTGTATATACTACTGAACACGTACTTGCTGCACTTTACGGAATGCAAGTTGACAATGCATTAATTAAAATTGATGGACCTGAAATTCCAATTATGGATGGAAGTTCTTTGTTATTTGTTAATGCTTTTGAAGAAGTTGGTTACGAAGACCAAGATGCTGATAGAGTTTATTTAGAGTTAGATGAGATTCTAAAATTTGAAGATTTAGCAAAAGGAACAGAATTTTTAGCTATTCCAGATCCAGGATATAGAGTAACTGTAATGGTGGATTATAACTCACCTGTTCTTGGTACTCAACATGCTGGTATTTACAATATTACTGATTTCCATAAAGAAATAGCAAAATGTAGAACATTTGTATTCTTAAGAGAATTAGAATTTTTAGCAAAAAATAATTTAATCAAAGGAGGAAACTTGGATAACGCTATCGTTTTAGTTGAGCGTACAGATGTTAAACAAGAAGAACTTGATGAATTAGCTAAATTATTAGGTAAAGAAGAATTAAAAATAAAATTAGACGGTATTGGTGTTTTAAACACAACTAAATTACAGTTCGAAAATGAACCAGCTCGTCATAAATTATTAGATATTATTGGTGATTTAGCTTTAATTGGGAAACCTATTAAAGCTCATATTTTAGGTGCTCGTCCTGGACATGCTGGAAATGTGAAATTTGCTAAAATCATCAAAGACCATTTCAAATCAAAAGAAAAAGCTGGTAGATTTTTTGATTTAACAAAAGAGCCTTTATACAATATCAATGATATTGAAAAGATGTTACCTCACCGTTACCCATTCTTATTAGTTGATAAAGTAATGTCAATTACTGAGGATTCTATTATCGGTGTGAAAAACATCACAATGAATGAGCCGATCTTTACTGGACATTTCCCTGGAAACCCTGTTTTCCCTGGAGTCCTTCAAATTGAAGCAATGGCACAAGTAGGTGGGATTTACGCATTAAGTAAAGTAGAAGACCCAGCCTTGTATTCAACTTACTTCATGAAAATTGATAAAGTAAAATTCAAAGCAAAAGTGCTTCCAGGAGACACATTGGTTTTTGAATTATTTTTACTTTCACCAATTAGAAGAGGTTTAGTTGAAATGGGGGGAAAAGCTTATGTAAATGGACAATTAGTAATGGAAGCTGAAATGCTTGCACAAGTAGTTAAAGATAAAGTAGAAGTATATGATAAACAACTTAGCTAGTATTTCTTCGGAAGCAACTATTGGAGAAAATGTTTTCATCGGTCCGTTCACAACAATTCATGAAGATGTAATTATTGGTGAAGGAACAAAAATTCATTCCAATGTTTCTATCTATCCTGGTACGCGAATAGGAAAAAATTGTGAGATTTTTCCTGGTGCTGTTATAGGTGTTATTCCTCAAGATTTAAAATTTGACGGTGAATATACATTAGTTGAAATTGGAGATAACACAACAATTCGTGAATGCGTTACAATTCACAGAGGAACTAAAGATAGAATGACTACTAAAATTGGTTCTAACTGTCTATTAATGACTTATGTTCACGTCGCACATGATTGCTTAATTGGAAACAATGTGATTTTAGCTAGTTATGTTGGACTTTCTGGACACGTAACAATCGATGATTTTGCTATCTTAGAAGGAACAGTTGTTGCTCAACAATTTGTTCATATTGGTGCTCATGCGTTTATCGGTGGCGCATCTTTAATTAGAAAAGATGTACCTCCTTATATAAAAGCTGCTAGGGAACCATTAACTTTTGCAGGTGTTAATTCTGTAGGAATTAGAAGAAGAGGATTCTCAGACGATCAGGTTAGAGAAATTGAAGATATTTATAGAATTCTGTATGTACAAAACAATAATGTTTCAAAAGGAAAAGTTGCTGTTTTAGAAACACTACCAGAAACTTCTTTAAGAAGTCAAATCTTAGACTTCATAGATGCTTCTGACAAAGGAATCATTAGAGGATTGAATTAATAATTGATAATAATTTAAATTATGCTCTCTAAAAAAACAAAATATGCCATTCATGCGTTGACTTATTTATGTCAACAAGATCCTACTCAACCTACGCTTATTGTAGAAATTTCTAAAGAAGCAAATGTTCCAAGAAAATTTTTGGAAACGATTCTTTTAGAACTTAAAAAACATGGTGTTCTAGGTTCTAAAATGGGTAAAGGAGGTGGTTATTTTGCCAGAAAGAAAGCGAATGAAATTCAGTTATCAACCATCATCAGATTGTTTAATGGACCAATTGCATTACTTCCTTGTGCAAGTAAAAATTACTACGAAGTATGTGACGAATGTCCTGATGAAAATGCTTGTGGACTTCGATTTGTATTAGAAGAAGTTCGTGATGAAACATTAAACATTCTTGAAAACAAAACAATCCAAGATATTATCGATAGAGAAAATTAAAAATCATAAAAAATATAATCCGTGTTTCATAGAGGAGAAGTTGTTGAATTAACCATTACAGATTATTCCTTCGGTGGAAGAGGAATTGCAAAAGTTCCGACGGAAGATGGTTTTTATGTTGTATTTGTAGATAATTCATTTCCAGGCCAAAAAATCAGGGCTAGAATTGAAAAAAAGAAAAAAAAGTTTGCAGAAGCTAAACTTATAGATATTCTTGAAAGATCTGAATTAGAATCAATTAGTGATTTTCAAGAGATTTCTGGTGGACCATATATCTACGTTCCAATTGAACTTCAAGAAAAAGCAAAAAAAGAAACTACTCTTGAACTTTTCAGAAGAATAGGAAATATCAAAAATATTGAAGAAATTTTTGATGAATTTATTTCATCTCCAGAACATTTCTTTTACAGAAATAAAATGGAATATAGTTTCTCTTGTATAGAACATGTTCCCTCAACTGGTGAAGAAATAGATGATTCTTTTGCTCTTGGATTTAAACGAAGAGGAACTTGGTGGAAAGTAGAAAGTTTAAATAAACCAAGTGGACTATTTGACGAACAATGGGAAACCATTTTAGTTGATATTCGAAACTATTTAAAAGACACCAACTTACCTGCTTGGCATCCTCCTAAAAAAACTGGATTTTTCAGACATATCGTTGTTCGAAAATCATTTTTTCAAGATCAATTATTATTAAATCTTGTTACATCTTCTGAAGAAGTTGAGAAATTTGATGTAGAAGCTTTCTCTCAATTTTTACAATCGAAACTAGGAAATAGACTTGCAGGATTTCAGCATACAATCAATGACAATGTTGCAGACAGAGCAAAAATTGAAAATGGCTCTATCCGTTTACTTTATGGTGAAGACAAAGTTATTGAAAAAATAGTTGGACTTTCCTTTGAGATCAGTATGGAAAGTTTCTTCCAAACCAATCCTAAATGTGCTGAACGTCTTTACACAAAAGCATTGGATTATGTTTTTGAAGGAGAATTAAACTCTAGCGAAGTTGTGATGGATTTGTTTTGTGGAACTGGAACTATTGGTCAGATTTTAACAACAAGGAAAAACGATGTGAAAATCATAGGTGTTGATATCGTGGAAGAAGCGATTGAAGATGCTAGAAAAAATGCTAAACGCAATAATATTTCAAATATCAAATTTCATGCAGCAGACGTAGGGAAATTTTTAAAAGAATTTCCAGATTATCAAGGCAAAATTGGAACAATTATTTTAGATCCTCCAAGAGCTGGTATTGCTCCAAAAACTTTACAAAAAGTAATTGATTTAGGAGCTAAAAATATTGTTTACATCTCGTGTAATCCTTCTACTCAAGCTAGAGATACTGAAACTTTATTAAAATCAGGTTATCAATTAGATAAATTATCATTGGTTGATCAATTTCCACATACTGGTCATATTGAATCAATTGCGAAATTTGTTTTATTAGACAATCTATCCAATTTGTAAATACGTTGCATTGCAACGGATCTAGCGAAAACAACTAATTCCATTATTGATTTAGCAAAAGAAAATGTTAGAAGTTCAAAATATATCAAAATCGTTTTACAAAAAAATTGCTCTTGATGATGTTTCATTAAAAATCAATCAGGGCGAAATATTTGGAATGCTAGGACCAAACGGTGCTGGAAAAACGACTTTAATTCGAATAATCAATAAAATTATTGAACCTGACAAAGGTGCTATTCGATTTAAGGGAGATTTAATGACGCACAAACATTTGGCTGATATTGGATACCTTCCTGAGGAAAGAGGTTTGTATAAAAGTATGACGGTTGAAAGTCATGCTTTATTTTTGGGACAATTAAGAGGTTTATCAAAAGCAGATGTCAAAATAAAGTTGAACTATTGGCTTGAGAAATTCAATATTCAGAACTGGAGAGATAAACGTATTGAAGAACTTTCAAAGGGCATGGCTCAAAAAGTACAATTCATCTGTACCGTTCTTCACGAACCATCTCTATTAATTCTAGATGAACCATTTAGCGGTTTTGATCCAATCAATGTTGAGTTAATCAAACAAGAATTGATTGAAATGAAATCAAAAGGGAAAACGATTATTCTTTCTTCCCACAATATGGAAAGTGTTGAAGCTATCTGTGATCGTGTCGCATTAATTCACGAGTCGAAAAAAATCATTGATGGTAAAATTTCAGAATTACAAGAAAACAGAAAAAAAGGAGAATATGCTGTTCGTTTTAGAGGTAGTATGATTGCCTTTGTAAATGCACTTTGGACTGGTTTTGAAATCGTTGACAAAGAGATTTTAGGAGATGATAAATTTATCGTTCGTGTAAAAATGAGAGGTGAAAATCGTTTTGAAGATTTATTAAAAGTGTTAATCGGACAAATTAATATTGAAGCTGCTTGGGAAGTTTTACCATCTATGCAAGAAATTTTCATCGATTTAGTTCAACCAAAACAAGAATTAGCAGATGAAAAATAGTTGGTTAATAGCACTTAGAGAATGGAAAGAACGAATTAGCGCACGCTCTTTTCTAATGTTATCAGTTGTTGGACCTTTAATGGTACTAGGGTTAATTTATATCCTTTTTGCAATCGGTGGTCAATCAAAACAACATTGGAATGTTTTAATTGCAGATCCAGCTGGTATTATGGAAAACAAAATATTATCTCGTGAAGATGATGCAGTATCTTATTCATTTGCAGACGGATATATTGAAACAAAAGAATTTGAAAAAGCAAAACAATTTCAAAAATTTGATGCTTTACTCGAAATAAATGAGAAAGTACTTTCAAATAAATCAGCATTTGTATTCTATAGAGAAAAGCCCTCTATGCGAATGCAAACTCGAATTCAATACCAAGCCGAACGCCGTTTAGAAGAGGTGTTAGTTAAACAATTTACAAAATTTTCTATTGCTGAATTTAGGAAAATAAAACAGCCACTAACTGTTGGATTTAGAAACGTTTATGACCCTCTAGATGAATCATCTGATTTAAGTGGTTGGGTTGGATTATTTTACGGAACAGTTATTTTTATATTCATCTTTCTTTTTGGAATGACGATTTTAAGAAGTGTTTCAAGAGAAAAAAGCAATCGTATTGTAGAGGTTTTATTAGGATCTGTTAGTCCGAAACAACTAATGCTGGGTAAAATTATAGGAATCGGATTAGCTGCATTTTTTCAATTTGTGATCTGGACAATTTTAATTGGAATAGGATTGTATTTCATGAGAGAAAACTTATTTCCTGATTTATTGGATGCTTCTAAAATGAATATTACTGAGTTATCGAACGAGGTATTAAGTCAAACATCTCAAGAACAATTTTTCGCAAACAGAGAATACAATGAATTTGTGGAGCTTGTTTATGAAAGAATCAACTTCACTTTTATGACGGGCTATTTTATTCTATTCTTTATTATCGGTTATTTTTTCTACGGAACATTGTTTGCTGCAATTGGTGCGTCTTCTGGTTCTGAAAGCGATGGACAACAATTTGTATTACCATTAATTTTTATGTTGTGTTTTGCTCTTTATAGTGGATATTATTCAATGCAAAATCCTGCTAGTTCATTGGCTACCCTTTTTCATTATCTACCTTTCACCTCCCCTGTGGTTGTAATGGTGAAACTATCGCAAGGATATGAAACGGGGCATTTTTATGAATTATTCTTATCGTTGTTAGTTCTTATTTTATCAGCACTTGTTGTTTTAAGTCTTGCAGGAAGAATATATGCAAATGGAATTTTACAATTTGGTCACCGTGTGAGATTGAAGCATTTGTTTCGTTGGATGAAGAATTAAGGTTGAGATTGAGGCTTAGGTTGAGGTTGAGGTTGAGATTGAGAATAAAATTACACTGTTCATAATAATTACTAATTTTAAATCGTTATCCTATCTATTAATTCTTACCTTTAACTATGAGAACAGCTGTAATAGATTTAGGAACAAATACATTCAATTTATTGATTGCTGATGTAGATTCTAAGGGATTTACAATTGTTCACAGTGAAAAAGAAGGAGTTGCCCTTGGTATGGGTGGAATTAATAAAAACACCATTTCACCTGATGCTTTTGAAAGAGGTTTAACCACTTTAAGACATTTTAAAAACATTTGTCAGCTCAAAGAAGTGAAAGTGATCAATGCATTTGGAACTTCAGCACTAAGAGGTGCGGAGAATGCAATCGATTTCGTGCAACAGATACATACTGAATTAGGAATAACAGTTTCCATCGTTTCAGGAGAAAAAGAAGCTGAGATGATTTATAAAGGTGTTCTTTGGTCGTATGATTTTTCTAGTCCTGGAGTAATTATGGATATTGGTGGAGGAAGCACTGAATTCATTTTTGCTGATAAGAATGGAATGACAGATGTTGTAAGTATGAATATCGGCGTATCTAGAATTTATCAAGAACTAACCTTAAATGACCCCCTCACTCCTACTGATATTAAAATAATCACAGATTGGTTAGATGAAAAATCAAATGGATTCTTTGATGGAAAATCTGCTGATTTATTAATTGGCGCTTCTGGTAGTTTCGAGACATTTTATGAATTGATACATCATGTCCCATTTCCTGAATTAATTCATTCAATTGAAGTTCCAATGGAGGAATTAAATGACACCATTGATTCAATTATTGCTTCTACTCAAGCTGAAAGAGATGTTAATGATTTTATTGTGCCAATCAGAAAAAAAATGGCTCCTATTGCTGCGGTAAAAGTGAAATGGGTAATAGAAAAATTAGGCATTACACGTGCCATTATTTCTCCTTGTTCTTTGAAAGAAGGCGCTTTGAGGGTTTGATAATTTTCAATAGATAATTGAAAATGAATCTATTATTTCATTTTTTCGAAAAAATCGTCTAGAACTGTATGATTCAAATCACTTGGTGTAAATATCTCCATTAATTTTGGTCGACCATTTTCTTCGTAGGTATAAAACGCTTCCATTTGATTTTCAATCTCTTCTATTGAATTTGCTTTAAAATACTCCACATTAAATGCTTTACAGATATACTCTGCTGAAAAGGTTTGTTCTGCTACAAAATATTTACTCAATTGTTCAGTGGAAGCCGGACCAGGAATAATTTTAAAAATTCCTCCTCCACTGTTGTTTATCATAAAGATTCTAACATTTGGAGTTAAGTGATTGTTCCATAAAGCATTGCTATCATAGAAAAAAGAAACATCTCCTGTTATTAATGTATTCCAATCTTCTTTTTTCACAAAAGCCGCTCCACAAGCTGTACTAGTACTTCCATCAATTCCACTTGTTCCTCTGTTACTCCAGTAATTTATACTTGGAATCGGATCGAACAATTGACAATAACGAACCACAGAACTATTCGCCATATGTAAGTGCGACATTTCAGGTAAATAATCCAAAACTGTTTCGAAAACCTTTAAATCTGAGTAAGGAATACTTTCAAAAAAAGCGGGTAATTTATCTTGAACTAAAAAATCTTTTTGCTTCCAATTTGAACCAAACATCGACACATTTCGTTCCAATGAAAAGTTATTTAAAATAGAAGTGAAAGACAAAGGTATACATTCAAACGTATGTGTTAAAGCTTGATACGTATCCATAAATGGAAAATCATAGCCCACTTTCCAATGATAGTTGGCTTTGTATTTTCTTAAATAACTTTTAATACGTTTAGAAACTACTGCCCCTCCTATTGTAATTAATAGATCCGGTGCAAATGCTTCCAATTCGTCTTCTGAAATTGCGTTTAAAGTTCTATCAATGGTATGTATAAAACTCGAATGTACTTGATTAGAAGTGTTTTCCACTAATACAGCTACTGAAGTATCATCAGCTAATAATTTCAATTGCTCTAAAAGTGCTTTATCAATGGGTAACTGACCACAAATAATCATTTTTTTTGAGGACTTTTTCCAAATTTCCTTCAATTCTTGTTCTTGAGTTGAATTCAATTGAAAAAATGGAGTAACCGTTTGAATAACTTTACCTTTAACAGGAGTAATTTCCTCTGTTCCATATAAAGGCTCATTGAAGGACATATTGATATGAATAGGACCTTTCCAAGAACCATTTGCAAGATTAAATGCCGTTGAAATTTCTCTTTCTAATTTCCAAATTTCGTCACTCGTTCTACCATGTTCTGATAAAGTTGTTGAATAGCGAATATGATTTTTGAAAACTTCGTGTTGAACAATCGTCTGTCCATCCCCTTGATCAACCCATTCAGAAGGACGATCAGCTGTAATAACTACTAAAGGTAAGGATTGATAATAAGCTTCAGCAACAGCAGGGTAATAATTTAAAACTGCAGATCCGGAAGTACAAATAATTCCAACAGGTTCATTTAGTTGTTGCGCCATCCCCATCGCATAAAAAGCAGCGCTTCTCTCGTCGTGAATGACAATACAATTAATCGATGGATGTTCATCAAAAGCAATAATAAAAGGTGCATTTCTTGAACCTGGAGAAAAAACAACATTTTTCATCCCGTGTGCTAAGCATTGTTCAACCAATAATTGAACTCCCTTTTTATTACTTGAAATCATGCGATAAAAGTAAGTATAATTCTTTTTTTAACCACAGAGTACTCTGAGTTTTTCACGGAGTAGCACAGAGTTTTTTAACCTAGAATTTTCTATGTTTTTTCAAGAAGTTTAATTGTTTTTATATAATATACTCCAAACACACGAAATTAAGAACTTTGCGACACTCTGCGCCGACTCTTTGTACACTGTGGTTAAATTATAAATTATCAATCACGTTCAACAAAGTTCTACTTTTATTTTCTGTTTCATTCCATTCATCTAATGGCTTTGAATCTTTAGTAAAACCTCCACCTAGGTATAAATATGCTTTGCTTTTTTGAATTTGACAACATCTTAAATTAACATACAAATTGGTTGCTTTTGGAGAGATTAATCCAATCATACCCGTATAAAACTCTCTATCATGAGGTTCTCTAAAATTAATGATTTCAGTAGCTTCTTTTTGAGGTAAACCACAGACTGCGGGAGTTGGATGTATCGATTTAGCTAATTCAACCACTTTAGATTGATCAACATCAAAACTGATATCTGTTTTTAAATGAATAACTGGTCCAGCTTCAACATCATATGGTCCATTTATTTCTAATTCTTTTATTCCAGAAGTAAGCAGTTTATCTTGTATAAAACCAGTTACATATGCTTGCTCTAACAATTCTTTTTCTCCCCACGGTTTGTCTTTATCTTCAATCGATTTTGTTCCTGCTAAAGCCATGGTAAAACCAGAATTTGAAAACGCATGAATTAGAATCTCAGGAGTTGCTCCAATCCAAGTCCCAATAGACTCTCCTGAAACCAAATAACAAAATGCTTTCGGATAAGTTTCACATAATGAAACAAATAACTCGTTTATTTTTGATTCATCAAAATCAACCTTTTTCACTCTTGAGAAAACAGCTTTTTTGATTTTTTTTTCTTCAAAAAGTTGGATAAAATTTTGAGCATCTTTCAAATAATCTTCTTTTGAAATAATATAAGGTTCATTACTGAAAAATGTAGGTTTACTAGCTGAATTATTCACCGATGGAATAAATTCAATCATTCTGTCTTTTAAAAAAGTAGAAATAAAAAATCCGTTAACCTCTTTTAATGATTGTATTTCTCTGAAATAACCATTTTGTGAAATCACATCAGAACCAGGAATTCTATATTTTATAATATCAGCCATTTACTTTTGGAACTATCATTACAGTTAATCGACCTGTACAAACTAACTTGTCAGTAGCCGTATCGAAAATATCTACCTGCCATAAATGCGTTCTTTTACCTGCGTGTACAATTTTGCCTATTGCTTTTACTATACCACTTTTCACTCCTCCAATATGGTTTGCATTTATTTCAATACCTACAGGAGCTTCTTTTGATAAATCAATCAATAAAGTTGATCCCATTGAACCAATACTTTCAATTAATGCAGCACTTGCACCACCGTGTAATAATCCCATTGGTTGGTGTGTCCTATAATCCACAGGCATAGTTGAAACTATATAGTCATCCCCTATTTCAACACATTTAATCCCCAATACTTCCATTAAAGTATTTTTATTAAATGCATTCACTGTATCTAAATCAACTTTTTTTAACTTCATTATTTTCTAAAATGAAAAAGACTGAAAAGCGAAATAGCCAATCAGTCCTTTAAATTATAATAAGGATTTAATTATGACTTTTTGTTACACAATGCTAGACCTTCAATAGCCGACGCATCCTGTTGATACATTAAAAGTACTCTATTAAATAAAATTTTTGCTTCTTCCTTTTTACCTAAATAATAATTCGTCCAGGCGCTCATTGTAATAGCATCATAATCAAGAGGAAACAAGGTCAATGTAACATCAAAATATTTAAGTGCATCCACATAATTTTTTCTATAGAAATAAATCATTCCTAATCTGTAATTAACCAATGAATTTTTAGGGTCAAATCGTATAATTAATTTGTAATTATTTTCTAATTCAACCCATTTTTCTTGAGCAACTAACGGATTACATAAACCCCAAAGCGGTTCTGTTGCTGTTGGCATTAAAGCAATCGCTTTTTTATAATAGGTAACTGAGTTTGCATAATCTTTGTTCAAATAACTCAACCATCCAATTCGTAAATTAACCAAATACGATTTATCTGAATAAATTGTCTGTATTGCTTGTAAAGCAGTTTTATAATCTCCTTGATCTTCTGCCATAAAACTTTTAGCAAAAGCTTCTTGCATTGCTTTTGTCTCTTGTGCATTTAAATTAACTGAAATAAACAGTAAAAGAGTGCAAAATACTATCTTAATTGTTTTCATACTATTTGAATTTAAAATGTAAAAATAATCTAATTTATTTAATAAGTGCTAATCCTTCTGTAGCTGAAGCATCTCCTTGATATAATAATAATACCCTATTAAATAATACTTTAGCTTCATTCGTCTTTCCTAAAAAATAATCTGTCCAAGCGCTCATTAGAAGATTATTATAATCTAATGGATATAAATTTAATGCAACATCAAAATACTTTTTAGCTAACGTGTAATTCTTTCTATAATAATACATTACACCTAATTTATAATGAGCTGTTGCACTTTTAGGTTCTAACTTAATAATTGATATATAAGTCTTTTCTACATCTGCCCATTTTTCAGAGGCAATTTGTGGAGATAATATTGCCCATAAAGCTTCTGCAGAAGCTGGCATTAATTCTATTGCCTTCTTATAATAATTTATTGATGAAGCATAATTTTTATCCAAATAACACAACCAACCTAATCGGGTATTGATGGAATAGGCTTTATCAGAATACACATCCTTTAAAACCTGAATAGCTTGATCATATTGATATTTAGCTTCGTAAGCATAGCTTTTTGCAAATGCCGTTTGTAATGCTTTACTATCTTGTGAAAAAGTGTTGAAAGAAACAATCACACAAAGAGCTATAAGTGTTTTTCTTAAAAATTCCATTTTATTGTTGTTGTTATGTTGTTGTTTGAATAATTATATTTGAAAGAATTTAATGTATAAGTTAAATTTGGCGGTGTTCCTGATTGTGTATAACGTGTGTAACTGCCTTCTCTTGTTTGTTGGCTATAACTTAGTATTAACTCCAACTTTTTAAAGGTAAAATGAACATCTAATCCCATATTTTGTTTCACAGCATCAGGAGTATTGTAAGAAGTAAAACCTAAACTCGACATGTAATTCATATGATTTCCTGTTGAATATTTTGCTTCCAACCAAAGATTTTTAGAAACTACATATCCTAATTTTTGACTGAATACATTTTGAGCAACTTTATTGTTATCAATATATGCAAATGATGTATTACCAAATAATTTCATATTACCTAAAGGAAAATAAGATAATGACACTTCACCTTGATACTGATTCGTTCCATATAAATTGCTATAAGTTCCTGTAATTTGTGGGAAAATATATTTCATCCGTTTACCAATTGAAAAAGAACCTAAATAGTTTGAATAATTTACTGGTTTTGTACTGTCAACATATACAAATTTTGTAAAATCGCTGGAATAAGCAACGGTAGACCAATAACTAGTTGTATTGGTTTGAAAGAATGCTCCACCTACTCCAATTAATAATCCATTTTGACATTGATACACTAATCCTGTATTGTACTGGTATTGTTTATTAGTATAACTTGTATCTGAACTCAGATTTCTGTTAATTGATTGATTAGCAAAATCTTTATAAGTAGCTTCATATTTGGAGAAAACTTTTGTTTGATATCCAGCTACTTTATTGTAAAAATGTAATCGATTACCAAAGGTATTCTCAACAACCAATCCTCCACCATTTGTTACTCCATTAAAAGTTAAATTTCCTGACACATATGGCTGCTCTAAGAGCTTTTTTTCTTGACCTGTTTTACTATTTGAATTCACATAAGTACCGCCAGACAGAATAATACTATCTATTTTCTTTTTCACGTAACCTACTTTCTTTTGAAAATCAGCACTTAAAGATGTAGCTAAAGCATTTGCATTTTCAATTCTTCCGCTAAATAAATAGGTATAATACAAATATTCTTGTACGACCTCATTTGCAGGATTCATTTTGAAAGCAGCTTCGAAATGCTCCACAGAATACTCATATTTTTTTTCGTTATAGCCTAGAATAGCCAATCGCATTCTAAAATCATAGAAATCAATCCCCTCTTTTAAGGCTTTTTTCCCTGTTTCTTTAATTGCTTTAAAATCATTTCTCAAAAATTCTACATAGGAAGCGCTATCAACACTTGCGTACGATATATCCTTTTGAGAAAATAAGTTTGAAACAAAAAAAAAGAAAAATATAATTATTAATAAACGCATATAAATGACTTTTTAACTCCGTTTTGAATAAAACTGAATTGATTAATACTATTTTCTTTGATATCTATTTCAAAATTTAGTTTTCTAAATTTTAAGTTTAAAAATTTAGCTTCAACTTCAGAAGAAATCGTTGCTTTTGACGGCTGGTGAATATTGTCAATATTTATGGATTGTGATTTATAGTCTGCCTTTGTAAATAAATAAAAAGGGGCTACAAAATCTTGTATCCATTGTAAAATTGGACTATTAAAATAATTCAATGAAACAGAATCAGTTACATCAACATTCTCGTAACAGCCTAATAAAACTCTATAACAGCCTAAAAAGAAATAAAACAACAACGATTTTCTACTTCCCTCAAAGTCATAGAAATAAAACATTGTTCCATCATTCACGAAATAAGCAACAGACTTCGTTTTTGGACAGAAAAAATAACTTCTATTTAACTCATCTGTATGCACTTCCCAAGTTACCTCATCATTTGAATCGGCATTTTTAAAAGTGATTTTTCTACCTGGAATAAATGCAAAACTATCGGTTAACAGTGAATGAGATTCAACATTACTTATCAATGTTTCTTCTTTTGGAATTTCCGAAATTCTCAATTGCTGTTTATTCTTCTCCTTTTCAATAAAATAAGCAATAGGGTATTCTAACGTTTTAGAACCAATAATAGGTGATAACTGCAATTGAAAATGAATATGTGGTTCTGGAGATCTTCCTGAATTTCCACAAGTAGCTAAAATATTTCCTTTCATTACATAGTCACCAATCGCAACTTTAAAAGAATCTTTTTTGATATGACTTATTTGAGTAAATAGTCCATTTTGATGATTCAAAATAATCGTATTTCCCCAATTTTCAACCGTATTTACTCCTGAGATTTCATTTTCCTCTACCGTATTAATAATATCGTAAACAAATCCATCTAATGGTGCTAAAACAGGCTTATTGTAACAGTAAAAATCATCTTTTTCGGTACCTGTATTATTGAAAGTTACATTCGTTTCATCTACTATTACGAAATCTAGTGCTTTACCCCATTCACCTAAATGAGTGATTTTCCCATCATAACCTTGACTTACATACCAATCTCCCCAAAACGGTAAATGTACCTTTGCTAAATGAGCATTTTTAAAACGATGCATGGAAGTAATATACTTATAAATCGTTTTTTCAGCTGAATAATATTGAATTGTTATTAAATGAAAGAACTTATGAAACCATCTGTGATGTAAAAACAATAAGAACAATGAAACGATGACACTGAATGAAAGCGTAAACGATTTTAGTTGAAAAACTCCCATTGATTTATTTAAGAAAAGCATCAACATCATTAAAATAGGAGTCAAACAAAAAACGGCCAAATAACTGTAAATGTTCGGTATCAAATAAAAACAACCTATACCAATTGCCATAAAAATGAAGTTAGATCCAACTAAATTCAAATTTAAATCATTGACATCCGCTCCAAAAGCGATATAAAAAAGATAAGCAGAAAGAAATCCAATTAAACTTAATGTAAAAGCAATTCTAGAAAAATACAAAATTGCTCCTGCAACTAAAATCCCAGCTAATACACTCGTTTGAAAAAAAGTACCTGCTAATGTCTTGAAATAAATCAAAGCAAATTTTGGCACCGAAATAGTATCAAATAAATGTACAAACTGATAAAATGGCAATGTCTCTTGTTTTGCTATATGATTCAATACAAATACATTATCTTCGTTCAAATAGATATTACTAAAACTTCCAGCTGACAGAGAAATAATTGAATAAGTAATGATAAATGGAAATGCTAAAAAGGGTAATTTATGTCGACTAAAAATTCCATGCAACCAAACTGAAATCATTAACAACATAGCTACTGCAACACAAAACAAAAGTACAAATGCAGCATTTACTTCGTATTGGTGACCTAAAAACAATCCTAATAAAAGCGCATTGAATCCATATAATCCCTCACCTATTAAATGTCTATTAATTCCAGTTAAATAAGCGATTGAATTGATTAACACTACTGCTAAAAGTCCTGATAAACCTAAATGAGGAGTGAAAAAAGTAATTAGCAAAATAACCAAAGCCAAAACTTTATCTACAGAATAAAAAATCTGACTATAACTATTCAATATGGTATTGATCCAGTATTTCATAAATACGAATGTAATGAATAAATTAAAAATAAA
>CANCEQ010000034.1 GCA_947375085.1 Flavobacteriales bacterium
GTAGGATTGCAATTAAAAATCAATTTCGATGATTTCAAAGAGTATTCGGTTTATGCACGAGGTCACCATACAACGACAGAAAAAGTTAAACGTTTTTTCTTTTGGGAGAAGGAGGTCGAGCTAGAATATTACGATTACGTAGTTATTTATATCAATTACAAGGATGCGGCTCATTTTGAAAAGCACAAAGGGTCATTTGAAAATTTACCCTTTACGCCGGGTTGTTCTATCATTAAGCTTTTCAAGAAAGTACCAAAGAATGATTTAGAAACGATTTTCCCGAATGCCGTTCCAAAAATGTCATTGAAAGATAAATTGTTGCTTTGGGTTCCAGGTTTAGCCGGTGGAATTTCTTTGTTAAGTGCGAAAGTAATTCCAGCATTGGTAACGATGTATGCCGCATATAAATCAGGTGAAGTTTTAAATATTAGCAATAGTAAAGCTTCTTTAATTCAAGGGTTAATCGCACTAGGAATTTTAGGAGCTTATCTTTTTCGTCAATATAACAATTACGTCAGTAAGAAAATAAAATTCTCAAAAATGCTTACCGACAGTTTGTATTTTAAAAACATTGGAAACAATAGTGGTGTCTTCCCGATGTTAATAGATACTTCAGAAGAAGAAGAGTTGAAGGAAACGATTTTAGCCTATGCTTTTTTAAGTCAAAGCAAAGAACCTCTTTCTGCGGAAGAGTTGGATACTCAAATCGAAAACTGGTTTCAGACAAAATTTCAAATTCAATTGGATTTCGATGTGGAAGATGCACTTTATAAATTGAAGAATATAGGTTTGGGTTCTGAAGTAAATGGGAAATGGACCGTGTTATCATTGGATCAAGCACTTATACGAGTAGATGAATTATGGGATGAAATTTTTGATTATCACCAAGCTAAAAACTAGATAGAATGAAAGATGATTTTCATGCATTTTTACTTCAGCAATTAGAAGATTTTAGAATTAATTTAACGGATCAACAACTTTCAGTAGGAGTAATTAATGGTCATATTCGGGTTGCAACTCTATTTGTAAATCACATCCATAATTTCACCAATTACACTCGATTTGAAGATGTTAGCGTGGCGCATGCAACCACTAAATTTTTAGCACATGTTAAATGGGAAGGATTATCTGATTGGGCTCCAAAAGAGGTCAAATTGAAATTAAAAGGATTTGTTTTGTTTTTGGATAGTAAAGGGATTAAGAATCCTTCAGTATTAGAAGCTTTGAATAAAAATTAGTTCTTATAAATAAGTCTCATTCATTTTCCTGTCTTAAAATAAGCGAAACTTCAGTTGGATTTTATTTTTAATTTAGTATATTTACTTTACTATTAATAAGTTAAGTGTAGTAAATATTGCGAATGACATTTAAAAAGAGCATTTTATTTTTTCTATTATTTTTCCTTTTTTGCTTTGAAGGGAAAGGACAAACTCTTGGAATTGGGGCAAGTGGAATTTACAATTTTCAAGCAGAAGGTTTTGGAGTAGGAGCACGTGCAAGTATTTTTCCAAATAATCGATTCAGTTTTGTTCCTCAATTTTCTTATTTCTTACCATTTAACAAAGTTCATGAATATTATATTTGTTTAGCAGGAGAATATAAATTTATTGAAAGAGATCGAATAAATGTGTATGCTATTTTACAAGGAGGATATAATTCGTGGTTAAATTATGCAGATTCTCCTATGGAAGAAGCGAAACAAAACAATTGGGATTTAGAAGGAGGTTTTGGAATTTCCAATTATAATTGTTTGCGTCCATTTATAGAATATAGATACAATTTAAGGCATAGAGAGACAAATTTGCATCTAGGTCTGTTATTTGTTTTCGGATGTAGAAACAAATCATCAAAAGGTCATTGCGACGCTTATGGTTATATTAAAAATGATAATTTAAAAGGTATATAAAATGAAAAAGTTCAATTTCAAATTAGTAGGATTCGTAGCAGTACTTTTAAGTTTTTTAAGCTTGGAAAGTTGTTCTAAAAAAAGAATTGATGAAGAAAAGAAGATGAATGAGTATTCTTCGATTAATTCTTACATGGATACTAAGAAACAGGAAGAACAAGAATTTATAATTGATTCAACTGGAACAGGACCAGTAATTGGTAAACAAGGAACTAAAATTTGGACGGGTAAACAATGTTTGATGTTTCCTAATGGAGATAGTGTAACATGGCCTTATACATTGAAGTTGGTGGAATTATATACTCCAAAAGATATGATTTACTATCAAATGCCAACTATTTCTAACGGAGAGATTTTAAAAACGGGTGGAGAAATCAGATTAAGAGCATTTAAAAACGGAACAGAATTGGTGTTAAAACCGGACCCTTGTATGCATCAAATCGAAATGCCATCTACTAATCCTCAAACGGATATGCGTGTATTTAATAATCCAAGTCCTTATCAAAATTGGATAGAAGAGAATCCTGTTAATTTATTTACTACTTCAGTTAGTAGTTATATAGCCTCTTTGCATACTTTAGGTTGGGTAAATTGCGGTATTAAAGCTGGTAGCGCTACAAATTCTACGTTAACTTTTGCTTCAACAACTGACAATCTTGATAATGTAGGAATTTTTATTTATTTCCCAGCAACGAAGAGTGTAATGCAAGTTTCTAATAAAGTTTCTCAAGCTATTCCAAATGGATCTGATGTAAAAATTGTATTAATCGGAGTAGACGCCTCGGGTAATTTATTTTCGTACTATGAAAACAGAAATGTTACGTCCAGCGCGACGATTGATATTAAGTTAACTGCGATTACAGATGCTGCATTAACTGCTTTTTTGGATGGGTTATAGGATGTGTTATTTTAATTTTAAAAATAGATTTATAAATTTCCTGCATACCATTATTGTCAACTTTTGTTTTAAATATAATAAAGTAAAAAATTACGTCGATTAGGTTTACTAAATCTTCCTGAACCTTCAGCTAAATTTAAGACGATACTAAAAATACTCTTCTTAATTGGTCTTTGGTTGTTGGGTCTAACTTTGTTTCAGAATTGAATTTTCTTATTTCTGAATTGAAGTGTTTTGCTTTTTTGTATACTCCAGTTTTTCAAAATCAAACGTAATTTATGTGGTTTTAATAAATACTTATTCTAATTGTTTGCTTGAAATTAAGAAAAAGGTATTGAAAATAGGTAATTGGATTTTAGGAAATATTTTCTTAAATTATATTGGAAAAATTCATTGGAGTCAAAAAAAGAAAATGTAAAAAGGAATTGAGATTTTAGTCAGTGTAAGAGTAAGACTAAGAAGCAGAACCGAAGGTAATGAAGAATAGGTAGGTGATCAATCATCGCTCTTGCAGAAATAATTAAAATAATAAAGTGTGAGAATGAAGAAAAAAAGTAGGTGATCAATCATCACTCTCGCTAATCAAAAAGGAATAAAAGAAAGAGTGTGAGAATGAGAATGAAGAAAAAACAGAGTAAGAACCATCGCTCTCGCTCTGTTTCTCACTCTGTTTTTGTACCCAGGGCGGGAATCGAACCCGCACTCCTTGCGGAACTGGATTTTGAAACCGAAAATATGTCTACATATCAACGTATTAACATACATTCTAATGCAAAAAACGACAAAACTGGACATTTCCGCACACCAAAAGTGCACACCTTTTTATTTTAATTTTTTGCTGAAATGGGATTGTTGTAAAAAATACTAATTCAATTCCTTAGGCTAACTTAATAGTTTGATTTCCTTTGTATTCAAAATAAGAAAATCCAAAAGCTTCTATTCTAGGTTCTGATAGTTGAAGGCCATCTGCTGCTATTGTATTTAATCTATTAAATGCAGATGTGGCATTAATTACTGTTGATGGTGATTTGGGGTAAGAGTTACAATAACAACAAATTTTATTAGTAAATAAATTTATGAAATCCTTCAACGTTTGAACTGTAAAAATTTCAGTTAATGTACTAATTAATTGTTTTTTTGCTCCTTCAATATTGTCAGATTCAAAAATAACATTGTTTCTTTCCTTTAATTCATTTAATAAAAAATATGTTTTGTCAGTTTTTGTATGAACAATTAAATCACAACGTTTTTTACCTATTTGAAAATTTGATGGTTCAAGGCTAGTAAAAAAATTATCATAATCTATTATTGAAATATTCTTTTTGTTTGAATTATCATATTTAGCCATGCCATCACCTTTTGTATAACTAATATTGATAATTCTACCTATATCGTTAATCTCGAAATATGGCTCATTTGTTTCTTGTGAAATTGAAACTAGATTTGTGGTTAAATTATGATGAGCTGTATAATCTTCTAACAATAATTTTTCCATACTTACATTAAATTATTGTATTCATCATAAATAGAATTAATCGTTTCTGATAAAGGATTCGTATTTACTAAACGTTCATTTTTTACTATTAAATCTTTCAACTCTCCGTTAATTACTTGGTAAACGGATAGCTTATTGTAATCATATCTAGGCTTATCAATATTTTTATCAAATCTATTTATAAATAAATTTAATTGATTAATAATATAAGGACTATGAGTTGATATTATTAAATTGATGTCATTGGTATTTTCTATAAAACAATCTTTTACTAATTCTTCCATTAGTAAAAACTGTGCATCTGGAAATAAACTTAACTCTGGTTCTTCAATATGAATGTAAATTTTTTTCTTTAAAGAATTTACATTTTTTACTGCACGGAAATCTGTTAAATTATCGACAGAAGACAAATAACTGAATACAGAACGATTAAAAGCATCCTGAAAGTTAAAATATTTAGAAAAATATTTAGAAATTAGAGTAATTGGGACAGACGTTTGTGTACCAGAAGAACTATTTTTAAAATCAATTTCAAATTCATTAGAATTACTTGATGCAATTCTAAAATCTTTACCCTTACCAGATTTTTTAACATTTAATTTTAAACCAACATGTTTTAAATCAACTGTTTTAATTTCATCACTTGCTAATTCAAAATCTTTATAAACTTCATGAAAATAAAAACCTAAATATGCACCAGCAAGAGAAGCCGTATTACTTGCCCAAAGAGGAATAATATTCCTATTTTCAGTGATAAAGCTTATTTTAGAAAATGTCAAATTTGTTTGAGAAATTGTATTTGGTTTATACAGTTTTTTATTTGCAAATTTTATTTCTACTTTCTCGCCATTATCAAATTCTACACTATAAATTATAACTGAGTTGTTATTAATAAATTCATCTAATCCACTATTTTTAAAATGTTTTTCTATTCTAAAACGAAAAAGATTTTTAGAAATTTTACTAAGCTTTAAATACGACCTAATATTTTCCATTTTATATATATAACGAAATAAAGAAATACACTTCATAAGTGTACTCTTTCCACTACCAGATTCGCCAATTAGAAATGTAAATGGTTTAATTTCATCTATATAAACATCCTTTAATGGACCCAGATTTTCAATCTTAATGGATTCTTTCATTATATTTTATATATATCTATGACAAATATAGATATAAATTATAATTATATTGATATACAATATTTAATGAATCTGCTACCTCTAATAAATAAATCAAAACACCCTAAAATCACTTAACCCTCCAGCTGTCCAAGCTTTAGAAATATAGTGGTTCATCAAGACTTCATCATCAGAGTGACCCGTAAATAACTTTGCTTTATCTCCTAGTTGCATCACCAAATGACTAATATAAGTTTTTCTCAAATTCTTGAATTGCAATGGCTTATCAGTTACCAATTTAATGTAATGACCAAAACCTCTAGAAATTGCTTTTTCAATCGTTTGAATATTTCCATAATTATTTGTGTCCAAAATAGGAATTTCTTTTCCCATATTTTTTTCAAAATCTAACTCATTTAGAAGATCCATTAATCCAGCAGTAAGAGGAACTATTTTCTTGTTTCGACCAATTTCTGTTCCAAATTGCTTTCTGTTAACCTTAAAATCATTGATTTCAAATGCTTTTTTATCCATATCGATTGAAGATAAATCAGACCATCTCAAACGAATTATTTCATCGTTTCGAAGTCCAGTTTGTAATGCCAATTTGAAAGCCGTTTTTAGCCATGGAAAATAGGCATTTTGCTTTTTTCCTTTTGAATTTGGATCAAAACCATTTTCTTCATTTACCATTTCTAGTAATTTATCAAATTCATCTTTAGCAATTACCTCTAAATTTTTTCTTTGCACTGATAATTCAACTTTAGTAAAAGGATTAAACATTTGAATTTCCATCTGTTTAATACACCAATTAATAAAAGCTTTTACAATTCGAAAAAGTCTATTATATGAGGAAGAATTTTTTGAAAAATTTAATTCGTCAACTAAAAAATCATAAAAATATCCAACTTCATAATCGCTAATTTTTGTAACTTCAAATATTTCAAGATTATAACCTTTTTTTAAAAGTGAAATACAGAATCTCTCCAAGGTTTTTTTACAATCACTTATATGATCCTTTGACCTATTACGAATTAAATGCGTGGGTATGTTTACTCCAGATTGAAAGTCAAGGTAATCAGCACATAAGTCAACCAATAAATTTGATTTTTGATTATGTTTTATTGGCATAGGTTTTTGATATTTAGAAGTTTCTAATTCGCTTCTAAATTTGTTCAATTCGATCAATGCAACATTAAAATCACGAGTATCAATTACTTTTGATTTTCGAGAATTAATTGTACCAGGAACACAAACAATTAAATTAAATTTATGCTTTTCTGTATGCTCACATTTCCCAATTGCTTTAGGATATGAGGTGTCAGAATAACATTTCCCATTACCTATTTGTCGTTTACATTTTAGACACTTAACTTTTATGCCACAACGACTATATTTTGCTGGTATTTTTAATGGTTCCATACTTAAGCTCTTTTAATGTTTTTTAAGAAGTTTTCAGAAGCTTTGCTTCTATTTTTTGAATCATTAAATTCTGATAAAACTTTAGTTGAAAAAGGTGCTTTTAGCAATTTGGCTAATTCTATTTTCGCATCATTTTTTACAGCTTCAAGAATTTCTTCAGCGTTCTCAAAGTTTTGAGTTAAGAAATTTTTTAATTCATTTTCCAAAAACAAATTCAAAAAGAATGTTAATGTAAATGTGTTTTTACCTAATGTCATAAGTGGAAGATTGTTTTTTATACACCATTTTTTAATAGTTCTCAAATCTGTAAAACCAAGCATATCTGCTAATTCGCTTATTTCTATTAATTTATCTCTCATAATATCATTTTTAAATTATTTCTTTCTTTTTATTCATCACTGGATTCTTTAACAATAAATCTTTGCTACACTGATGAGAATGAAAATGAATTTAAACTCCGAATAAAAAGTCTATAAACACTTGCTGAATTATGAAGTTTGCCTTTTGAAGTTCCAAAATTCAATTCATTTAATTTGAAAGCGATTTTATCATAACTAAATCCTTTTTCTCTATATTCAAGTATTAAAGCTGTAGACTGTATATTGTTCTGATTACTTCTAGCTTTTTGCTTTATTACTTCTTGACCTTTCGCTCTCGCATTTGAAGTTAAATTAGCTGGAGTGCCTAATTTAAACCCTTGTTTTTTCTTTTCTGATAAAGCATTTTTTGTTCGTTCGGAAATTAATTTTGCTTCCATTTCCGCCAATGCTGCATATAAGTGTATTGTGAAATTTGTTGCTTCTGGAAGGTCGCAAGCAACAAATTGAACACCTGTTTCCATAAGTTGACTAACGAAAAAAACATTTCTAGCCAATCGATCAATTTTAGCAATTACTAAAACAGCATTATTTTGTTTAGCATATTCTATTGCTTTAAATATTTCGGTACGTTTTCTTTTAGAAGTCCCAGTTTCAATTTCAATGAAAGAATTTATTTGTTCACCATTATTTAAATTGATGAAATTATCCACCATAAATTTTTGGCTATCCAACCCTAAACCACTTTTACCTTGTTCTGTCGTACTTACTCTAAAATAGCTTACATACTTTCTCATATTTTTTTGTTTTTTAGTGTTTTTTATAAAATCTTTCAAATTTTAAATCTCCGTTTGTAATTTGCTGGGGTACATTTTTATAGAAAGCCACTTAATAAAAACTTAAAAAATATTTTTTCTTTTTATTAACAAAATGACAGTTGAAAAATAACTAGATTAACTTTTTAAGTTCGAATAGAAAAGACACATATAGGTAAGCCATGAACTTGAAATAAAAATATTTTTAAGTTAAATACAGTTTGGTTTATATGATTAAATGGAAGAAAACTTAAATATTATAATTTACACGCACATTCAGAAAAATGATGTATTTGAACCATTGTTTGATTTAACCATTTCGTTAAATGATAACAATAATTATTTTTATTTAGAGAGCGATATTTTGCCACATTTCGTACTAGAAAAATATTTTCTTTATTTAGATAATATTTTACGAGAATTAGATCCTTCTAAGCGATATCAACTAGCAAAAACAAATTTAGAAGCGCTAGGAGATTTAATTTATCATTATGATCGATTAAGTAAATTGTTTTATATTTCAAAAAAACATCTTTATATAGACTTAGAGATCAACTGGTTCGAAATTAATAGACTAACTTCTCTTATTTCAAAAATGAAAAGAGAGAAAAAACTATATTACAATGATTTATATAAAAGTCATTGTTATGTCATCTGTGAAATAATATCAATTTTTCAGCAAGCAAGTTTAATTGGCGAGATCGATCAGGTCGGGGAGATAAATGAAATCCAACGAACTGATTTTGAGTCTTATTTATCGAATTCATTTGAAATTGATGATTACATTGAGACGTATTTTGGGTTGTCATTTTTGAAAATTACCAGTTGTCAAAGTTGTTTTCCTAAAATTATATTGGTTGCATTAAAAGAGAACGAAATAAAAATGGCTTACATTATTAACCCTTAATTTGAAAGCGAAATAAGGTAAGAATAAAAGCTTCGTTGTAATAGGTTCTGTTCTTGTATTTGTATGTCTGATTTTCGACTCCATCTATTTGCTTTAGATAGCGAAAAAGAGTGGTGCTCGGAACACCCACAATTTCAACGATTGTAGTGAAGTCAAGGTACGATTTTCCATCTGGAGTTAGAAGCTTTGGAACATTTAAATTAAATTTTAATTCATGTGTATTTTGGTTTAATTCATTCATGTTTTCTGATTTTAGGTAATTAATTTATTGTGATTGAGTCGATTTTAATTCACTAAACCACCGAAATTTTAAAAATTTGATTGGTTTATATTTAATTTCTTAATGAAGTAGATGTAAGTGATACGTTAGTTAATTGACTAAATTGAAATGTTTTATTCCAATTTTAGGCAGTAAAATAAGCGGAAAAATCTAGGTGAGGTTGTTTAGAGACTTGCTGGGCTTCTAATTTAGCGTGCAATTTTAGCACCTTTAAAAAAGCATCTTATTTAGGTATCTTATTTAATATCCGCTATTTGCATGTCTATATAACAAAGCCATTTTGAATATTTCTCTTTGAACTTCTTGATGAACATGTCTTTATCACATCGAGATTCATAATTAAGTGCGAGATCGTAATAAATTCTTCGAAGGTACATAGGAGTTTTTTCACAGACAAAGTACATCTGCATATCTTTATTTTTTGAATCGAACGTGAAAATATCAATGTTCTTAATATTATTTTCAGGGTAAAGACAAACTATATCAAGCTGTCTATTTTCATCTTTCAATTTTGAAAAACTCTCATTGCAATATTGTCTTCCAATTGTTATTGGATGAGATGTTATTGGATCGTTCATTGAGATCATTTTCGGTGGATTTAGTTGTTTCATAAGCTTGATTTAGAATGAAATATTTTATACATAAATAGCTTCAAAAAAAGAAAAAACAACTGTTTTAGTTAAAAATATTATTTTCCTTCAATCCAATCAATAATTGGAACCAACATATCACAATAAACACCTTCAAATGTTTTTACAATTTCTCTTTTTTTATTTATAAAAATGATTGTATAATCATCTACCCAACGGAGTTTTATAGTAACCCATCCTTTATGTTTTAACCCGTTTACTTGGAAAGATAATCCACCCTGAAATTCTTTAGATTCATTTATTGCGGTAAAATATCTTGCCCCCCATGCTATTAAGGCAAACTTATCTTTGAAATTGATTTGCTGGATAATTGTTCTTGCTATTTCTTCTTGATTGCTCATATCAAATGTATTTTGTGTTTTAAAACATATAAGTGCAAAAATGGAAGACTTAAAAAATGGTTGCTAATTATTTTTTAAGTTCTTGAATTCTCTCATTCTATTTCTATAAAAGATAGAATATGAGAAAAAAAGAACCTTATATATTTATAGTACCGTCAAAAGCAAAGGAGCATTTACTAAAATGTATAGAAATGAATAAACCAGAGTTTGATTTTGAAATTGATTACTTTTTTTGGATAATTAATTTAATAATCAGCTTTTCATCTTTAAATAAAAGGAATGAAAAAAAGGATGATTTTGTTTCTATATCATCAAAATATGTTGAGAAATATATTAAAGGAGGAGTCTATTCTTATTATTTCAAATACTTATTAAGTATTGAATTACTTGAATGTGATGAAAAATATGACACTTTGTTAGGTATTTCGAAAGGATATAAAATAAAAAATGAATTTATTGAAAACTTCGAGATTGAGAAATCATATTTTAATGTTGAAAGTACTTCTAAACTTTGGAAATCAATAAGCCTAGCTAAAAGAAAAAATACTAGTCATCAAGCTATTTTGCCATATATAAAAACAATGAAAAAGTATTTTCATGAAACAAAGTTTGATTTTGAAGGCGCTAGAAATTATATTTTAGAAATGAATATATCTGGGAAAAAAAATAAAGAAAAAAAACGTTTGATTTATTTAGATAGTATATACAGACTACAAGATAAAAGATTAAGAAATTTTGAAGTAAGTAAGTCTAATTGGAGATTACATTCTAATTATACAAATTTACTAAAGGAATTAAGAACATTTATTATAGGTGATAAGGTAAATATAGATCTATCTAACAGTCAACCATTCTTTCTATCACAAATATTAAGAAATGCATACACTAGTAACGAATCGCTGTATTGTTCTCAAAACAACAAATTTTATAGTTCTAAACATCCCATTTTTAAAGGGGTTGAATACAAAATTATAAATGCCCAATATTTGTGTATAGTTGAAATTACTGATTTTGAAAAGCAATGTATTGAAGGTAATTTGTATAATTTTTTAGCATTAAAGTTTAATGAAACTAATGAAAAAAAATTAAAAAAAACATTTTTGGCAATGCTATATGCGGAAAATAATATGAAATGTTTTAATAATTATAAATATTTATTTCACAAATTATATCCGTCTATTTCTGAATATATTTTTGATTTTAAAAAAGAAGATTATAAAAAACTATCGTTATTAATGCAAAAGATGGAAGCAGATGTTTTTATTAACGGTATTGGTGAGAGAATGGTGAAAAATAATATAGAGTTTATTACAATTCATGACTCATTAATAGTCAATAAAGAAGATCAATTAAAAACGTTAGAAATAATGAAAGAAGTTTTTAACGAAAGATTTGGAGTTATCCCAAAATTTAAAATAGAAGAAATTTAAAGTATTAGCTCGTTTTAAATAGACGATACAGATTAAAGAAAAAATGCCAGCAACACTTATTTGCTGGCATTTTTATTTTTAAATATTATTGATTTGTCTAAATAAACGCATTAATATTTAGTTTGTTTATTTCGGTTGTAATTCTCTTATATAGCTTTCAGACCTATCATAATTTTGACTGCCATCAGATTCAATATATAAATTTCCTGTTGCAATTTTTTTAAATTCTATTTGATATTCACCAGCAATTTTTTCAATATAACCTTCTAAATGAGTGCCTAATCCAGTTTCGTTATATCCTAATTCACTTGCGGTGGCACCATCAGTTACATGACCTCTGTTTTTAAATTCGATAGTAATATCTCGTGAAGTGTAATCTGTTTCACAATTATTACAATACCCAATTTCCCATGTACCTATATATTTTTGAGTTGGATCACTTGGTGATTGAGGTTTCATTTCGAACGTACCATCCTTTTTAAAATTAACGTTTCCTCCTAAAAAAATGGTGTGATTTACGAGTAGGTCTTTAGTTGAATCATCGTCGGATAAGTCATATCCACAACTGTTTAAGATACTTAAAATAGTTATTGAAATTATTATATTTATTATTTTCATTTAATAAGATTTTACGTAGTTACTATTTTTAGATACTATACCTTTTCCATTACAAGTAGCACATATTCCATAAACGCCTGATACATTATTTATTCTCTCTCCTGCACCATCACAGTGTGGACAAACCTCACTAGATGATTCATTTGAATCTGATGATTCTTGTATAGAGGTATTCGTTAAAGATTCACTATTTGATGAATCATCGGTTTTTTCATAAACTGATAAAGTGATTAATATAAGCCCAATTGCAGCTCCTTTTCTAAATCCCTTTATTAGTGTATCGATAGATTGAGAGTTTTGTGAAACAATATATTTCCCTATAAAACCACCTAGTAATGATCCGAAAAGATAGATTGAAATTCTAAAAATAATACCACCCTTTGATTCATCTAAAATAAAAAATATAACAAAAAAGCATATTAAATTAATTGCTAGAAATAAGTATTGATTTTTTCCATAAATTTTTTTAAAAATTTGAAAAAGACCTAAATCTTGTTCTTGCTCTTTTGTTGTTTGTTCTAATTCATCCATTTTAAATATTTTTAGTTATGCCTATTCATCAATTCAAAAGATAAAAAGTAAGTAGATTCAATAAAAAAAATTAATTTTGGTAACCGAAACATTTTATTGACTAACAAAAGCACATATAAACTCATTGAAGAAATTAAACGAGGCAATGAAAAGCCTCTATTAGATTTGTATGCAAAATATCGAAATGAATTTATAGTATGGTCACAAAATAAATATAAAGTTCGCAAGGAGTTAGCGCAAGATGTATTTCAAGAATCTATTTTTGAGTTCTATCAGAATATAAAATCTGGACGTTTAACGGAATTAGTTAGTGGCGAAAAAACATATATTTTTCAAATAGGGAAGTTTAAAATTCTAAATTTAATTAAAAAAGAGAGTCGGGTAACTTACCATGATAATCTTCAAATGATTAAAGGAAAAGAATTTGAAGAATTTATGGATGCCGAAGAAAAAAACTATACGAACGAACAACTAAAAGAAGCTATTTCAAAATTGCCTGAAGATTGCCAGAAGGTATTAGAACTTCATTATTTCAATGAATTTGATATGGAGAGTATAGCAGAAAATATGGGATATAAAAATGCAGATACCGCAAAGTCTAAAAAGTCTTTGTGTATGAAAAAGTTAGTTGTTGAATTAAAAAAGCTCTCAATGATTTTTGTTTTTTGATGGACACTATTTTAGAACATATCGATTTATTTGAAGCATATCAAGCAAAAACGCTAGAGAATAGTGATGTCTTAGAATTTGAAGCTCGTTTAAATTCAGATGTTGCTTTTAGAGAGGCATATCAGCAATTCATCTCAATAGATGAAGGGTTAAAGCGACATTATAAAAATGAATTTTTATCACAATTTAAAAGTTTAGACGAACAATTAGATAAAGAATTGGAACAAAATAAAAAATCTCCAATAAAGAAAATTATTTTTTATTCCACTTCAATAGCCGCCTCATTTTTAATATTCTTTTTGGGATATTCTTATTTCAAGGGCACTAGTAATAGTATTGAAATAGCGAAACAAAATTGGCCAGTAGAGATTGGTTTACCAGTAACAATGGCAACTTCAAAAGGAAAGTATGATGAAGCGATGAACGCTTTTAAATTGGAAGAATGGGAAAAAGCTATAAAAGCTTTTAATAAAATTGATTCTGATACTTCCATTTATTTTTTAGGGGAGATTTCTTATAAAAAAAGTAATTATAAAAAAGCAATTCATTATTTTGAATCTATTCCAATTGAATCATCTTACGCTGAATTAGCATTGTTTAAAAAAGCTTTGTGTTACATTCTTTTAAATGATAAAGAAAATGCAGTTATTATTTTAAACTCATTATCTAGATCACCATCTAATCAATATTCTGTTTTAGCTAAAAAAGTGTTGAAAGGATTATAAATTTTTTATTAATCACTTACTTTTCATTTTTAAGATTGATAAAAGAGAAATTCTAATTTAATTTAAAAATGAAAAAACTTTTAACACTTTCAATTTTAGCTTTGGCTATAAGTACTTTTGGACAAGTACCAACTAACGGATTAGTCGCTTCGTATGATTTTAGTGGCAACGCAAATGATTTAAGCGGAAATGGTAACAATGGAGTAGTAAATGGAGCTACATTAGTTGCCGATCGAAATGGTAATTTAAATAATGCATATAGCTTTAATGGTACAACTTCATATATTGACGTTTCGCATAGTAATTCTCTTTTGTTTTCTACGAATGCTATTAGTGTTTCATTTTGGGCAAAAGTAGTTTCTGTAAATTCATCTGGCTATAATAATATAATTTTAAGTAAACAGTCAGGAAGTGGCGCAAGTCAATCTGGTTTTAATGTTTTTGAAAACACATCTCTTACTATGGGATTAAGCATCAAATCTAATGGTTTATCTAGTGGAGGTACTAACGTAACTAATGTATCTTCTAATACATATCACCATTTTACATATACTTATGATAATGGTATTGCAACATCTTATCTAGATGGAGCACTTATTGGTTCATATTCTGGTCAAACTGGTGTTATAGGAGCAAATACTATGAGTTTATTAATTGGTAAAGCAAATTGGTCAAACATTAATGCACCTAACTTTAATGGAATTATAGATGAATTACAAATTTATAATAGAGCTTTAACAAGTAATGAAGTGACAATATTATTCACAGGTTGTACAAATCCTCTTGCAACTATTACTCCACAAAGTGCAACAACTTTTTGTTCAGGAAATAGTTTGACTTTAGATGCAACTACTGGTAATGGATATACATATGAATGGTATAGAAATTCAACTTTAATACCTTCAGCATCAAATTCAAGTTATTCAGCAAATCAAGCGGGTAATTATACTGTGAAAATTTATAATGGAACTTGTAATACAACAAGTTCAGTTACGAATATAACTGTAAACCCAAACCCAATAGCATCAATTAATACTTCAGGTGCAACAACTTTTTGTCAAGGTGGTTTTGTAACTTTAACTGCTTCAGGTGGAGGAACGTATCAATGGAATAATTCTTCAACTTCAGCAAGTATTAATGCAACAGCGGGTGGGACATATTCAGTTATTGTAACTAATAACGGTTGTTCATCAACAGCTTCTCAACTTGTTACAGTTAATTCAAATCCTTCAGTTTCATTAACTTCTATTGCAAATTATGTAAATAATCACGCAACATCTATACAATTGTCAGGTTCTCCTATTGGGGGTGTATATAGTGGGCCAGGTGTTGTTGGGTCAAGTTTCAATCCATCTACTTCAGGTTTGGGTGTTAAAACAATTAATTATAATTATACAGACCTAAATGGATGTGTTGGAAATGCATCAAAATCAACTTTGGTATACGATACAACAGGTGTTGTTTGTACTTCATATGTTACAGTTTATGATACAATTTCAGTGACAGATACATTGTATATAACAACAACATTAGGTCTTCAAAATAATGCTTCAAATACTTTTAAAGTTTATCCAAATCCAGCGAAAGACCATATTACTATCGATAATGGTAACTATTCTTTGATGAATGGATACTCAATTAAAATAGAAAATGTTATTGGTCAAACAGTCTTTACTAATTCGATTAATACTTCTTCATTTTATGTAGACTTATCAAGTTGGACGAATGGTGTTTATTTATTACATATTAAAAATAGTCAAGGTAATGATGTTGAATTAAGAAAAATTGTATTACAACATTAAATTATTTTCGTTTTTAACAACTCTTTATAATTAAAAATATAGAGCTGCAAGTATTAGACTTGCAGCTTTTTTTATTTAAAACTTACTTATTGATTTTTTGATTAAAAAAATATGAATATGAAAACAAAGAAAATTTTAACACTTGTTGTGTTTACAGTATTGGCATTTAATATGAGTTTTGGTCAATTAGATGATGGAAAATATAAGTTTTATAATGATTCAATTTCTGTAGTAATTATTTCTCCATCATTAGTTCAAAGAGGAAATACGGCTGATATTGAAATTTATAATCTTAAAAGTAAAAAGAGTATTAAGTCTAGTTTAGAATATATGGAAGCTAATGGGATTCAATGGTATCAATCATTAGAAAACCAAAAAAATAATGCTTTTATAGAATTAGATTTTAATAATGATTATATGGCAAAATTAACAATTGATCAAAATAAAAAATCATCTGAAATAATTGTTAAGCAAAAAGATATTGCAAAAATAGGAGGAACATATAAAAACAAAATAGGTGATATCTTAATTTTAAAAAATCAAAACAATAATGAATCTAACTTAATTTTTGATATAAATGGTTTTAGTGGTGAAATTTGTTCATTAAATGGTGAAAAAGGAAGAGCGGAGATTAAATTTTCAAGAGGTTTGAAACACATAGTATATTCAAGTATATTTTTTGCTGTAAGTATAATCGATGAGGGTAACGAGAGTATATTAGAAGAGTCTCAATCAAAACATCTTATGTTTGAAATTGTGAAAGATGAAGTACATTTAACTTATGAATCTGAATGGATTGGTGCGGATTGTGCTAGTTCAGATGAATCTTCTTTATTTCAATTTAAGAAAAATTAAAACTTTTCTGTATATTATTTTTGAAATAGAGATAATAAATTCTTGACTTCAATTTTCACAATCTTTTTAGGTACAGTCTAAAAATAAGAAGAATCAAGTATTTGCCTTTTAAATTTTTAAATTAAAACTTACCTATTGAATTTCCGATTGATAAATAGGAAAACCTTATATTATTATAATAAAAAATTAAAAACAATGGAACAGGATATAACACAAAAGGAAGCATTAGAAATACTTGATAAAATGGATGTTACTTTCTGTGAGCAAAATCTTATTTATTATGCACGAAAAAGTGACTACAATAAAGTGGAATTGCTATTAAAAGCAGGTATAAACCCCAACAAATCTTGGCGTAATGATAAGCAAAAAAAAAATGTTTACGCTCTTCATAATACAGCTGGATTCGGAGAACCAAAAATGGTGAAATTATTAGTAGACAATGGTGCGGACTTAAATTTATTAGATGAAAAAGGTGAATCAGCATTAATTTACGCTATTCAAAATAGTAAAACCGAAAATGTAAAAATTCTTATTGAAATTGGTGCAAATGTTAATCACAGAACTAAAGACAATATTAATCCACTTTACGTTGCGACAAAAAAGAAAAGCCATGAAATTATTGAGCTTTTGAAAAAAGCCGATGCACAAGAAATGACGGTAAAAGAAATAAAATCATACGAAAGAATGCAAGGTGCAATAAAAATTATTACTGCTATAATTTTAATAGGAATTGTTTTGTTCATTGTTTATGCTGGTAATAATGGATCTTCTAGTTCAAGCTCTTCAGGTTCTTCAAATAGTACTTCGATTGGAAATCATACTTGTTTGAAATGTGGGAATAGTTATTCGGGTAATGGATGGATGACTGTTGGTGGAGAGCAATATCAACCAACTAGCGATAATAATGGTGACCAGTATTGTTCAAGTTCTTGTGCTTATGAAGCTCAATCATTGCAATGGAAAAATGTACAATAAAACATCAGACATTAATAAAGAATCTTTAATACACTTATCCTTTTCAAATGACATTTTTTATGTATTTTTCGATAGTAGAATTATTAACTCACTGCTCTAAATAATTTTTTCTGAATTTTAGAAAAAAATAAATAAATATAATTAACCCAATCATCAAAATAATTTTAAAGATTGAGTAATCGTTTGAAAAAGAAATTTCCCCAATCATTTTATGACCCGCCCAATAATAAGGAGCTGCAAGCATTGGACTTGTAGCTCTTTTTATGCAATTAATTTTAGTTGTTCTTAAAGATACATTTATCGATGAGTTTTCATTTATGTTAGCATAAAAAGAACTAAACAAATCATTAGAAGCTTTATCATCAACAGCCCAAAGATTACTAATAGAGGCTTTTGTAGTTGATGTGTGAAAAGCTCTGACTATTCCATCAACACCATCACCAATTCTTATTTTTCCATTCCCTGAATTGCAGGTGTTAACGACAACAAATTCAGGACTTTTTTTCCACTTATAAATGTCCTCGGTTGTAAGATTTGAGTTTGTCAAAACAATAGTTGAGAAAACACTATTTTCAGTGTCAATTTCGCCATGTCCACTGATATGAACAAGAGGAGTTTTTACTTTTAATAGGGTTTCTTTATTTGCTTTTTTTCCTTTGTAAATAATGAAATCATCATCTTTTTTTAATGAAGAAGCTAATTTTTGGGAAAAAGGTAATTCTGATAAATCACTTTTTTTATAAGTAGGACAAAAAATAGATCCTTTTAAATTTATTGATGTTATAGGTTCTGTGAAATAGCGAGGAGCGAGAACATAATCGATTTGAAAATGATGAATTAAATAATCTAGTTTTCTATAGTCGTTTAGTTGCTTATTTTTCTTGGAATAGAGTAAAGCTTCAAAAGGGATATAGTTAAACACACCATCTGGACAAATGATGATTCTGTTCTTGTTTTTTAGTTCTATTTTGCTAAATAGTAATTCATATATTTTACTTGAATGACTAGTGAAATTAGTATAATCGATTTCTGTAATAGCAGTTTTTAGACTATCTATAAGGAAAGGGATTGATGGACCTAATTCGATTAATTTTGATTTATTTTTAGTTATTTCAATGATATAATTATTGTTGTATTGAGAAGCAATTAAATCAAGAAAGACTTCATTTTGTTTTAATTTTTGTTGAATGTTTTTAATCTGAAGTCTAGAATCTAGGCTTTTTTTATTTTTGAATTTTGAAAGGTCGTAATATTTTAAAAATTGATTGGCTTCAAAGATTTTTTCAAGTGACCATTTTTCACTATATTGCTTTTTTAATAATTCAACTTCAATTTTTTCCTTGTAAGGAATTAGGTTATAAGTTGAAAGAAGCAAATTTGGGTTTTTTGATTTCGATTCTAAATATAAATATTCCCAAACCTTAATAGCTATTTGGGTAATATCCTGAATTTTTTGAATTTTAGTTTTATAATTTTCTTTGTTTAAATTTTGAATTTCGTATTCAGTGTAATATCTAATGCATTGAAGTACAGATTCTTTTGTAGGGAGTGATGATAGGTAATTGAGATTTGATTTCTTTTTATCAATTCCAAATGCTTTGAGAGATTGTTCAAAATAATAGCTTGCTTCTAAATGTTTATCTGGGATTATTTCCTTTGTAAAATAAGAATACATCATTCCTATTAGGTAGTAACTACCTGCTTTTCCGTGAGGAATTGATCTATATTTCTCCCAAATTGCTATTGATTTTTGATAATATAAAAGTGCATTTTTAAAATAAAAGTCGGCACCTTTTTTATCTTTAGTCTTAATGAATTCGTGGATATTATCAAAATAAGAGTTAGCTATTAAATGATAGGTTCTTGCTAGATATATTTGGTCTACATTATTTGCTAAAATGAATTTTTCTGATTTGAAATAATATTCTCTTATTCGTTCATATTTTTGAAGTTTTTCAATTGATGGAAGGTCATAAATACTTTGTTTTATACTCTGTGCGAGTATATTCCAAATCTTAAATATTTCAATTTCTTTTTGTTGTTCTAGATTTAAATTTTGAATTAAACTTAAACATGAATCAGCATACATTTTAGTTAAAGGGACTTCAATTTTATCATAATGATAACTAGAAATAAGGGCATAATTCCAAGCTAAATGATAATCTCCTTTTTTATAAATTTTAGTACGAAGTTTATTGCTCTTTAGCCAATATTTTAGAGTTTCATCTAGATCCCCTCTAGATCTATAAATATCTCCTTTTGTTTTATAAAGAAATATTTGCTGTTTAATAGAATTGCTTTTCTTTTTTAGCTCTTTGTTTATTTGATTTATGGCTTTAGAGTAATACCCTTTATAAATAGTCTGTTTAATATTGTGATTGATTTTTTGAAATGATACGACACCCCCAAATGTGATGGAATTAAAGTTGACAAAAAAAGCAATTACAAAGATTGATTTCATAGGTGTAAAGTTAATTATTTGCTTTATTTATATGTGAAATATGTGTTTTTACAAATTATTGCACACCAATATCGCACACCTCTCAATTTTAGCAAACAATAATGCACAAAAAAAGGGTTGAAAAACAGAGTGTAACCTCTTTATTTTCAACCCTTTGTACCCAGGGCGGGAATCGAACCCGCACTCCTTGCGGAACTGGATTTTGAATCCAGCGCGTCTACCAATTCCGCCACCTGGGCTTATGTAAAAACTTACCACGACTTGGTAAGCGAGTGC
>CANCEQ010000035.1 GCA_947375085.1 Flavobacteriales bacterium
ATTGCTCCGATATACGTTTTTCTGTGACCTCTTACCTCAGACTCATCGTGAACACCACCAAGTGACATTCGAATGTATTTTCTACCTAAAGCCTCTGCAATTGATTTACCTAAAGATGTTTTACCAACTCCTGGAGGTCCATAAAAACACAAAATCGGTGATTTCATATTTCCTTTTAGCTTTAATACGGCTAAATATTCTAAAATACGACGTTTTACATCTTCTAAACCATAATGATCACGATCTAAAATCTTTGCAGCTCTTTTTAAATCTAAAATATCAGTAGAATATTCTCCCCAAGGTAAATCAAGAATCAAATCTAAATAATTCAACTGAACGGTATATTCAGCTCCTTGTGGATTCATTCGTTGGAATCGATCTAATTCTTTGTAGAATAATTTTGAAACTTTTTCATCCCATTTTTTCGCTTCGGCACGTTTTTTCATTTCAGCAACATCCTGTTCTTGAGGATTATCACCTAATTCTTCTTGAATCGCTCTAATTTCTTGATTCAAAAAATATTCACGTTGTTGACGATCCATATCTTTTCGAACCTTCGAATTGATTTGTTTACGCATTTCTAACATTTGGATTTCTAGAGACAAGTGCTCCATCACCATTGTAACGCGTTTTTTAATATTCAATTCTTCCAACATTTCTTGCTTTTTAACAACATCCGCATTCATATTGGATGAAATAAAATTCACTAAAAACGTTGGACTTTCTATATTTCCGATAGCAAAAGAAGCTTCTGATGGAATGTTCGGACTATCTTTAATAATCTGAAGTGCTAGTTCCTTGATGTTCGTAAACATCATTTCTAATTCCTTGTTCTTTTTAGAAGACTTTTTCTCTTCAATCATTTTTACCTGCGCATACAAATACGGTTCTGTCTTTACAGGAGCAATCATCTCAAAACGACGTTTCCCTTGAATGATAACAGTAGTACTTCCATCCGGCATTCTTAACATTCTAATAATCTGAGCAACAGTACCAACCGAGTATAAATCTGAAAATTCAGGAGACTCTTCCTCTTGATTTTTTTGAGAAACAACACCGATTATTTTAGAACCTTTGTTCGCATCTTGAATCAATTTAATTGACTTATCTCTACCAACAGTTATTGGAATTACAACCCCAGGAAATAATACATTATTTCTTAATGGTAAAATGGGTAATTCATCCGGATAACTTTGCGTATTCATATTTTCTTCTTCCTCAGCAGTAATTAAAGGAATAAATTCTGCTTCCGTTTCTTTCGTTGCGTTTAGTTGAAGAAGTGTATTGTCAAAAATATCGTTCATTTTTTTATATATTATAACGTCAATCTGTCAGTTAATTAATTGTCTATTCATTCAATCAAAAAGTGTATCATTGATTTTCAGAACGAACATGTTTGTTTTCAATAGTCGTGCCATTCGCTTTCAACTGCTATTTTGTCACCCCTATTCTTACCTCTCAAAAATCAAAGGTGAATAAACGAAAATTCCCTCGTATTAAATTCATTTTCAAATAAATGCGGGTAATATTTTTTCATTTCTGAATTCATCAACTCGATTGGAACATCCTCAAATTCACCATAATAATGAAGGTATTCCATAAATCTTTTTTCTTTCTCAAATTCTTGAAACATCGAATCTGTTGCACCATCCCAATCCAACGGAGCAACATTCGAAAGACGACAAATATTTTTATCAAAGGAAGGAGTACATTTCACCCACTTATCTTCTAAAAATAATTCAGTGTAGCCATGAAATACAATCTCATTTCTTCTTAAATAAGATTCTAATCTCTCAACTCCGATGTGGTTTGTCACAATTGCAAAACCTAATCGAGAAGGGATTTCAAATTTTCTCGCACAGGCAGCCAAAAGAATTGATTTTTCTACACACCAAGCTCGTTTTTTTGAAATAACATTACTTGCAATCAATCCTTCCTCACTGATATTCAAATGATAAGGGTCGTAAGTAAATTTATCTCGAACTAAAAAATACAAATCAATGGCAATTTCTTTTTTACTTTTGGAAGCATCTATTTCTTTTAGGAAATCAGAAAACTTCTCATTTGAAAAATTTAAGAAAGTAGTTTCTTGTAAATAGTTATTCATTTATCAGTAGTTAAAAGTGCTAGAATTTTACCAACTTCCTGTTCTTCAGATGTTAAAACAGTGTGTGACTGTAAATAAAAAGGCTCTCTCAATTTCAGATTTTCCTCGATAAAAACTTCCAACTCTGATAAGCTTTTTCCTTTTACAATAGGTCTTACGATTGGTGAATTCATTATTCTTTTCGCTAAAACTTCACTTGTATTTTTCAAATAAAAAGTAATTCCTAAATCATTTAAAAACAACATATTATCATTAAAACAAGGTAAACCTCCTCCTGTTGAAAGCACATAAGATCCTGAACGAGATAAAGTATAAATGAATTCCGTTTCTAATTTTCTAAATTCGGCTTCCCCCTGAGTTTCAAAAATTTCAGGAATTGATTTTCCAACATGATGTTCAATTTCGTGATCAGAATCTATAAAAGGAATTCCAAGATGAGAAGCCAAGCTTTTACCAATAGTGGATTTACCTGCTCCCATATATCCGATTAATATGATTCTTTTTGACATAGGACAAATTTAATCATCGAATTGAAAATTGAATAAGTTATTTAGATAAAATAAAAAAAGCCCAATTAAAAAACTGAGCTTTCACTTGTAGCGCGAGACCTATAAACTTTAATTGATCTCTATTAAGCCATCATCCCTTCAAAAAACACCTCCACAAACTCCTTCATCTTTGCTATAATCCACTCTCCTATCCCTCTTGCTTGCAATACACTCCCCACAAAACTATATGTAAATAAATATAAAATTAAAAATAAAAGCTATAATATATGCAATAACATATAATTTCGTATATTTACTTTATTTTATATCTAAATACATATAATGAAGAGTTTATCAGAGTTTGTGAAAGAACGCAGAAAAGAAGTGAATCTTACTCAAGAAGAATTCGCTGAACGAACGGGGGTTGCTTTAACTGTAATTCGTAAAATTGAACAAGGAAAAACAAACATGAATTTGGATAAGGTAAATCTTGTTCTTAAAATGTTTGGACATGAACTTGTACCAATGAATAGTAAAGAAGTAAACTCAAAATAATTGAATTATGAGAAGCGCATCTATTTTATACAAAAATATTCATGCAGGCATTTTAGTTGAGACGGATGAAGGTGATTACATTTTTCAATATGATGCAGCATATATTGAAAAATACCCAACCCAATTTATAACTTTTACAATGCCTGTTTCAAAAGAAAAATATATAAATAACCGTTTGTTTCCTTTTTTTGAAGGTTTGATACCTGAAGGATGGTTGTTAGAAGTAGCTTCTAAAAATTGGAAAATTAAATCAAATGACAGAATGGGTTTACTTCTTGCCTGTTGTCAGAATTGTATAGGCGCTGTGAGTGTTTTACCAATAATTGAAAGTGATGGAGAACATGAATAATAGCAAGGTTACTAATAAATGCTTGCATTGTTATGGTGAATTACATAACGAAATAGATTTTCATGCTGCTTGTAGTTTATCCTTTTTTGGTTTAAAAGAAACACCAAAATTGGCTTATACAATAAATCAAATGGACGAACTGGCAAAAAACGTAATTGAAAGAAGTGTTGCAGTTCCTGGTGTTCAGGCAAAACTATCGCTTTCACTAATAAAAGAAGCGAATGATAAATCAGATGCAAGATTAACTGTTGTTGGTGCTTTAGGAGGTAATTACATTTTTAAACCACCATCAGAAGATTATCCTGAAATGCCAGAAAACGAACATTTAACAATGAAAATTGCGAATTCTTTCGGAATAAAAACTGTACCATCAAGTTTAATTCGTTTACAGTCAGGTGAATTATCTTACATTACAAAAAGAGTTGATAGGACAAATCAAGGAGATAAAATACATATGCTAGATATGTTTCAAATTACTGAAGCATTTGATAAATATAAAAGTTCAATGGAAAAAATTGGAAAAGCACTCAATAGTTTCTCCAATAATCCATTACTGGATAATGTCTTTTTCTTTGAAATAGCATTATTCAGTTTTCTTACAGGAAACAATGATATGCATCTTAAAAATTTCTCAATGATTGAGACTCTTTCAGGATGGTCATTGGCTCCAGCTTATGATTTGTTAAACGTTGCTATTTTAAATCCAAAAGATACAGAAGAATTAGCTTTAACTATTCAAGGTAAAAAGCGAAAACTTACTAAAGATAATTTCATTCATTTGGGAGAAGATTTAGGTTTATCATCTAAACAAATCAATAGTGTTTTTAAACGATTTATAAAAAATAAAAAAATTGCTTTTAATTGGATTGAGTCCTCATTTTTGACTTTCGAAATGAAAGAGGCGTATAAAATTATTTTGTTAGAACGCTATTCTAGAATTGAATAAACATTTATCAAAGTTTTTGGAGCACAATTTAGAGGTGTTAGGAAAGTCGAGTTTTCCCTTTTTAGGTTAACAAATATTTAGGCGTATTTTTTTTCCTCACCGCAACAATATAACTTGATCCTAAATTGCTTCCTCACTCCTATTCCTCACTCCATAAAAAAAGCCCAGTTAAAAAACTGAGCTTTTACTTGTAGCGAGACCGAGAGTTGAACTCGGGACCTCAGGGTTATGAATGCTGATATTCATATAGTAACCCATTCGCAATCAGTAAAAAAGACCAGTGTTAACGCACATAAACTATAATAAACATACTATTCAGTACTATTATTCACTACGCTATCAAATTCAATGGTTACAAAATTAATATTAAATAAGACCTACTAATGAATTTTAAAAAATCAAATTAAGATAATTTTTATTTTTTTGATGGATTTGATTTTGTAGGTAATTTAATTCCATTGAAAAAATCTTCAAGCGTTATATCTAAAAGTCTACAAATTTTAATTAATGTTTTGATTTCAAAATTTTTGCCTGATTCCATTTTCCAATAAGCTGATCTACTCATATTTAATTCAAAAGCAATATGCTCATAGTTATTGAAGCCTTTTGATTTTCTTAATTCTTTCAATCGAAGTGAAATTGCCTTAAATTCCTCATCATTATTCAAAATTTCAGTATGCTTTTCCATAAATCAAATTTCTATGGAAAAATTATTTTAAAGTACTCCTTTATAAAATACACTTTATAATAGAATTTATTATTATGTTTGCTTTCAAACAAACTAATTTAAAAATTGAATTTTACAGTAAAGGATCAAGAGTTATTGAAAATTAGAAATAATCGTTCTTTAAAAGAGATAGGATTAACTAATAGAACTTCAAAATTCGAATCAACTTTTAAAATTATTGAATAATAAAAAAACATGTATAAAGTAAAGGCATCTATATCAAATTATAAATTTAATTCATTTACACAAAAATCAAAATCAGATGTAAATTGGTTTAAAAAAGAAGGGGATTTTTATTTCTGTTTTAACAAAGATGAAGCCAAAATGGTTGAAGATTTCTTTTTAAGTCAACAAAATAACTTTTACGATATCAGTAGTCTTTTAGCTAAAGAAAATGAATTACCATATTGTAGTTCAAGACCTATTATGAAAGCAAATAGACCAAATAATTTAATAATAAGTTCAAACCCTATTATAAATACAAATTCAACAATATTTAGTTGTATGAATATTGAGATATTAAGCTTAAATGGTTCTATTGTAAATAATTACAAATTAAGCTTTGATTTAATCGGTTCTATTCAATAATAATAAAAAAAAATGAAAAAAATACTTTCTTTGGCGGTTTTTGTTTTGCTATCATTATTAGCAACTTCACAAAACTTTACTTTTTCACCAACAAGTGGGGCAAGTGGAACTCAAGTTACTATAAACATGAATTCAGGTTGTATGTTTCAATTTCCTGATTATGTAACAGTTGATTTTGGAACAGTTGATTTAAATTTTAATTTTACTGTTTTATCTACAGTCACAGTTGCATTAAGTAGTAGAGGGAATCAGAATACAGATGGAACAGTAATAGTAACAGTACCATCAAATATAACATGTAATTCAAAGATTAGAGTAACTCATTATTGTTCTGGTAGAGGGCAAAATGAAGTACTTAGTAGTAGTGGTCAATTTTTTAATTCTTTTAATTTTAATAATTCAACAAGTGGTAATTCTATTTGTAGCGGAAGTCAATTAAACATACCTTTATCAACAACCAATGACTTATTATCTAGAATTGATTACTCTTGGTATACTTCTAATAATACTAATTTATCTGGCGAATCAACAAATATTCAAAATACCTCAATTATAAATGATGCTTTAGTCAATTTAACAAATTCTAATCAACAATTAACATATACAATAAGTGCAACTCAGCATTTACCAATAAGTTGTATAATTTCACAAACTCAACAAGTACAAATTAAACCATCAACTCCTATAGCATCTGTAATAAGTTCAATGAAAACTAGTGGATGTCAGGGGGAATCAATAATTTTATCAAGAAATTCAAATCAGGGTGTTTGGAAAAATGGAAATACAATTTTAAATTCAAATTCTACATTTACCGCCACTTCTTCAGGTCAATATTATGTTTCAAACTCAAATGGTTGTGGAATTTCAAACTCAAATATTATAGCAATTACAATAAATCCTAAACCTACTTTATTAAGTCCCAATAATATTGAAATCTGTAGTGGATTAAATACCAACTACAATTTATCAGCAAATGAATTATGTAATTATACTTGGACTGCCTCATCATCAAATATTTCAGGAGAAACATCATCTGGAAGTGGAAATTCTATTATTGATATATTGACAAATACTACAAATTCTAATCAAAGTATTAATTATCAAATTAAACTAATTTCACAATCTACAGGTTGCACTAATAATCAAAATATTTCGGTGCTTGTTAAACCAAAGCCGATAGTTAATACTCAAAATAGTTTTACAAAATGTAGTGGAGATACTGTTAATTTACAATTAAATGGAAATATCATTAATGAAACATATTCATGGTATGCTGTCGATAATCTGAATGTTACAGGAGAAAAATTGAATCCTCAAACAACCAATTTAATTAATGATAAACTAGTTAATCACACTACATCTGTACAATCAGTAAATTATAATATAACACCTATTTCAGAATGTGGTAATGGAATTGCGCAAACTATTTCTATTTTAATTTTTCCAATCCCTCGACCAATAATTACTGCTAGTGGTCCTCTTACTTTTTGTACAGGAGGAAATGTAAACTTAACTTCCGATAATTACAGTCAGTATAAATGGTCGAATGGTAATTTAACAAATTCAATTTCTGTTAATCAAACAGGAAAATTTTATGTTAATGTTACAAATCAGGACGGATGTAAAGGGAATTCTGACACCCTTTCAATTATAGTAAATACGATTCCAAATCCACTGATTACAAAAAATGGAAGTACCCTAAAATCAAATTACACATCTGGAAATCAATGGTATTTTAATGGAGTATTAATAGCTGGAGCAGTTTATGATACTTATATACCAGTTTCTAATGGCGTTTATTCAAATAAAGTTTTAAAAAACGCTTGTTTAGGTATTTCAAATGATATTTACATTGGAGATGTTGGATTGATTGAATTACAAAGTTCATTTTTATCAATCTTCCCAAACCCAACAAATGGTACATTCAAAATTTCATCACCTACAGAATCAATTAACTCAATAGTAGTGTTTGATAATCTTGGTAAAATAGTTTTCTCTAATTATGAAATTCAAAAAGAAAAAGAACATTCAATTGATTTAATAAATTGTGCCGATGGAATGTATACAGTTAAAGTAACTTCTAATTCTAAATCAAATACTTCCAAAATATTCTTACAAAAATAAACGATTATGAAAACTTTAATTTTAACTTTCGCAGCAGTAGTATTAGTAAGTTTATCTTCTATTTCTCAAATGAAACAATTAGTGACTTATAAAGTGAATGGAATTCAAAAAGTAGCAAATGCTAGTTCAGATAAATATAGTATGCAATTGTCCGATACAATTTCAATAGTAGAAACAGATGTTTTGATATTTGTGAATCAAATAGATAACAACCACATTACTAAACAAACTAACTATAATGAAATTGATTTTAATTATCATGCAGCAATATCTACTTCATCAAATATATACGACCAATCAAACATGCCAGTGTTCTCTGGAGATTCACACTTATATTTTGTTACATTATTTGACATCAATGGTAATTCAGTTTTCATTTATTTGAAAATCACTTCTAAAAGTGCAGGAATTGAATCTATATCTGAAGAATCTATATCTTTAAATGTATATCCAAACCCTACAATTGATTTCTTAACAGTTTCTTTTGATTCTAAACAATCTAAAAAAGATATTGAGGTATATTCATTATCAGGTGAAATGGTTATGTTAGAATCAAACGAAAGACAATTTGGTCAAAACGATCTCAAATTAGATGTTCAACATTTACCTTCTGGAATGTATATTGTAAAAGTAGACAACAAAACTTTTAAAGTAAATAAATTATAATAAAAATTATTTGTTTGAAAAAACGGTTATTTCATATTTGAGATAACCGTTTTTTTTTATCATACTAATACATCCATTTCATCTAAATCAACCATTCGAAAATTAAATTCAATAGCTAATTTCACTTACTTCGTTTAAAAATTTGAAAAAAAATAAATGTTGATAAATCATTGAAAATAGTAGTACTATTATTTTTAAAATTGGTAAAAAATTGGAATAGAGTTTGCATTTCAAAAAAACAATCAAAAACTTCAAAAACAGCAATTTACAAAACAACATATTTCCATTTTTCATGTTGATAACTCGTCTAAAAAACTTGAAAAATATTTTTATTTTGGATAAAAACTTTATCTAAAAAAAAATGTTTGTTTATTAAAAAAAAGAGTAAATATTTGCCGTAGCAATATTGCTCAACTTTAAAAAAAATGTATAAAAAAGTAAAGACAAAGACAACAAATCAAAAAAACTCAAGGGGAATAGCATTAGGAGTTTTAGAGTTAGAAGACGTTAATAAGATATGTGATATCTTCAAAAATAATTTTAGCGAAATATGGCAGGTCGATTTGGATTATAATAAAGATTATCTAGAACGGTTAGATAATTACATTGAAGATATACGACTGACGGAAGAAATTATACCTTTTAGTTACATTAAATTGATGATAAGCTACACAGTAGGGCGCTGTCTAATATCAGAATTTGGTGGGAATTGGTTTAAAAAGGACAAAAATAATCTCACAGCTCCTGGTATTAATATTTCTAAAAATATACAAGTTTTCCCTTTTACTAAGGTTAATAAACAATTTAAAAATGGTTCTGAGGATTCGATTTTAGGATTGTCTATTGCAATACAAAGTATGTTACGAATGAATTTTTAAAATAGAAAATCAATTTACAAAAAGTAAAAAGAAATGCATTTAGCTATCAACTAAATGCATTTCTTTAAATTAATTAGTTTTAGAAAATTCAAACCTTAAAAATGATTGGTTTTGAAAATTCAAGATGAATTATTGAATGAGGCTAATAAATAACAGATTTAATTATATCCAATCAGCATCAATCTCATCTAAATCAACCATTGGAAAATTAAATTCAGAGATTAATTTTATCATATCAATCCTATGTTCATTTTTTGCACTTAACAATAATGAACATAGTATTTCATCTATAATTTCGGTTTCATCTTTAAATATTTCTATTGTGTTTTCTATTAACTTAATAGGTAATATTCTACTTTCAAATATTGCTAAAAGTCCTGAATTGAAATTAAATATTGACTCTAATTTTAAACGGAATTCAAATAATTTCTTATAAAGAAATTGAATATCACAGTCAATTAAAAATTCATGCAAATTATCAAAACCAATCAGTTTATCATTTATTATCTGCCGATTTTCATCTTTAAACTGGTTTAAAAAGTCACCATTTATAAAATCATCAAGACTAATATTGTAATAGTTCAGAATCGATTTTATCATCATAAATCGATAAAATCTTGGTGGGTTATCCTTTAGATTTTCCTCTTTCCAATTTTCAAGATTTTGTTCCAATTGTTTTAACTCAAAAAACAACTTAAAAATTAAAAATTCATCATTTAAACTACTACCACCTTTTACCATAATACTATAAATTAAATTTACCTATCAATTTTAAAATGTTGTTTGTTGTCTCGAAAGACAAACAAACAACAAGTATGAAATAACTATACAACTTTATATATCTAAATATTAATGATTGCAATTGGTTTTTTAATTCCATCTGCCATAATTAAAAAACACTTGTTTTCGATAGATTCGTAAACTTTAAGATTTGGTTTATAAATTTCAATCAAGTTGTCAACTATACAACTTTCATCTTTAAACTGCTCTAATACATTTTTAAAAGGAACTTCATTTAGTTCTGCTTTATCTATTAACACATCATAATAGTGCATATAAATACTATAAATCCAACTATTTACTTTAGTTGAAACAAACTTATTTAATTCGACTTTTCTAATCAACTCTCCCCACCTATCTTCATAACTATTTGCTACTAAAAAATCGAAATAAACTCGATTAAAATTACCATCATCCATTAATAAAAAATCAGGAATTGTTAGGTTTTTGGTTATAGCTTCACACTTTAACAATTTGAAAATATTTTGAAAAATCAATTCAATTTCTGCATCAAAAACATATTGCTTATTTGCAGAAACAAAGCCTAAATTTGAAATTTTATCACTAAATAATTTTAAACTTTTTTCTAACTCAAAATGCTCTTTTATAAAAATTATAGGGCACCCAATTTCGATGTAACATTGGAGATATTCTAAATTTTCATTTGAAAATTCGAACTTTTCTTCAACTATATCTATAGATAAAAACAATAACAATTTATTGTCTTTATCCCTATATTCCGAATAATAATTCTTAATAAATTTCATAAGCTATCTTTTAAATTTCAGTATAGAAGTAAGAAAACTTATCTCCTTATCAATTGTTTCATTTTTAAATTGTAATGCTTTTAATTCGTCTAATTTCCCTTGTATTTTTAGTATCGTTTCATCATAAAATCCTCTAAACATAAATTCGGAATCGATATTATCTAAAAGCTCCAACTTAGAAATATTATCACTTTTAATCTCAGTATCAATTTTTAATTGTTTTATTAGATTTTGATATTCTTGCATTTCACTTTGAAGTATACTTTCTCGATCTCTCAATTTAGATGCTAATTCATATTTTGCTTCACAAATCATCTGATCCTTCAAAAATCTTAATTCTATTATTTCAATTTTTTTCATCAATACAGCCTTATATAATTGATAGGTATATTTCATATTATCCCATTTAGTTCTTGATATAACTTTTAGTCACAATAACCTTACAAATAATTTTTATATAATATATAACCATATGAAAACTAAACACAATTATTATTTCCCTTACGTTAGCAATCAATCAGATTTCCAAAAAGCTAGAACTCAAATAGCTAAAATATACCTCGAGACTGGAGCATTAATAACTCCTTTTGATATTGATACTGAAACAACTATTGATTGGTTAACTTCGGTTATTAGATACAGCTCATATATTAAATTGGAATCAATAATTGAAAGTGTGCTAATAAAACGAATAGATTATAGATTGATAACTGAACCACTTTTATGTGTTGATTGTGCTATAGAGCTTATGGCAACTAGAATCGAATCAATTAGAGCAAATTTTAATTGTTTAAAGTATTTTGACGAACAATCGAAGTTTATTAAAATCGATAAACAATTTAAAAAAAATGCTGATTCATTTTTAGTTCAAATTGGAGTCTGGAAGCCTAATAATGAGTTTGATGATTTATCAATGTATCAACGTGAATGGGAGAATGAATATTTTTTAATCCTTTCTAAAGGAATAAATTGTGATTCTATTGTTGAATTTACAGACATCTATAAATATGTTTGGTTTTATTGGATATTAAACGATAAATTAGGTAAAGAGAAAGACAAGGAAATTGAATTGATTTGGGATAATAAAAAATTATTACTTGATATGTTAGAGAATAATAAAAATGATTTTGAATGGATTTAAACCGATCAATTTGTCTAATTAGTAAAATATACTTGAAATGTTTTAAATATCCTCAGATCGGTTTATTATTACAAAAAACAATGTAATCATTGTAGCTTTGATTGGGAAATCTGTTGATCTTCTAATCTGTTTTTCGGGAAAATAAATTAAAAAAATGACTATAAAACGAGATTAAACATCTATTTTTCAGTTATTTAAACTTGTTTACTATAAGATGATTTTGGATAACATAGATGATTATATAGATAATATAATTAATAATTTAAATAAAATTTATAAACCTAAATATCAATATCCCTCTCATTTCAGTAAAGCTATCATCTGCTTAAGTTAATTTTTGTTTGGTTCTCCTAAAAAGCAAACAAATTAAAATTTCCAATTGAAAAATTAGAACGATTTAAATCCGATATGAACGAATCAATTTGTATAATTAGTAGCTAATACTTGAAATGTTTTATATACTCTCAGATCGATTTATTATTATAAAAAACAATGGAATCAATGGAATTTGATGAATGATGAATCGAGATGAAATTGAAATGATGAGTAAATTTAGTAGATTTTTCTGAAAAATAAACTAGAAAAAAGACAATAAAATAAGTATAACTATCTATTTTTAAGTTGTTTATTATCGTTTTATGTAGATTAGTTTTGGATAACATAGATGATTATATATAGATTAAATAATAAATAAAATTTAAAAATATAAATATTCCCTCCAAATTAAAGCTATCATCAACGATTGAAGTGTGTTGTTTGGTGCTCCTAAAAGCACACAAACAAATTAACACACATCAATGATAAATATCTTGTCATAGAGGGAATATTTTATCTTATTTAGCTATCGAAATGGTAGATGTCGTAGCAACATCATATTGTTGTAAGGTTTCATTGATAACTTGTCGAACAATATCAACATTAGCTTCAGTAGTCAATAAAGCATCAAAAACGTAAATGCAGTATATGTTTTGTAGGTTAAGTTTTTCTATAATCGAATTCATGATTCTAACTTCTAAATCAAAAAGTTTCATTGATGTAATTTTATGCTTGAACTCACTACTTCTTTTATCTGCAATAATCCTATCGAGCATTTCTTTTTGGTTTGTAAAGTAATAATCCCATAAAATTGATTTCTTCATTTGCCATATTTTCATGTTGAAAAACGATAAATGTTCCTTTTTTATATAAGATAACAAAGAAGTGTCGTTTATCATTTCTGGATTTACTGAAACGATATGATCTACTATTTTTTGATGGGTTAAAAAACTATCTGTTCCATCGTAAATCGTATTGATTAAGTTGGGATGTAAGCAAACAATATCGACTTCTTGAGTTTTCTGTTTATCAATCAATATTAGATTTCTAATAAAACTTGGCATCAAATTAAAACTATCATATACCCTATTCCCTGCTGATGAATTAGATACTGTTGGTATTCTATATCCATTTTGAGTGAAGTAGTTAAATTTTTCTATTGAATCTTCCACAAAACACAAATTTTTATAGTCATATCTTGGTGTATTTTTATAAAACTCTCTCGATTTATTGTTAAGAAAATAGAGTCGCTTTCCATTTTTTAATTTACCCCCACTTTTTATTATCCTCTTTGCCTCTTCTTTTATTTGTTCTTCTGTTGGCAATGTGATTTTTGGATATACCTTTAGTAGGTTTCTCACAATAGAATTGTCATAATAACTCGTAAGCGAATTGAAAGCTATGTTATTTAAACAAGTAATTGCAGATTTTTTAGTTAATTGATAATTTACGATACCCTTATCGATATACTTATCATTAAAACAAAATCTTTTTGATTTAACACCTGGGGTATATTGATCGTTTACTTGAATAATCGGACCAGACTCAAATTCATATTGAAGCACTTCAATAATTTTCTTGTATTTACTTCCAAAATTTTTCTGCAATAATTGCGCATTTAATTTTTTCCATTTCCGAACTGAATGATCATCGCTATCTATAAATAGAGTTGAATTTAATTGAGATAGGAACACAATACATTTTTGAATTGCTGTAGGTTTGTTTACATCAATGGGGGACAAAACTTCGTATGGAAGTATTAATAGTAAAGCAGGTACTTTACTCAGAACTTTAACAGTATTGCTATTATTAAAAAATAATTGCACTGTTTCTTTCATTGCATCTTTTCTTGCAGATGCAATCGATTTTTCGTTTGGGACCTCAAAAGGTCCATTATTTAATTGTTTCATGCCAGTTATATTGGCATAAGTCAAAAAGTTTTAATTTTTTTTTAATTATTTTCAGTAAAAGATTAAAAACCCAGTATTAATAATCGTTTTCAGAATTATTTTTTTATTTAAGCAACAATAAATTGTTTATTTATCGGTCAATGAAAAGCGATTTTGTTTAATGAAATGAACTAAAAACTAGACAAAATCAATTCAAATATTAATTGGATAGAAAGTCAACCAAAAAGTTGCTTTTTAATTTAAATTTTAAGAACGTCCATATAGTAAAGAAGAATTAATATTTAAAAGTGCAATGGTAGACGAGATAATTATAAAGTCGTTAATAAAAGATGTAATCATAAATGAAAAACTACTAATTGGTTTAGAGGATTTAGGATTCAATACAATTTGTTACAACTTATCAATTAGGGATATAATATTGGATTTGTTAGAAATCGAAATTTCAGATGAATTTGTTGGAGAGTATTATTTGAAATTTTCAATAGTTGGTAAAATTGATCTTGATGATACCTCAAAATTGCAATTGACAATCGATACAATTTATTCTGATCTGATGCTTTTAAAAATATTAAATGTTATAAGTGATTCTGAACGATGAATCCATTGTTTAAATTTCAAATTAACGTAATGTTGTTTTTTAAACAAATAAAACAATTAATGTTAATTAATTTGATAATAAAATAAGAATGAAGTAGAACAAAATAATTAAATAAATATTTTTTATATATCCAAACATCTAAAATTCAATTAGTTGAAAAATTAACTTTAAAAAAATCGAAAATTAAATTAAAGTTTTTCAAACTTCTTGAATATAACTGTTGAGCACGGCAAAAAAAGCATTAAAAGCTCTTTTGGAATATGAAAAATAATTTAAAACAAACGACAAAAGTAACTTTCAAAGTAGAAAGTGAAGCAGTAGAAATGAATGTTGGGAAAAGTAAAAAATCCAACAAAAAATCAACAAAGGTGATTAAATCTGATGAAATTAAAAAGGACTATTTCATCAAAATCCCAAGGTATTTAATAAATAGAGTTAAGAGAATACCATCACCAATGTTAAAGGCAATTCATAAAGACAAAAAGGTTGCAATAGAAAGGATATTATATTTCGTAAGCACTATTTTCAATGAAAAAGACAATGGAGTATTTAAAAAATTATACTCTAAAATAATGAAAGAAAATTGTAGTAATTATTCATTAATCATTCAAGCATTAAGATGCGGTTTAAATTATGGAAGTGATTCGATTTTAATTTGCTCTGGAAGCTATGGAGACTATGCTATTGGAGGAGGTAGCTTGAAGTATATGATTCGAAAAAAATACGTAAAATATGGGTTCGAAAAATATAAATTGAAAGACCCTCTTTCGATAAAAAGATATGAAAATAGAAAGGAAAATTATTTGAAATACATTAAAAATCAACTATCTAAACCATTTTAAGGCCTATGGAGACAATAACACTTAAAGAAATCGTTAGCAGATTTCCATTCAAAGGCATTAGAAGTCTTAAAAGCTGGTGCCAAAGAAATGCAATTGATGTATACAACTTCGATAGGATAGAATTTTTATTAGAAAAAGAATTCATTTTGGTTTTCGAAAAACCATTCATCGATAAATTAAAAAGAAAATTTGGAGATAGTTGGGGTTCGGTTTATGAAGTTTATAAATCTGGCAATATTCAAGAGCTAGAAACATTAAACGAAAGCATTACTAAAAATCAATTTTACCCTAAATATAAATCCGAAAATAAAAATATAAATAAATATAAAAATGAACTCTTTAAAACTTCCTAAGAACAGACCCAACGGGATGTTTATTTATTGCCAAAAATGTAAATGCTATTTTGCAAATGATTCATCAACAAAGTTTAAAAAACATAGTTGTAATTCATCTGCAAAACTCAAATATGTGGCAAAAATCCATATACCCGGAACAATTAATAAAATTCGATTTAAAACTCTAACATCTGTTGATTTAAACGATGCTGTAATCGAATTTTATGAATATAAAAACTCGTTGAATAGCAACGGATATGATAAGCCTATTGGAGGTATGAACACTCCTACTCTACTTGGCGATATAATGGCTGAATATTTAAGCTTTTTAGACAATGAGGGTGTTCCAATTCATAAGATTAAAGTTAGAAGCGATGGACACAAATCAGAAGTAAAAAGGTATTTCAAATATTTTCTAGAGTGCCTCAGATTAAATGATTTCAAGGCTGAAAATTTCAAGTTTAATGCTATAAATGACGATGTTGTTGGAAAACTGCACACCTACCTGATTGAAGTTAAAAAATTTCAACCAAAAACGTATAATAAGTATATGGGGTGTATGAAACAATTAGCGAAATTTGCCAATAAAAAATATAAAATTAATGTGACCGAAGCATTTGAAGTTAAACAATTAGCTAATCCCGAAAAAATAATTCATTCTGTTCGACCTAAAGATTTTGTCGAATTATTAAAAATTATTTCACATGAAAGAGGAATCTGTACTTACTCAAATGGAGTGAAGAAAAATTTATATAGACCTTGGCTAAAAGAAGGATTTCTATTAGTTGCTCTGACTGGTAGACGTAGAGAGGAAATTGTAGAGTTGAAAAATGGAGATATTATTTTCACAAATGATGATTCGTCTGAAGGAGTGATATTATCATCTAACTTAAAAGTCAATCGAATAAATCATAGTGAGGTGAATGTTATAAATGCAAAAATTCCAGTAACCAATGAAATAAAACAATTGCTTATAATTTTAAAACACGATCCGAGTAAACCTAATGAATATCTATTCGCTAGGGATGAAACTAGATCGAGAAAAAATATAATGGATGATTTATCAAAAGCATTTAGCCACTATTACAAACAATTAAATACGGGGAAAAATTTACAGTTAAAAAATCTAAGAAAAACTTTCACTACGATTGCAAGTATTCAATTAAAAGGCGATGCTAAAGAATTAACATCACATGCAGATGATCAGGTATTAAATAGCCATTATGTTGATTTAGAAATTTATCGAGACAAAATGAAATTTGAACTGTTTGGAGAAGAAACTTACAATGAAATTCTTAAGACTTTGTAATTATGAAAAGTGTAATCTCTAACGTAATGATTTTTTTGAGAAGTTTAAGATTTAAATATAGATTATTACTTAAACCACAAATACCAAAAAAACACCATTCACTACGTCAATTCCCTACATAGATGAATAAAAAAAGGGGCTCTTCTTTCGAAAAGCCCCTTTTTACTTGTAGCGAGACCGAGAGTTGAACTCGGGACCTCAGGGTTATGAATCCTGCGCTCTAACCAACTGAGCTATCTCGCCGTTTGGTTTGAGGGTGCAAATATAATAGTTTTTTCTTTTTAGACAATTTTTGTATTCTAATAAATCAAAAAATATTTCACATCAATCAGTAAACACTTAATTATCAATTTAATAATTAGCTAAAATTATTTTAATCTTCTATTCATTTTTATCCCTTTTTGAATATTTAGTTATCGAAAAGCAATCTAAAATTAAGGCTAGATTAACAAATTTCGCTCTTAAAATTAAATGAAAGTTAAATAATCAACACCTTAAAAAATGACTGAATAATTAGGTTTAAATTCATTTAAAAATTGAAAATAAATGAAAAAAACAATCAATAAAGTAGAAATTAGGCACCTAAAAATAGAAGATTATGAAAGCTTAAAAACAGCCATGATCAGCTCTTATAATGACATGGAAAATGCTTATTGGAAAGTAAAACACATCAAATTACTTCTCAAAAAATTCCCTCAAGGTCAATTGGTTGTAGTAGTAGATGATGTTATCGCAGGATGTGCATTATCCATTGTTGTTTCAGATGAAAAGGCAGAAAGTGATCACACGTATTTAGAAATAACAGACAATTATACCTTTAGCACTCACAATCCTTCGGGAAATATTTTGTATGGTATTGATGTATTCATCTCTCCTGATTTCAGAGGATTACGATTAGGGAGAAGATTATACGATGTCAGAAAAGAATTGTGTGAACAATTAAATCTAAAAGGAATTGCCTTCGGAGGTCGAATTCCGAATTATTCTAAATATTCCAGCCAGTTTACACCAAAAGAATACATCGATAAAGTAAAACTAAAAGAAATCTACGACCCTGTTTTAACCTTTCAATTGAGCAATGATTTCCACGTTTTAAAATTAATGACGGGTTATTTACCGAACGATACAAGTTCATTAGAATATGCTACCCTACTCGCTTGGAACAATATTTATTATTCAAAAACAAATAACGACTTAAATACACCAAAAACCAATGTTAGGCTAGGTCTTGTTCAATGGCAAATGCGATCAATGAGCAAAATTGAAATCTTGTTCGAACAAATGGAATATTTTATTGATGCCGTTTCAGATTATAGTTGTGATTTCTGTTTGTTTCCCGAGTTCTTTAATGCTCCACTCATGGCAAAATACAACGAATTACCTGAATCTGAAGCCATTCGAAAACTTGCGGAATACACTGAACAAATCAAACTAAAATTTAAAGAGTTTGCTATTTCATACAATATAAATATCATCACGGGTAGTATGCCTTTCGTAGAAAATAATTGCCTTTACAATGTCGGTTATTTATGTAGAAGAGATGGAAGTATCGAAGAATTTAGAAAAATTCATATTACTCCAGCAGAATCATACGCTTGGGGAATGGTTGGTGGAGATAAAATTCAAACTTTTGATACCGATTGTGGAAAAATAGGAATCTTAATATGTTACGATTCTGAATTTCCTGAATTGAGTAGAATGCTTGCTGAAGAAGAAATGAAGATTTTATTTGTTCCATTTTTAACAGACACTCAAAATGGATTTCATCGAATTAAAAGATGTGCTCAGGCAAGAGCTATTGAAAATGAATGTTATGTAGCTATTGCAGGTAGCGTTGGTAATCTTCCTAAAGTAAGTAATATGGACATTCAATTTGCTCAATCTGCTGTTTATACTCCGTGTGATTTTGCCTTTCCTACTAATGGTATAAAAGCTGAAGCAACTCCAAATACTGAAATGATTTTAATTTGTGACATCGATTTATCTCTTTTACAAGAACTTCATAATTATGGCAGTGTAACTAATTTAAAAGATAGAAGATTGGATTTATATTCGATCAACAGAAATAAATAGCACATTAATTAAAATTTAAATACAACTTATGAACACATTTTTAAGTTAACTCAAAACTATTAAAAATATGAAATTCAAATAGTTAAACTACTAAAAAAATAATTAAGTTAACAAAATACAATTAAAACACGTTTGATGTTCAACTCCCTAATTTCAAACAGATTGAACGGAAATTAGTATCTTGTCAAAACTTATAAAAAAAGTTCAGAAAATATCACACATAAAATGGCAGGAAAAATAAAATTTGAATTAGAGTTTTTATTAAAAACATCTGGAAAAGCATTAGAAAATATGATTTTTAATGCTGCTGGTTTGGCAGAATGGTTTGCTGATGATGTTAATATTAAGGATGATATTTTAACTTTCGAATGGGAAGGTAGCCAAGAAGACGCTCGACTTTTAACAAAAAGAACTATCGACAAAATTAAATGGCAATGGATTAATGACGAAGAAGAAGGAATAGATTCTTATTGTGAACTTCGTTATGAAATTGACCCTATGACAAAAGTGGTTATTTTATATGTTACCGATTTTGCTGAAGA
>CANCEQ010000036.1 GCA_947375085.1 Flavobacteriales bacterium
ACCAGCTACAGCATTTGATCTTTTAACAGTTGCTTTTCCACCTGATTTTTTTTTGTCTTTCGACTCTTCTGACTTTGCAGATTTTGAAAATCTACCTTGTCCTTTTCCTTTTTCTTCTTTTTTTGTGTTCATCACGAGCATAAATTAGATTACAAAGGTAAAGCAAAAATTGCTAATTCACTGCATTTTATGTAGTTTGCTTTGAAATAATGAATTTCCCAATCTTTAAATAAAATCCTGTTTTGTTCGATTTTATGTTTTTACAGGTTTTAAATTCTACCTGCTTTTTTAATAATGTTGATAGATTATTTGTAAACGATTCAATAGGATATTTATCCAAAGCACTAACGCAATCAAATGCTTCATTCGATACTGTTCTTTTTTTAATGGCATAAATATCGGGGACTTCAACTACATTTAAATCCTCTTTTTCAACTTCATTCTGAGAAGCAATTGATTCATTTTCAATTATTTCCTGTTTTATTAAAACTGTGTCGATCTGTTCTAACAGTTGAAACTGTTTTTCAGGTTGCAATAGATTCGAAATGCCAATCCTTGATTTAGCACTTCTCTTTTTGTCTTTATAAATAGGCGAATTCGTCTCTTTTGACAAAATTAAAGGTTGAATTTTACTACTATCTTTTTTTGGTGTAACTATAGCTTTTTGTAAACCTTCTGAAGGAATAGAATTTGTATTCAATACTAAAAATAAAATCACCAAAATAGCTGCAACACTAGAAATTATAGGCCATAAATAACGTGTTTCTGATTTTTTTAAGTCTTTTTTATCAGGATACACAATCGATAAATCAGGAATTAGGAAAGTTACTTTTATACGCTGTTGAGCTAATTTGTGTGTAGGATGTTTGACTAAAAAAGCATCTACTTCAATCGATTTCTTCGCTGATAATTGACTTTCAAATTGCGCAATTAAAAATGAATTAATTGTCATTTTATTTACTTCATCTGATTCAAAATCAATTTGTTTTAAATCATTTTTAAACGATTCATCTAATTGAATAATACTATCTTCTATTATTTCAAAATTTTCATCTTCTAATTTCAATTCGGGATTTTCATCTAAAAAACGAAACAATTGAGCAGTCTCTTCCTCATTCAAATTTCCTTCCAGAAAATCAAGATAAAGCGCTTCGTAATTATATCTATTTAACTGTTCCATTATAAAACCAATTCTAAATCTTTTAGATACGATTGTAATGTTTTTCTTGCTCTAAAAATGTAAACTTTCACTTGCGATTCACTTAAATTTGTGATTTCTGAAATTTCAGCATAATTATATCCTTCGTAATCTCTTAATAATACAACAGTTTTTTGCATTTCAGGAAGCTTTAAAAGTGCTTCATTAATGATGTCTTTTAAATCGAATGAAGTTTGAGAAATACTATTTTCAATCGTTGAAATAGATTCAAAATCACCATGTCTTTTTTCCTTGTTAACCCAATCGATAATTAAATGGTATGCCGTGGTAAACAAATAAGATTTTACTTTCTCAAATGAAATATCTTCGTGTTTTATCCAAACTTTTGTATACGTTTCTTGTACAATATCTTTCGCAGACATCTCATTTCTAAGATGTTTCAAAACAAATCGGAAAATACTATCCGAAAATTGATCAACTGAAATATTGTATTCTTTAACTGTCATTTAATGTGAATCGAAAGTAAGACATTTAAATTGCTTAAAAGTTACATTAATTCAATAAATGAATATTTTTTTCATTTATCGAAAAAAAATAAGCGCTCATCACAACTATTTCACCATTTTATCGTCTAATGGAAAATATCAATTCTGCTATTTTTTCATTAATTTAGCAATTGGTATTTAAAATAATTTCTATAATTATCTGTATTTAAGAATATTAGAGCAAATATGGTTCGTTTTATAACGGTTTTGTTTAGTGTTTTTTTCGCATCATTTATTTATGCTCAATCTCCTATTGCCCAATTTTCAGCAAATAAAACAACCGTTTGTGCGGGTTCACCTATAAATTTCACTGACCTTTCAAATTATTTTGGTAGTCCAGTTATAAGTACAAACTGGGACTTCGGAGAAGGTGGTCAGTCAAACGCAACAAATCCAACCTATACATATGTTAATGCTGGAACTTATCAAGTGCTATTGACTGTAATTTCTACTACTGGTACTGATTTTGAACCTAAAGTTGGTTATATCACTGTAAATCCAAATCCAACAGCAAATTTTACTACTGCAGGAAGTGGATGTACTGTTCCATTTGCTGTAACTTTTGGTAATACCTCGACTGCTGGAGCAGGTATTTCCTACAATTGGGACTTTGGCAATGCTCAATCTTCTGTACTTCAAAACCCTCCAGCAGTTACTTATAATATCGCAGGAACTTTTCCAGTTCTTTTAACTGTCACAAATACAAATACTGGTTGTGTTAGTTCAGTGACAAAAAATCTTGTAGTTTCAAACTTTAAATCAGGAATTACTTCTCCTGCATCTGGATGTAAGAATGTCGCAGTGAATTTAACTGATGCATCTACAGTTGGAGCTAATTCGTGGTCTTGGGAATCAGGAGATGGACAATTTTCTAATCTTCAAAATCCTAGTTTTACATATTCGAATCCTGGAACTTATACCATTAAATTGACCTCTCAAAATTCAATTTCAGGTTGTTCTGATGTTACCACTAAATCAATTACAATACATGCTCCTCCTACCCCCTCTTTTACTGCAACTCCATTAGCTGGATGTGCTCCACTTTCAGTAAATTTTTCAAATACTTCAGGTAATGGAACCTTTGTTTGGGATTTTGGGAATGGCACAACTTCTATTCTGAAGAATCCTCCTGTGAAAATTTACAATTCAAATGGACTGTTTACGGTTAAATTAACAATGACCGATTTAAATGGTTGTATAAAGGATACTATAGTAACTAATATGATTACAGTTGGTCCACCTGTCTCTGATTTTATCTCCGATAAAATAGATGGTTGTGCTCCGGTCGCAATTCAATTTACAGATCAGTCGACCTCTCCAAATCCTGCAGCAGATCCTATTGTTTCTTGGTTATGGACTTTTGGCGATGGAACAACTTTTAATGGCCAAAACCCTCCAGCTCATTCATATGGCATTGGTACGTTTGATGTATCTTTAAAAATAACAACTCAAACTGGATGTACTGTAACAACTAATAAAACAAAGTTCATTCAAGTCGGAATGGTAGATAATGTTGATTTCACTCTTTTTCCAATTAATGAATGTGCTAAAAAAGATATTACATTCACCGATCTTTCAACTATTTCTACTCCGCATGATCCTAGTGAAGTTAAATATCATTGGGACTTTGGTGACCACGGTACATCAACTGAAAAAGACCCAAAATACAATTATCCGGTTGATACAGGTTTTTTTGATATTGAATTTATAGTAAATTTTAGAGGTTGTAGAGATACATTAACTCGAACAAATCAAATTTACATTAAAGCCCCTATTTCAAAATTTGTAACAGCTGATTTATATTGTAATCCTATTTCATTTCCTGTTGTCGTAAATGTAACCGACAATGCGATTGCGGGAGCTAATTCTGACAATGTTGATATGATTTGGAGATGGAACGATGGTACTCCAGATGATTTACTAAATAAAGCTGCTATTTTTGATTCCGACAAAGGAAATATTTCACATAGCTTTGCCACTTATGGAACTTACAACATTAAACAAGTAGTTCATAATTATACTACTGGATGTGAAGATAGTACTGAACAAACTATCCATATTACTAGTGTCGTTCCAAGTTTTACAGTATCTAATGACACTGTTTGTAATAATCTTCCTCTAACAATAACTAGTACATCGGTATTTAGAGATCCTTTAGCTAAATTTCATTACAATATGGGAAATGGTGATACTTTATCCGGAGATCCTATTTCCTATACGTATACAACACCTGGAACATATACAATTACTCAAACTGTGACTAATTCAGTAGGTTGTTCTGATTCAATAAAATTACCTGGTTTTAAGGTATTAGATCCTCCTGTAGCAAATTTAACAGCTGATAAATCTGCTGGTTGTTTACCAATAACTGCAAATTATACCAACACCTCATCCGTTCAGGGAAATGGTGTGCCTTTAGCAAGTTTTTTATGGACCTATCCAGATGCTAGCACACAAACAACGAATAGTTTAGCAACACTTACCCATTTTGATTTTACTACTGAGGGATTATTTGCAACAACAATTGAAGCAACGGATAAATTTGGATGTAAATCGGCTCCGAATTTTGCATTTATGTTTATAACCAATCCAACTGTAGATTTTACAATGAATTCTGTTGCATGTGATTTAGAAAATGTTACTGCTGTTAACACTACTACTGGTTTTGGAAACTTAACCTATCAATGGGATGTAGATAATGTTTTCAAATCAAATTTAGTTGATTATTCAAATATTTATGACGAATCACCTAGTAATTTGTATACAAATGTTTCACACGATGTGAAATTAATTGCTACAGATGGGAATGGTTGTAAGGATAGTATTACAAAAAATTTAAAAATTTCTTTACCAATTGCGATTATTTCGAATGTTGCTTCAGGAGCAACAGCAAATGGTAAAGGTGAATATACCTGTCCTCCAGTTTTTGAAACAATAACTGATCATTCCACATCGTATGGAAATATTACAAATTGGCATTGGACATTTGGTGATGGGAAATCTTCAACTTTTCAAAATCCTAACAATACTTATATCTTTCCTGGAACTTATACACTAACGTTAGATATTACCAATGAATATGGTTGCAAAGCTGATACTGCATTAGTAGATTATTTAACTATTTTAGGTCCGACGGGTACTTTAAACTGGACACCTCTTGGGGATGCTTGTCTTCATAAATATCAATTTGATGCAACTAATTTACATTTTGTTGATTCTATCGTATGGCACCTAGATGATGGTGACACTATTTACAATTCCACTTCATTTACGCATGTTTATCCTATTGGCTCTTTCAATCCAACTAGTTCTCTTATCGATTCACTTGGGTGTAAAGTAACTTATCCAATGAATACGATTGTTGTATCAACTATTTCAATTTCAGCAAATGCTGGACCGGATCAAGCTTTCTGCGGTAATTCAACTGTATTAGCTGGAAATGTAGATCCAAATGGAACTGGTAAGTGGACTTTAATTAGTGGAACAGGAACAATAGTCGCCCCAAATTCTGCAAACTCTTCAGTCACAGGTATTGGTATAGGGGTTAGTAAATATCTCTGGACAGTAACAAATTCATGTGATACAATTTCAGATACTATGAGTATCACTATTACTGACGTTTCTACAATTGCTATCGCAGGCCCAGATCAACATACTTGCTTAACTACTGCTACTTTAGCTGGTAATATAGCTCTAGTAGGTGTAGGAAATTGGACTCTAGTGAGTGGATCTGGAACAATAACAAACCCACTAGACCCACTTAGTTCATTGACAAATCTAGGAGTTGGAACAAATAAATTTGTATGGACTATTGGAAATGTTTGTTCAACTACTCATGATACCGTTAATATTATTGTTGAAACAACTCCAACTACTCCTATAGCAGGATTAGATCAAAAGCTTTGTCCAAATTCAACAAATTTAAATGGAAATACTGCTCTAGTAGGAAATGGAAATTGGACATTATTTAGTGGGGTAGGCACAATTACAACACCTACACTTGAAACTTCTGGAATCACAGGTTTAGGTCTTGATACAAATGTATTTGTGTGGACTATTTCTAATTCATGTGGCACAAAATCAGATACTGTAAAAATAATTAGAGAACGAACTCCTACAGTTGCTAATGCTGGACCAAATCAAACTTTTTGCTTACCAAATACGACATTAGCCGGCAATTTTGCTTCAATTGGAACAGGTTTTTGGACTTTAGCAAGTGGGGCAGGAACAATCACTACACCTACAGATTCTTTGACGACTGTTTCTAATCTTGGATTTGGAACAAATAAATTTGTTTGGACAATATCAAATACGTGTGCTTCAACAACAGATACAGTTTATATAATTCGTGAATCTCCACCAACAATTCCTTTAGCTGGTCTTGATCAAACTCTATGTCCAAATTCAACGAATCTAACTGGAAATCAAGCATTAATCGGAAATGGGATTTGGACATTATTCAGTGGTGTTGGTACAATTACATCACCTAATCTAGAAACTTCAGGAATAACTGGACTAGGGATCGGAACAAATAAATTTGTTTGGACAATATCAAACACTTGTGCGATCAATTCAGATACAGTAGTAATTATAAGAGAATCACCTCCAACTCTTGCGAATGCCGGACCTAATCAAACAATCTGTTCAGCTGTTTCATTACTAGCTGGAAATACCGCAACAATTGGAACAGGTATTTGGAATCTAGCAAGTGGAACAGGTGTTGTAACTTCACCTAACAATCCAACTTCAGGAGTTACAGGATTAACGCCAGGAATTAATAAATTTGTATGGACAATTTCAAATACCTGTTCTTCTTCAAATGACACAGTTTATATTACTGTTGAGAGCCCTCCAACTTTACCAATAGCAGGACCAAATCAACAAGCATGTATTCCAAATGCAGTTTTAGCTGGGAATATTCCTTTAATTGGAGCAGGTTTATGGACTTTAACTAGTGGTGCGGGAACTATTATTTCTCCAACTGTTCCTAATTCAAATGTCATAGGATTGCCTTTAGGTCCAAATGTTTTTACTTGGACAATTTCAAATACCTGCGGTACTCATTCATCAAACATAACTATAACTGGAGTAGATGCTCCAACAACATCAAAAGCAGGAGCAGACCAAAATATTTGTACTCAAAACACATCGCTTCATGGAAATAAAGCGACAGTAGGAATTGGGGCTTGGGTGTTAATAAGTGGTACTGGAAATATTACAACTCCCTCAGATTCACTATCAACGGTGACAGGATTATCGATCGGTCCAAATGTTTTCGAATGGCAAATAAACTCTTTTTGCGGAAATAGTAGTGATCAAGTTACAATCACAGTAGAAACACCTCCAACTATTGCTGCTGCAGGACTATCAACTTCAGTCTGTGCAAGTAATACAATTTTGGCAGCTAACCAAGCAATCGTTGGAACAGGAACCTGGACTTTGGGAAATCTTGGAACAGGAACTTTTGGAAATATTCATTCAGAAATTTCAACAGTTTCAAATTTGAGTATTGGACCAAATGAATTTATATGGACAATTTCAAACTCATGCAGCAGTTCTTCTCGACCTGTAATTATAACAAAAGTAATTCCTCCTACTCCTGCTAAGGCTGGAAATGATTCTACCTTCTGCAGTTCAAATGGAAAACTAAAAGGGAATTTTGCAACAATAGGAGTAGGAAGATGGACAGTTATTGCTGGAACTGGTAATATTACAAATCAATCCGATTCTTTGTCAACGATTACAGGCATGAGTCCAGGTATTAATACCTTCAGATGGACAATTTCTAATATTTGCGATCCTGTAAACAACTTCGATGAAGTAACTTTTACTATTGAAGATACACCAACAATTGCAAATGCAGGTCCCGATCAAAACCCTCTTTGTAATAGTAATATTACAAATTTAGCAGCTGTTCCTGCTACAATTGGAACTGGTGTTTGGACTTTATCTAGTGGTTCAGGTAATTTCTTATCTGTAAATGATCCAAATACACAAGTAACCAATGTTGGTTTCGGTGTTAATGTATATAAATGGACTATATCAAATACATGTGGAACAAGTTTCGATGCAATCAGTATTGTTCGCTTTGATTCACCTACAACTGCTCTAACTTCACCAATACCTCCAACTTGTATCAACCATTCAAAATTAACTGGAAATGTTGCTGTAGAAGGGAGTGGAAGTTGGACAATTGTAAAAGGATCAGGAAATATTACGGATATAACCGATCCAATTTCTACGATCACAAATTTAGGAATAGGTGAAAATATTTTCAAATGGACCATATTTAATGGATGTGGAATTACAGATGCACAAGTTAAAATTGTAGTAGAATCAGCTCCTATAAAAGCTTCAGTAGGTCCAAATCAAGAAAGTTGTGGAAGTACTGCAATGTTAGATGGTAATTCCCCTAAATCTTCTCGTGGAAAATGGACATTGATAAAAGGAACAGGCACCATAAATGAACCAACAGACTCAACTTCAGGTGTTTCAAATATGGATATAGGGATTAGTGTATTTAGATGGACAGTAGCAAATTCATGTGATACATCATTTGCAGATTTAACTATAACAAATACTGGACTTTGCCCAGATGAAAATGCGGATAAAAATGAATTAATTTATTACGTCCCAAATACATTTACGCCAAATGAAGATAATTTTAATGCTAGTTTTCAGCCTATTTTTACATCTGGTTACGAACCTTTAAAATATCAATTATTAATTTTTGATCGTTGGGGTGAATTATTATTTGAGTCTCATAATGCAAATATTGGTTGGAAAGGAACTTATGGAACAAATGGTCGTATAGTCGAAGATGGAGTTTATACCTGGAAAATTAACTACACAGATATAAATACACAAAAAGAACATACAATTGTAGGGCATGTTGTTATGATTCGATAACTTTGCACTATAGATAATTCACAAAGTTGAAAGTTTTTAAATGATCCGTTGGATTTTAGTTAGTATTTCATTTTGTTTTACACTTTGTTTTACAGCACAAGTGCCTAATGCTCAATTCACTGTTTCTCAACAAAATGTAAATGTAGGAAGTCCTCTTATTTTTACGAACCAATCTATATTAGGAGGATTAAAAATAACTAAAATAAAATGGGATTTTGGGGATGGACAAACCTCTTCAAATATAAATCCTACACATATTTATTTTCAACCTGGCTCTTTTCAAGTTTCATTAACAATAACAACTTCAGGAGGAGCCGACTCTGAAATAAAAACTGCATATATCACAATATTACCTGCCCTAAATGCTGGTTTTATTGCATCTGACACTTCAGGATGCTCCAATTTTTCTGTCCAATTTATAGATAAATCATTTAATCCATCTAACTCTGATCCAATTGTTTCATGGGTATGGGACTTTGGTGATGGAACTTCCTTCAACGGACAAATACCTCCTATCCATACTTATGGTATTGGAAAATATACAATTAGTCTCACTATTCAAACTCAACAAGGTTCTTCGAAATTTTCGTCCATAGCAAACTATATAAAAGTTGGAAAAATTACATCTGTTGATTATTCAATTTCTCCAAATAACATCCCTATTACTTGTGCTAAACGTAATTATTCATTCACAAATTTATCTGTTTTACAAGGTGTACATGATTCAACAGAAGTTAAGTATTTGTGGAGTTTTGGAGATGGAGATACCTCCTCAAAACAAAATCCAATTTATAATTTTCCAGCTGATACTGGATTTATGGATATTCAATTACTAATAAATTATAGGGGATGCAAAGATTCAATAAAGAAAAATGATCTTTTATATGTTAAATCACCTATATCAAATTTTAATATTCAAAAATTAATTTGTAATCCTGTTGACTTTCCTAATACACCATTAAGAGTTACAGTCAAAGATAATTCTATTACAGGTAGAATTACTGATAATGTAGACATGACTTGGAAATGGGGAGTTTCGGGAGATCCTGATGATTTTTTATTAAATGCAGATATTTTTAATTCAAATAAAGGAGATACTGCTCATGTTTTTCGTGCATATGGAACCTATTTTGTAAAACAAATCATACATAATTATACAACTGGATGTTCTGATAGTACGACTAAAACAGTAACAATTTCAAAAATGGAACCTAGTTTTACAATTTCAAACGACACCATTTGTTTAGGTTCACCAATTATTGTAACAAGTACTTCAAGTTATACTGACCCAGCACCATTTTTTTCATTTAATATGGGAAATACAAAAGTGCAAAATGGTAATCCAATAAATTATACCTATCCAGGAGCAGGAACATTTAATATTACACTTAAAGCAACAAATGCTGCAGGTTGTATTAAGTCTATTGCAATAAACAACATTAAAGTATTAAACACACCAATTGCTTCAATTTCTGTTACTGATACAAATGAATGTTTAAATGTTCCTACCATATTTTCAAATACATCCACTACTCCAAATGCAACTGTACCCTTGTCAAAGTTTTCATGGACATTCCCAGATGGAAGCAATCAAGTAACAAACTTAATTTCCGAAAATGTAAATTTTACACACCTAACGAAAGGTCATTTTACAACAAGTTTAGTAGCCACAGATGCTTTTGGATGTGTATCTCCTCCTAAATCAATAAGTTTGTCCATTTCCCAACCAGTAGCAAATTTCTCTATGGATACGGTTGTATGTGATCTAGAATACTTTACAACAAATAATATTTCTTCAGGAGATAATCCATTAAGTTATAGTTGGAAAGTGGATGATGTATATCAAAATAATACCTTTGCTTTATCAACAAATTTTGATGAAGTTGCAAGTCAATCCTACACATTTGTACCTCATACTGTATTACTGAAAACAACGGATAAAAACGGTTGTAGTGATTCGATTACAAAAACAATTAAAGTCTCAATGCCTAAGGCTAAAATTGGTTACAGTGCAAGTGGTTCTACTTCAAATTTATTAGGGGAATTTATATGTCCTCCTGTTTTGGAAACATATAAAGATAGTTCAATCTCATATGGAACTGTTGATTCTTGGAACTGGACATTTGGAAATTTCTTCACATCAACTATTAAAAATCCTGTTAATAGTTATAATTTTCCAGGGATTTTCTCTACTAGTTTATCAATTACAGATCAATTTGGTTGTCAGGCAGATACAATCTTAACAAATTATTTGAAAATTTTAGGCCCGAAAGCAGATTTAGATTGGACGCCAACCGGATCTGCTTGTGATCATAAATACTTATTTAGTGCAACAAATCTAAAAACAGTTGATTCATTAATTTGGAATTTAGATGATAATTCTACAGCAATACACTCTACTTCTTTTTCACATTCATATCTTCCAGGAACTTATAATCCATCCGTTTCATTAATTGACCCAAATCAATGTGAAGTAAATTATCCTTTAAACCAAATAATTATACAGCCTAGTCTGTTAATGGCAGATGCAGGGATAGATCAAATAGTTTGTCAAAATTCAACTAATATGAATGCCTCATCTTCTATTATTGGAACCAAAACTTGGCATTTGGTAAATGGTTCAGGAACTATTTTTGACACAACTTCACCAACATCATTAATTACTAATTTAGGAATTGGAAAAAATATTTTTGTATGGAGTGTAAAAGAAGGATGTGAGATAATTTCTGATACGGTTCAACTTATTAATGCTGAACTATCAGTAAATGCAGGTCCTGATCAATTATTATGTAGTTCTTCATCTCAACTCAATGCAAATACTCCTATTGTAGGTTCAGGTTTATGGTCAGTACATTCAGGTACAGGAACATTTTTGAATCCTACAAATTCAAACTCAATAATTAATGGTTTGACCTATGGAAAAAATGAATTAATCTGGACGGTTACTAATCAATGTTCAACCATTCGAGATACTATGACAATAGTTTTTGAAAAAAATCCTACGATACCTAATGCTGGCACGAATCAATCTACCTGCGAATCAACTTTCCAGTTGTCTGGAAATAAAGCGCTTATTGGTAAATGTAGTTGGTCAAATAGTGTAGGTTCAGGTACAATTTCAAATACATCTATTGAAAACCCTACAATTACAAATTTAAGCATCGGTCAAAATATTTTTCAATGGAAAATATCAAATACTTGTAAAAGTGATTCGAGCAAAGTAATTATAACCAGATTAGAATTACCTAGTAAAGCAAAAACACAAGAAATTGATCCAATTTGTGGTAATCTAGTTCAAATTAAAGGCAATAAGCCTAATATAGGTTCTGGAAGTTGGAAAAAAGTAACAGGAAAAGGAATGATTAGTAATCCATCTGATTCAATAACAAATGTGACCAACTTAGGTTTAGGATATTCAGTATACAGATGGACTATTTCAAATACATGTGGTTCAGATTCTTCAGATGTAACTGTTCGAGCAGATACCATTCCATCAGATGCTATAGTGGGAAAAGATCAATCTTTTTGTGGATATGAATATGTTTTGGCTGGAAATAAACCAACCTACGGAAAAGGTCATTGGTCAATTTTAAATGGTTATTGCCTAATTTTTGACACAACTGATAATACTTCAGGTGTGTCAAATATAAACTTAGGTACAACTGAATTAAAATGGAGTATCTCAAATTCATGTGGAAATAAGTCTGCAACTTATAAAATAACAAGTACCGGAAATTGTCCAGATGAAGATAGTTTAGCGAATAAATTAGTGTATTTCATTCCAAATACGTTTACACCAAACGGTGACGATTTAAATTCAACATTCACACCTTGTTTTACTTCTGGAATAGATCCACAAGATTTTTGGATGATTATTTATGACAGATGGGGTAATGTTATTTTCGAATCACACGATGCTAAAAAAGGTTGGAAAGGAACGCTTGGCGAAAATGGTCCCTTTGTTACCGAAGGGATATATAATTGGAAAATCTTTTTTACTGAAATATTATCAAAAGACAAACGTAAAATTTCAGGTGATGTATTAATTATTAAATAGCAATCCCTCTTTTTTCGTACCTTTACTGAAACATATAATGGCATGAAAAAGATTCTAATTTTATCCTTCCTCACTTTACTATTTTCATTTCCTGGTAATAGTCAAATCTATAATTCAAAAGATTCAACCTTTTATACAGACTCTACTTTTTCAAAAGTATTCAATGGTATATCTGTATCCTATTATACTTTAAATGGTGCTGTTCAAAATAAAGCGAATTATATCAACGGAAAATTACACGGTGAAGCTATTGAATACCATGAAAATGGAAAAATTGCGCGAAAAGTAAATTTCACTGATGGGAAATGTCAAGGGGAAGTTTTAGAATTTCATCCGAATGGACAAATTGCTAAAAAAGCAACATATTTCAACGGTATTCCGCATGGAGAATTAATAAAGTACCACGAAAATGGTAACATTGAAGCTAAAACCAATTACATCGAAGGTGATTTACATGGTGAATGGTTTAATTTCTATGAAAATGGAGCCATTAGAGGAAAAGGTACCTATTCAAAAGGGAAAATTCACGGTGAAACTATTTGGTACGATCCGAATGGAAAAGCTTCCAATTTTTATGCAATTCCTCTAAATTGGTAAATTGCAATTTCATGCAAAACATCTTAATTATAGGCTTTGTTTGGCCTGAACCTAATTCTTCAGCGGCTGGAAGTAGAATGCTACAATTGATAGAAGCATTTTTATCTGAAGGTGCTAAAATTACATTCGCTAGTACTGCATCCGATAGCGATTTCATGTTTAATGTTCAGGAATTAGGAATTGATAAAGTTTCTATTGAACTAAACAACTCCAACTTTGATACTTTTGTCCGCGATTTAAATCCGGATGTAGTGCTTTTTGACCGTTTCATGGTCGAAGAACAATTTGGCTGGAGAGTTGCTAAAGAATGTCCGAATGCGCTTCGAATACTTGATACTGAAGATTTACATTGTTTAAGAGCCGCTCGACAATTAGCAGTCAAAGAAAAAAGAGATATTAATCCAACTGATTTATTTTCAGACACTTCCAAAAGAGAGGTGGCGAGTATTTTAAGATCTGATGTAACATTGATTATTTCCACTTTCGAAATGCAAATTTTAACAGAGAATTTCAAAGTTGATTCTTCTCTCCTATTATACTTACCTTTCTTTTTAAACCCTATTTCAGGAGAAGAAATATCAACTAGAAAAACCTTTGAGGAAAGAAATGATTTTGTCTTCATAGGAAATTTCTTACACGAACCCAATTGGGATGCCGTAAAATATTTAAAAGAAGCTATTTGGCCTCTGATAAAAAAAGAATTACCCGATTCTAAAATAAACATTTACGGAGCATATCCTTCTCAAAAAGTAACTCAATTACACAATGAAAAAGCAGGTTTTATCATAAAAGGAAGAGCTTTATCAGCAACTGAAGTAATTGAAAATGCAAGAGTAACCATTGTACCTTTGCGTTTTGGTGCTGGAATCAAAGGAAAATTGGTAGAAGCAATGCTATGCGGAACTCCAAGTGTCACTACTTCTATCGGTGCCGAATCGATGCATGGAAACTTACCTTGGAGTGGATTTATAGCAAATGAACCGACAGAAATAACAAATAAAGCAATTGAGCTATATACTTCGAAATCAACATGGTTAAAAGCTCAAGAGAAAGGCGTTGATATCATAAATTCAATCTTTTCTAAAAAAGAAAATTCTTCTATTTTTCTTTCAAAAGTAAAAGAAATACAAAATAATTTAGTAAACCATCGATTCGCTAATTTCACAGGATCTATGTTGATGCACCATACATTGGCTAGTACAAAATACATGTCGAAATGGATTGAGGAGAAGAATAAGTTAATTTGAAAATGGGTCGATTTGAAAATTTGAAAGGTGTATTGTATTCTGAAATTGAAATCGTAAATTTGTACTATGATTTTATACAATGTAACAGTCAGTATTGACTCAAATATTCAAGATGAATGGTTGGGATGGATGCGTTCAACACACATTCCTCAAGTGATGGAAACAGGATGTTTTTTAGAAAGTAGAATTTCTAGAGTGAACGGTGAAGAAGAAGGTGGTGTAACATATGCTATCACTTATTTAAGTCCTAGTAAAGAAATTTTCGAAACGTACGAAAAAGAACATGCTCCATTATTACAAGCGGATCATGCTTCAAAATACTCCGGTAAATTTGCCGCTTTTAGAACGACATTAAACGTTATTGAAGAATTCAAGAAAATATGAGCTTTCAAAAAGTAAGAGCGAAGAAACACCTTGGTCAACATTTCTTGACAGATAAAAACATATGTCAAAAAATAGCGCAACAATTCAAAGGATACAGAGGATGTAATAAAGTCTTGGAAATTGGCCCTGGAATGGGTGCCTTAACCGAGTTTTTGTTAGAAAGAAATGAGTCGGAAGTTCACGTAATGGAAATCGACCGTGATTCTATCGCTTATTTGAAAGAACATTTTCCAATTCTTGAAAATAGAATTTACGAATCTGATTTTTTACATACAAAATTTGAGACAATTTTTGGGGACGAACCTTTCTCAGTAGTTGGAAATTTTCCGTACAACATTTCATCTCAAATTATGTTCAAGTGTTTGGAGTATCGAAACCAAATACCTGAAATAATGGGCATGTTTCAGCGCGAAGTAGCTTGGAGAATTGCCGAAAAACCAGGTACAAAACAATATGGAATCATCAGTGTTTTAATTCAAGCATTTTATGATATTGAATATTGTTTTACGGTTGACGAGCACGTTTTCAATCCCCCTCCAAAAGTAAAGTCAGGTGTTATCAGATGTACCAGAAACGACAGACAAACACTTCCTTGTGATGATAAATTGTTTATTCACGTCGTAAAACAGACATTTGGACAAAGAAGAAAGACCATTCGTAACTCGTTGAAATCCATTATTCAAAATCCAGCTTTTGATCATCCCTTTTTGACATTACGTCCAGAAAGATTATCCGTTGATGACTTTATAGAGCTAACGTTGGCGATTGAAAAATTTAGATTAGAGAACGGAGAAAACAATACAATTGTTGATAAAGTAGAATAAATTGCAACTTTTTCAACAAAATAGTTGAATGAAACTAATTTTTTTACTTTCTTTGTCGTACAAAATTAATTATTATGAGTTCAAGAACAGCATTTGAAGCAATCGGAGATTTTTTATATGGTTTACCATTTGAGTTTTACGATAACGTTGGAAACATTTTCAACTATTCTTGTATTGTATTAGGATTTGTAGGTTTATTTTATTGGTTGAATTTACAACGTAAGTTTAACAACGATAAAAAAAATAACCCATACGGATAGTAAATAATATTTTAAAAATATTTTAAAAGGTTATTTGTCATTGGCAAATAACCTTTTTTGTTTTAGGTTAATACTTTATAAATGACCCCATTTTCAATTATAATTACAGCAGGAGGAATCGGAAAAAGAATGGGCAGTTCTATTCCAAAACAATTCATAGAAGTTGCAGGTCTACCACTATTAATGCATACTATCAATTGTTTTTATTCGTTTAATTCTAATTGCCAAATAATCATCACACTACCGGAAGATTGGAAAGAATTTTGGAAAGAATTAATTGAAAAAAACAAATTTAATGTACCGCATTTAATTGTAGATGGTGGAATCGAACGCTATGATTCAATCAAAAATGCACTTTCAAAATGTAGCGAATCTATCATTGGAGTTCACGATGGCGTTCGTCCATTGGTAAGTCACAAAACCATAGAAAGATGCTTGCAATTAGCGCAAGAAAAAGGAACTGCCATTCCTACATTAACTCTGAAAGAATCAATAAGAAAAATAAAAGGAGATAAAACTATAGCGGTTGAGCGAAAAAATTATTTAACAGTTCAAACTCCTCAACTATTCAAAAAAGAAATCTTAGAAAAAGCCTACACAATTCCATACCATAAAGGAATAACAGACGATGCATCTTTAGTAGAAGAAGCTGGATTTAAAATTGAAATAACAGAAGGTAACGAAGAAAATATCAAAGTAACAACACCATTTGATTTACAAATCATTAATCTATTCATTAAATAGGATTCTAAAATTCTTTTTTAAGATTTATATTAATGTATCTTTGTACCACTTTATAAACATAGAATGAAAATTACAGATCATTTAGCAACAGCAAAAGAGACTTTGTTCTCAATCGAAATACTTCCTCCATTAAAAGGTAAAAGCATCCAATCAATCTATGATGGAATTGATCCTTTAATGGAATTTAAACCTCGTTTTGTGAATGTTACTTACCATAGAGAAGAATATATTTACAAAGAAAGAGAAAGAGGATTACTAGAAAAAATTGCTATTCGTAAACGTCCTGGTACAGTTGGTATCTGTGCAGCAATTATGAATAAATACCAAGTGGATGCAGTTCCCCATTTAATTTGTGGTGGATTTAGCAAAGAAGAAACTGAAAATGCTTTAATTGATTTACAATTCTTAGGAATTGACAATGTACTTGCATTAAGAGGTGATTCTATTAAAACGGAATCTACTTTCCGTCCTCATGAAGATGGACATGAATTTGCAGTTGACTTGATCAAACAAGTTAAAGGAATGAATGAAGGAAATTATATGATGGACGATATTCAATTAGCACCAACTGATTTTTGTATCGGAGCAGCAGGATATCCTGAAAAACATTTCGAAGCAATGAACCTTACAACAGATTTACAATATCTTAAGGCAAAAGTTGATGCTGGAGCAGAATACATTGTAACTCAAATGTTCTTTGACAATAGTAAATATTTCGCATTTGTTGATGCATGTAGAGCAATTGGAATTACTATTCCAATTATACCAGGATTAAAACCAATTAAAAACTTATCACACATTTCATTTTTACCAAAATTTTTCCATATTGATTATCCAGAAGATTTATCAAAAGAATTATTGAAATGCAAAGACAATAAACAAGTGGAACAATTGGGAATTGAATGGGGAATAGCTCAATCAAAAGAATTAAAGGCAGCAAATGTCCCTTGTATTCACTATTATTCAATGGGTAATTCTTACTCTGTACAGTCAATTGTAAAAGAAATTTTTTAACTATGAAATTAACCATCGTCTTGTTTTTTGTTCTTTTGGGAAGTATCTCTTTTTCTCAAACAAAAGATTTACACTTAAAAAATGTACTAATTATTGGACAATTAGATAAGGCTGATGATCGCTATTCGATTGAGATTGCTTTAACTGAATTACTTGCTGAAGCAGGAGTTAAGGCAATTCCATCGTTAAATATATTAAAAACGGGGGCTGATATTAAAGAATTAAGTAAAGATTCAATTCAAAAAATTGTAACTGGAAAAGGTATTGATACTTATATGACTGTCAATGTAAGAGGATTTGATAAAAAATTTAAATTAGCTCAAAATCACGATAATTTAATAACAGCCTTAAATACAACTCATTTATTTCCTCTTTACCGTGACGAAACAGTAAATGTCAGTTTTGAATTTACATTTTATAGAGAAGGTCAGTTTATGGGTACAGATATTGTTAAATGTAATAATGTAAGCTCAAGAGACTCAGTATTGAAACGTTTTCGTAAAAAAACAGCCAAAAGAATCCTTAAATGGATTTGATTAATTGATAATTTTTAAAGGATAATTGAAAATGATTAGAAAATTGTCAAAAAAATAATCATTCTCTAAAGCTAAGTAAATAAAGGCTTTCAAAAAATAAACCTACCTAAAATTCAATCTTTTTTAAAAATTTATTTGCTAATTAAAATATTCGCTCTATATTTGATTAAATATTCATCAATAAAGCGTTTAAATAATGAGCAAGTTAAAGTTTTTAAAAGTTGGGGATAAAGCACCTTCATTTTCAGCAAAAGACGAAAATGGAAATACAATTAATTCTACAGATTTCAACGGGAAAAAATGGGTAATCTATTTTTATCCAAAAGATCAAACTCCTGGATGTATTGCTCAAGCTTGTAATATCAGAGATAATTATTCTACACTATTATCGAAGGATATTCAGATTATTGGAGTTAGCGCTGACAACCAAAAATCACATTTAAACTTTATTGAAAAGCAACAAATACCATTTCCTTTAATTGCAGATGAAGATTTAACAGTCATAAAAGCATTTGGAGTATGGGGAGAAAAAAAGTTTATGGGTAAAATATATGATGGAATTCACAGAACTACATTCTTGATAAATGAAGAAAATACCATCGTCGGAATCATTGATAAACCCAAAACTAAAGCACATGTTGAAGAAATTTTAGAATTATTTTAAATAAAAATTTATCAACGTAAATAGATTACGCACTTCTAGGTGCACCTTTGTAAAAATTAAAACAAACAAGTAGTAAAAACCTTCGACTTTAAAGATGCTAACGATCATCGATAAAGTAGAAACAAAACAAACGATATGGCAGTTAAAGAAGTAAACGCAGACAAATTAAAAGCTCTTCAATTAACAATGGAAAAGCTTGATAAAGCATACGGTAAAGGAACCGTAATGAAATTAGGAGATGCTCCAATTCAAGATATAGAAGTAATTCAAACAGGTTCTATTACCTTGGATCTTGCATTAGGAATAAATGGTTTTCCAAAAGGGAGAGTTGTAGAAATTTTTGGACCTGAATCATCAGGTAAAACTACATTAGCGATTCATGCAATAGCAGAATGCCAAAAAAATGGGGGTATAGCGGCTTTCATTGACGCAGAGCATGCTTTTGACCAATTTTATGCTCAGAAATTAGGTGTTGATATAGGAAACTTATTAATCTCACAACCAGATAATGGAGAACAAGCATTGGAAATTGCTGATAATTTAATACGTTCAGGCGCTGTTGATTTAGTAGTTGTAGATTCGGTTGCTGCATTGACTCCAAAAGCAGAGATTGAAGGAGAAATGGGTGATTCACAAATGGGATTACAAGCTCGTTTAATGTCGAAAGCACTTCGTAAATTGACAGGTTCTATAAATAAAGCTGGATGTTGTTGTATTTTCATTAACCAATTGCGTGAGAAAATTGGGGTAATGTTTGGAAATCCTGAAACAAC
>CANCEQ010000037.1 GCA_947375085.1 Flavobacteriales bacterium
GGTGTTGTTTTACAAGAAGAGTTTGCAAATATTGGAGTGATTATCATTTTAGATGGTGACATTATGCATATTCATGGAAAAAATAGTATTGAAGGAGGAAAAGTAGATTCACATAACGATCACCGAATTGCAATGTGTTTTGCAATTGCAGGTTTATTTTCTGATGATGAAATTGAAATTAATGGGGCTGAAGCTGTAGCGAAAAGTTATCCTAATTTTTGGAAAGATTTGGAGAAATTACATATTGATTCTAGGGATTTATAACTCATTTTAATAAACCAATCACCACTATGATTAAAACGGTTCACCTCAAATCTATCATTTAATAAGTAAGAAATAGCAGTTAATATACTTGAATTATTAGGTGTGATTTTTTGATGTTATTTTAGTTTCGGAATATTTTCAGCTAAAATTACATATATGAAAAAATTATTACTAGGTCTGGTTTCAATTTTACTCTTAAATTTTGTTTCTGCACAAAATGGAGATTGTACAACGCCAAGTACTGTTGTTCAGAACGATGCGAATGCAACACCTCCAGGTACATCATTTAATCAATGTATTACTTCACCGATTGAAATAGGAGGTCAAATTGTAATATATTCTACAGTAACATCTTCTGCTGATGGAACTTTAGGTTTAATACAAAGTATTAATTACAATTTTGCTTGTACAGGTGCTAGTTTAAATAGCTTGTTTTCTTCGAGATTAGCAGAATTATTTCCTGCTAATAATTGTGCAGGTATTCCAATTACACCATCGACAACATTAGCAAATACAAATTATTCATCAACTTTTAATCCTGAATGGACAGGATTGACTCCTAGTACTAATTATACGGTTAGAGTTACAATTACTGTTCCTGTTGCTTGTACTGGTATGGTAGATCAGGTTTGTTTGAATCAATACTATCCACCAGTTGCTCCAACTCCTTCTGCATATACATGTGGAACAGTTGATTTTTCTTTGTCTAATGCTGGACCATTTCTTTGTACAGATCCAGTTGTTAATTTATTAGCTGCCGATCCAGCAGATGTAACGAAAGCATCTGGTTGGGTTTATCCAGGTTTTGTTTGTTATGTTTGGAATTTACCAGGATTTTCTTGGACGAATCAAAAAGCTACTTTTCTTGATAACGGTGTTGTTGTTATGACACAAGCTAAATTACTTTCAGATACTTTAGTGATTGGATATGATCATGTTCAGCCAGGAAATTATTCATTTGGTATTACAAATATTGGAGCAAGACAATTTGGATATAAAATTGTTAATGCGGCGGACGGAACTATTGCCGAAACAGGTACGTTTAAGTCAGGAACAACTGTAACAGGTACCCATTTACCTATTGGTACATGGAATTATACAATTGCTAGAGTAGGTGGTGGTGCTGTGGCTACAGGTGTTTCGAATAATCCAACAAGTGGGGGAGATGGTTTTTTTGATCCATCAGTTGCAGGAGCTGGAACTTTTGATATTACTTATTCTTGGGATAATGGTTCTGGATGTTCTGGTTCAAAAACTAAGCAAGTGGTTGTCACTTGTCCACCTCCATCATGTGGTACTGTCGGTATTAATTGGCAAACTGGTTCTGCACCATCTGCTTTAAATTTAGATTGCTCTAAAAATACGGATTATGGTCTAAAAGCAAATGTTATAACCGTTGCAGGAAATTATATTGCTCCAGGATTTACTATTGGAGATGCATCAGGAGGAGTTATTTATTCAAAAATTGAAGTTGAAGAAGGAGCTGGTACTGGATTTGTAGATGTTTTAGGTCAAAAAATTCTTACTTTTTGTGTTCCAACTTTTCAATATAGAATTAGACTTACAGGATCGGGTTCTGGAACAGTAATTATTAAAGATCATGCAACTGGAAATAGCATATATTCAGGTGCTTTTACTACAGGAATGATTATTACTTTAGCTCCCAATACAATTTTAGGAACGGCTACTTTTTCAGGCCCTGGAGTATCGAATTATAAAAAAAGCAATCTTACAGTAATAGGAAGTGGATACGGAGTTTTTAACCCATCAGTTGCTGGAGGTGGTTCTCATACGATAACTTATTCTTGGGATAATGGAATTGGTTGTTCAGGAACTGCTACAATACCCGTTACTGTAACTTGTGCTGTTACCCCTCCTCCGTGTGGTACTGTAGGGATTAATTGGCAAACTGGATCAGCTCCATCAGCAGCTAATTTGAAATGTACAAATAATACTGATTATGGTTTAAAGGCGAATATTAAAACTATTTCAGGAGATTTTATTGCTCCAGGTTTTACAATAGAAGATGCTAGTGGAGCAATAAATTATTCAAAAATTGAAATAGAAGAAGGAGCTGGAACAGGCTTTGTAGATGTATTAGGACAAAAAATTATAACTTATTGTGTGCCTACTCTTCAGTATTCATTGAAATTAACAGGTACAGGAGCTGGAACAGTGAAATTTACTGATCATGCTACAGGAACTACAATCTATTCAGGAGCATTTGTTTCGGGTGCTACAATTGTATTACCAGTAAATACTATTTTAGGTTCAGCTATCTTTTCTGGACCAGGAGTTTCAAATTATAAATTGGGAAGTAATACTACGATAGGAAGTGGTTATGGTGTTTTTAATCCCTCTTTAGCAGGTTCAGGAACTCATGATATAACTTATTCATGGAATAATGGAATCGGTTGTACAGGTTCTACTACTATACAAGTAACTATAGCAGCTCCAGCAATACCTACTGCAAGTGGGACTTCAATTTGTGCTGGATTGACGGCTAATTTAACAGCTTCAAACGGTACAACTTATAATTGGTATGATGCAGCAACAACTGGAAGTTTAGTTGGAAGTTTAGCTTTATTTACAACTCCAACTTTAAATGTACCTACTTCTTATTGGGTGACTACAGGGTCAAGTTTGTGTGAAAGTGCAAGATTGAAAGTTGATGTTGCAATAACATCTCCACCGACACCTACTTTTAATGCAATTTCTCCAATTTGCTCGGGAGATGCTTTATCTTTACCATCACAGTCTACAGATTTACCTGCAATAACTGGTACTTGGACACCTGCGGTAGACAATACTCAAAGTAAAGTATATACATTTACTCCAACTTCAGGACAATGTGCTACAACAGAAACAATGTCAATTGTTGTGAATCAACCAATTGCGCCAACTTTTGCTGCGATTACTCCGATTTGCTCAGGAGATGCTTTGTCATTACCTGCAAATTCTACAAATTCCCCAGCAATAGCCGGGACTTGGTCTCCAGCAATAGATAATACACAAGGAAAAACATATACATTTACTCCAACTTCAGGTCAGTGTGCATTAGCTACCTCGACTTTATCAGTTGTTGTTAATCAGCCGGTTACTCCAACTTTTACTGCGATTAATCCTATTTGTTCAGGTGATGTTCTTACTTTACCAGTAAGTCCATCTAATGTACCATCTATTTCTGGTACTTGGTCACCAAATGTTGATAATACGAATACGACGACATATACTTTTACACCGAATAATGGTCAATGTGCAAATAATGGGTCCTTAACTGTAGTTGTTAAGTCAAATGTTACTCCAACTTTTGCTGTAATACAACCAATTTGTTCAGGAGATCCACTGTCATTACCTGGAAATTCTACAAATATACCAGCTATTTCAGGTTCGTGGACACCTGCTATAAATAACACACAGACTACGACCTATACTTTTAATCCTACAGCTGGACAATGTGTAACTTTACCAAAAATAACAAAGACAGTTACTGTAAATCAAAAAGTTACACCTACTTTTACCGCAGTAAATCCTATTTGTGCTGGAGCATCATTAACTGCTTTACCAACTATTTCAAATAATAGTATTTCAGGATTTTGGTCTCCCGCTTTAGATAATACAATAACAAAAACGTATACATTTACTCCTTCATCTGGACAGTGTTCAAATTCAACACCGTTAACTATTGTGGTTAATCCATTAGTTAATCCGACGTTTACACCTGTACCAGATTTATGTATAAATTCATCAGCTCCGATCTTATCTTTAACTTCATTAAATTCAATAACAGGTACTTGGTCACCTTCAACAGTTAATACTTCAAATGCTGGTTCAACAACATATACTTTTACTCCTGCAAATAATCAATGTGGTACGAATACAACTTTAACTATAGTTATAGTGCCTAAACCAATTGCAAATGCAACACCAAGTGTACCTACTGGTCATACCGTTTTAAATGTTGATTTCTTGAATTTAAGTTCAAATAACACGAGTTTAAATTGGGATTTTGGAAATGGACTAACAAGTACCTTAAACGGAAATACATCTACTAGTTATGTAAATGCGGGTAATTATACAGTGACTTTAACAGCAAGTAATGGTGTGTGTCCTGATGCAATTTGGACACAAATAATCCAAGTATTGCCTATTGATCCATTAGTAGTAGTTGTTCCAAATGTTTTCACACCTAATAATGATGGATTGAACGATGAGTATTTCATTGATGCAAAAAATGCAGAGACTTTTGAAGCTACTATATTTAACCGTTGGGGGAATGAAGTAATTTCATTAGTTACTGCTTCAGAGAAATGGAATGGTAAATTAAGCTCAGGTGATTTAGCAGATGAAGGAACTTATTTTATAAAATATAAAATAGTAGGTTTAGATAAGACAGTAAAAGAAGGTATATCCTTTTTTCATTTAGGATTATAAAAAATAAAAATCAAACATTAAAAAAGCTGTCAATTTATTGACAGCTTTTTTTAAATCCTAAAATAGATTAATCGAAACTAAATAAAGCTAGTTTTGATTTAGTGTTTAATAATTCTTTTTCTAAGAATTCAATTTTATCTAACAGTTGTATGATGACATCGATACCTTCAATATTGATTGATAAATCTAAATGAAGCCGTATGATTTTCTCTGTTTTTTCTAACGAATTTAAATGGATATATGAATTTTCATTAATTGTTATAACCTCAATGATGTCATTTTCGTTTAGAGAAAAGATGAACGTTTCTTCGATAGCATGGTGTTCACAAAATTGTTTTAATGATATTAAATTTTCTAGTTCCATTTCTTTTATGCTTTAGCTATTTCCTTGAATAATTCTTTTTGTTTTTCTGATAAGTTGGTCGGGATTTTTATATTATATGTTACTATTAAATCCCCAAACTCACCCTCTTTTTTGTAAATAGGCATACCTTTTCCTTTCAGTTTAACTTTTGAGCCATTTTGAGTTCCTTCAGGGATGATTAATTTAACTTTTGATGAAAAGGTGTCAATCATAATTTCACCTCCAAGGACAGCTGTAAATAAATCTAGATTTACTTCAATATGTAATGTGTTTCCTTCACGTTTGAAATTAGTTGAGTTATCAATTATAAATGAAATATATAAATCACCATTTGGTCCACCATTTACACCTGGAGCACCATGACCTGAAATTTTTATGGTCTGACCATTTTCGACTCCTGCAGGAATTGTAATACGTATATTTTTACCATTAACAGAAAGTGTTTGTTTTTGAGATACAAGAATATCTAAAATATTTAATCGAATTTCAGAAGCATAATCCTGACCTTTGAATGAGGATGTACGTTGTCGCGCTCCACCCGTATTTCCAAACATAGATTCAAAAAAACTTGAATAATCCTGTTCGTTAAATTGAGATGAATTACTTTGCGATGAACGATTTTGTTGTTGGTTTTGAGATTGTTTCTCAAATTCATCAGCATGTTTCCAATCTTTTCCGTACTTATCGTATTTTTTTCTTTTTTCAGGATCACTTAGTACTTCATTAGCTTCGTTCAATTCTTGAAATTTAACTTTGGAAGAATCATAGTTTGGATTCAAATCTGGATGATATTTACGAGCCAATTTTCGATAAGCCTTTTTGATTTCAGCTTCGTTAGCAGATTTATCAATTCCTAGTATTTTATAATAATCAATAAATGCCATTTGATATTTTTTTAATAATTAATTCAAATGTCAATCTATTTAATCGCTATTACTATGATTGAAATCAGTTAGTTTTTTTATGTTAGTCAGATAGAGTGTTTTAATACAGTCGTTAATGTTTGCCTACCAACTACCACCTGAACCTCCACCACCAAAACTTCCACCTCCATAACCTCCAAAACCAGATGATCCTGAAGAACCAAAATTAGAACCAAATCCAATTCCTCCAACTCTACTTTGTCGACTATAAATAGCAGCTTTAATTGCCAAACCTAGATTTATAAAATGAATTAAATTTGATTTTTTTAACCATGTATATCCGTTGTCAACCTTCCCATTTCTAATAATACCGATTGTTGCGGCCCATTCAAAAGCTTTACATTTCCCTAAAAAAGCAAATGATTTTGAATGATTGTCAATTGAACATAAGAAGGCTGCAATAACATGGTATTTGTTAAACATTAGCCAATTCATGGCTTCTGTATTATCTTCCATTAGATAATCAAAAAGGGCAGCTAACTCTCTGAAATTATTTTCTAATAACCATTGATAGGAAGATTCATCACCTTCAATTGCATTTTTTAAATAGTTAATCTCTGTATTGGTGTATTTTAAATTAATCATTTTGGTTGATTGAATTTGAAGTTAGAAGATTTAAAATTAACTATAAACTTCAGTTTGCTTATTATTTTGCAATCAGATTTTAATAAAATTCCCTATACCATAACATTTTCATACCTTTGTATAGATTACATAAGATTCATGACAAAAGGTAAACAAAATATTCGCAATCTTTCATTTGAAGAATTAATTTCCACATTAGAGCAAATGGGGGAGAAGAAGTTTCGTGCAAAACAAGTTTATGAATGGTTGTGGCAAAAAAACGCAGCTAGTTTTGATGATATGACCAATTTAGGATTGGCATTAAGAGAAAAATTAGAATCCACTTTTTTGATTGATAAAATTAAATTGGATGATCAACAAATTAGCTCAGATAAAACGATTAAATGTGCTTTTTCAGTTGGTGTGGGTAAGGTAGTTGAAGGAGTGTTAATACCAACTACTTCTAGAACAACTGCTTGTATTTCTTCACAAGTTGGTTGTAGTTTGTCTTGTACATTTTGTGCTACTGGAAAATTAAAGTTAATGCGAAATTTAACTGCTGGTGAAATTGTAGATCAAGTTGTTTATCTAAGAGATCAAGCAGAAAATAGATACAATACTCCATTGACGAACATCGTATACATGGGGATGGGAGAGCCTTTATTGAATTATAAAAATGTTGTTCGTTCTTGTGAAATTTTAACTTCAAAAGATGGTTTAGGAATGTCGCCTAGAAGAATCACGGTTTCGACAGCTGGTATTGCAAAAATGATAAAGCAATTAGGTGACGATGATGTGAAATTTAACTTAGCACTTTCACTTCATGCTGCCAATGATAAAAAGAGAAGTGAAATAATGGAAATTAATGATAGTAATAATTTAGAAACACTATCTGAAGCACTTCGCTACTTCTATGATAAAACTGGTACTAGAGTTACTTTTGAATACATTATATTTAAAGATTTCAACGATAAATTAGAAGATGCGCAAGAATTAGCTGAATTTGCAAAATGCGTTCCTTGTAAAATTAATATCATTGAATATAACCCAATTGATGAAGGTGGATTCAAACAAGCTTCGCCTGAACGAGTGGATGCTTTTGCTAACTATTTAGAAAACAAAAACTTAATAGTGCATGTTAGAAGAAGTAGAGGGAAAGATATAGATGCAGCATGTGGTCAATTAGCAAATAAAAACAAAGCGATTACGGATGAGCATAGAAAAATGAAAGCATAGGGAATAGGTCAAAGGTATTAGGTCTTTATGTTTATGATTGAAATAGGTCAATGGGATTAGAACTGATAAATTAATGAGTTTTTAGTGGTATTATTTTAAAAAAATAATCTATTCCCTCTGACCTAATTGAAACAAAGCTAATGATGCCATTTGCTTTATGCCCTAAATAGCCTTAAGTCTTCAATTTTTAAAGCTCTTTCCTCTGACCTAATTGAAACAAAGTTAATCATGACCTTTGCCCTATGCCCTTAATAGACCTAACTCCTCAAAAAAAAGAACGAAATTAATCAGTCAACTAAATCAAACCCTTATATTTGTACTTGTATGATGACAGTAAAGGAAATTATGGCTCCGATTGATGCGGAAATGAATGAATTCGAGATTCGTTTTCGTCAAAGTATGAAGTCTAAAGTCCCATTGTTAGATAAAATCACTCATTATATTATTCGTAGAAAAGGGAAGCAAATGCGTCCAATGTTTTTATTTCTTACCGCTAAAATGTTAGGGAATATTAACGATAAAACCTATGATGCAGCTTCATTAGTGGAATTATTACATACTGCTTCTTTAGTACATGATGATGTCGTTGATGATGCAAATGAAAGAAGAGGTTTCTTCTCTTTAAATGCGTTGTGGAAAAATAAAATTGCAGTTTTAGTAGGTGATTTTATGCTTTCAAGAGTGTTGTTGCTTTCAATTGAAAATAATAACATTCGTTTACTTGAAATTGTAGCAAGAGCTGTTCGTGAGATGAGTGAAGGCGAATTATTACAAATTGAAAAAGCAAGGAAATTAGATATTACTGAAGAAGTATATTTCGATATAATTCGTCAAAAAACAGCATCTTTAATAGCAACAGTTTGTGAATCAGCTGCTGTGTCGGTTGATAGAGAAGACGAAGCCGCAAATATGCGCAAATTCGGAGAATTGGTAGGTTTGGCATTTCAAATAAAAGATGATATTTTCGACTATGGTACTCCTGGAAATATTGGAAAACCAACTGGTCTAGATATACGTGAGCGAAAAATGACATTACCATTAATTCATGCTTTAAATGTTTGCGACAAGGAAACCAAAAAAGAGCTAATTAACATAATTAAAAATCGAAATGAAGAAGCGAAATATGTTAAAAGAGCAGTTGAATTAGTAGTTAAAAATGGGGGTATAGATTATGCTCATAAAAGAATGATTGAATTAACTGAGGAAGCTCTAAAATGTCTTTCTTCTATTCCTGAATCACCATCTAAAAAAGCAATTATTGGTTTGGTTGAGTATACAACTCAACGAGAGAAATAACGATTATTTATTTTATTGATATGAAATACACGATAGTATTAAGTTTGATGATATTAGCTTTTTCTTGTACAACAGAGAAAAAAGAAACTTCTAAAAAAGAACCTGTTATAGAAAATTTAATCGAATACAAGGATGGTATTTATACAGAATATTATCCTGGTAGAAAAAAGGTTAAAATGAGAGGAGCTCAAGACAAGAATAAAGTGCGTGACGGAAAATGGGTTTTACTTTCTCCATCAGGTAAAGAAATGTCGATTACTTTTTTTGAAAAAGGATTAAGAGAAGGTCATACGATTGTTAAACATCCAAATGGAACAATTAATTATGTTGGAGAATACCTTCATAATGAACAAATTGGTATTTGGAAATTTTATGATGAAAAAGGAAAATTAATCAAAGAAGAAGATTATTCTCAAAATCCAGTAAAGATTACGAATTATTAAAATCGGGATTTAAATGGCTAAAATTCCTCCTCATATTATTGATGAAATAATGCAAACTTCTCGTATTGAGGAGGTGATAGGGGAATTTGTAAATTTAAAAAGAGCTGGTTCAAATTTAAAAGGATTAAGTCCTTTTACGGATGAAAAATCTCCCTCTTTTGTTGTTTCACCTGCGAAACAAATTTTTAAATGCTTTTCAACAGGTAAAGGAGGTTCCGTTGTAACTTTTTTAATGGAAAAAGAACATTTTTCTTATCCTGAAGCGCTTAAATGGTTAGCCGATAAATATTCCATTCAACTTCCAGAAGAAGCGCCTGCTACAGCTGCTGAAATTGCTGCAATTACTGAAAGAGAAAGTCTTCACATCATCAATGAATTTGCGAAAGAATATTTCATGAATTCTATGCATGAATCGGAGGAAGGTAAGGCCATAGGCTTATCCTATTTCGAGGAGAGGGGCTTTCGAATGGATATTGTTAATAAATTCCAGTTGGGGTATTGTTTAAATAAAGGTGATGATTTCACAAAGGCTGCTTTAGCTAAAGGATATAAATTAGAGTATTTAGAAAAAGTCGGATTAGTAAAATCAAAAGATGATCGTCATTTTGATTTTTTTCGAGGAAGAGTAATGTTTCCAATTCATAGTGTATCTGGTCGAACATTAGGTTTTGGAGGTAGAACATTAATTACTGATAAAAAAATTGCGAAATACTTTAATTCACCTGAAAGTATTATTTACAATAAAAGTGAAATTCTTTATGGATTACATTTTGCAAAAGGAGATATTGTAAAATACGACAACTGTTTTTTATGTGAGGGCTATACTGATGTAATTAGTATGCATCAGGCTGGAATTCAAAATGTTGTTTCTTCTTCAGGAACTTCCTTAACGAAGGAACAAATAAAGTTAATTCGAAGATATACTCAAACAATTACCATTTTATACGACGGTGACGCTCCAGGTATCAAAGCTTCTTTTAGAGGGATTGATTTGATTCTAGAAGAAGGATTAAATGTAAAAGTGGTTCTTTTTCCAGAGGGCGAGGATCCAGATTCATATTCTAAAAGTGTAAGTTCTTCTGAATTGGATAGTTACATTAAAGAGCATACGCAAGATTTTATCTCATTTAAAACTGATATTTTATTAAAAGATAGTCAAAACGATCCAATTAAAAAGGCTGAATTGATTCGTGATATGATTCACTCAGTAGCTCTGATTCCTGATCAAATAACACGATCTGTTTATTCGAAAGAAGTGGCTACTCGATTTGACATGAGTGAGCAAATTGTGACGAATGAATTGAACAAACTTCGTAAAGGAGTTGTTTCTAAACAGATTGCAGAGCCTGAAATTAAAGATTTGCCAATTGATTTAGAGCCAGTTGATCATAATGCTCAAAGTCAAAAAAGGGTAGTTTTAACTGATGATCATAATGAAAGGGATTTAATTCGAAAAATGATTAAATATGGTCCCTTTGCAATGGAAACGGATCATATTGACAAAGATGGAGTAAAACAAAAGTTGGAAGTTTCTGTTATAGAGTTAGTTTGTCATGAATTAGAAAAAGATGAATTAACTTTTAGTAATCCACTATACAATAAAATACATCAAATTTTAGTGACCGGTTTGGCAGAAAGCATTTTGTACAAATCGAGTTATTTTCTTAGACATGAAGATCAAGAGATTGTGAAATTTGTTAGTGAAATTGAATCGGAAGAGCACGAGATTAGTCCTCATTGGTTAGGAAAATATAAAATCGAGACAAATACCGAATTAGATAAATTACCTCAAGCAATTTTAGGTTCAATTTATTCTTTTAAATTAGCAAAAGTTCGTCAAAGAATTCAAGAAATTATGCGTGAACTTGAAAAATATGATAATAATCCAGCGAATCAAGAGACGGATGAACAAAATTTAATTGATTTATTGTCAGAACAAATGGCTTTGTCAAAAGTTGATCGAATGCTTTCTGAAAAATTAGGAATAATAATACGATAATATGTTTAGTGCTACTTTATTTCAATTAGGACCATATAAAGTTTGCTTGTGGAATTTATTTTTCCTTGCATTGATTATTATTGGTGCATCATTGTTGAGAAGGTTCATTCATCGTTTATTGAAACGTCTGTTAAGTCAGGCGAATATACGAATGGAAGGTCAAAAAATTACTTGGCTTCGTTTGTTAAGTCAAGGTGTTTATGCATTAGCTACTTATATTGCTGTTTGGAGTTTTAATATTAACAATGAGCATGTTACGTTTGGTGATTTTTTGAATTATAATTTCATTGAATCGAAAAAATTTACATTTAGTTTTTATCATATTTTGGTCATTATCGCAATTTATTTTGCGTCAAGAATGTTGGTTAATGTCACTAAATTATATATTTCAAGAAAGTTTAAAGAGAATAATGAGTTAAATCAGGGGTCTGAATATGTATACCACCAATTAGCGAAATACGTAATTTATCTATTCGCTTTTTTTATCTGTTTAAAAGCTTTAGAGATTGAAATAGCCATTTTGCTTACTGGTTCTGCAGCTTTACTTGTTGGAGTTGGTTTGGGATTACAAGACGTGTTCAAAGATATGTTCTCCGGTATCATTTTACTGTTTGAAGGAAATGTAAAAGTAGGAGATATCGTAGAAATGAGTAACTCAGGTAGAACAGAGCCTATCGTTGCTAAGATATTGAAAATCAGTGTTAGAACAACTCAAATTGAAACAAGAGATGGAAATGTTTTAATTATTCCAAATAATAAATTAACACAAGAACACGTTGAAAATTGGTCACATGGTTCTGAATTGTCTCGTTTTAAAATAAAAATTCACGTGGCTTATGGTTCAAATACAGAATTGGTTACTAGATTATTGAAGCAAGCAGCATTGAGTCATCCAAAAGTAAAAAAATCACATCCTGTAATTGTAAGATTAGAAAATTTTGGAGAAAATGGATTGGAAATGGATTTACTTTTCTGGGCAGATCAAAGTTGGGAAATACATAATTTTCAATCCGATATTCGATTAGAAATAGATAGATTATTTAGAGAATATAAAATTTCAGTTCCTTTCCCTCAAAGAGAAGTAAGGTTGATTCAGTCTGAAAAATAAATCAATTAGGTGGTTAGTTGCTAAATTATTTATTTAAGATGTTTTTGATATCTGGTTTGAAATATAACTCAGATTTCATAATCTTTCCATCTTCTCTATAAATTGCCTTTCCATTTTCATCTAATTTACTCATATTAGAACGTTGAATTTCTTCAAAAACTTCAATGATTTTGTCCTGTAATCCATGTTTTAGAATGGTTCCACATAGAATATACAATTGATCTCCTAAGGCATCAGCAACTTCTACTAAATCTCCTTTTTTTGCGGCTTCTAAATATTCGTTATTTTCTTCCTCCATTAAACGGTGACGAAGTTCAATATCATTGATTGATAGTTCAGTTGTTGGGCTATAATTGTTGCTTATTCCAAATGCATCATGGAAACTTTCAACCGCTTTGATTGTATCTTGAATTTTCATAATTTAATTTCTTTCGTTTTTTTTACAAATATACAAACCAAATAATTCAGATTCGTACCGATTTCACTATATTTGATGAATATTAATTCTACTCTTAAAGATGGAAGAAACTAACGTACAGGCTACACAAAACTCTATTAAAACTTCAAAAGAAAATTTAATTGAAGCATTTAAATTAATGTGTACAGCTAAAACATTGGCTGAAAAATACGAAGCAAATAAAGAGATTACTTCAAAATATGTTCATGCAACTTCAAGAGGGCATGAGGCGATTCAGATTGCTTTAGGTATGCAATTAAAAGCGCAAGACTGGGTATCACCTTATTACAGAGATGATAGTATTTTATTGAGTATTGGAATGTCTCCATATGAATTAATGCTTCAAGTTTTTGCAAAGAAAGATGATCCATTTTCTGGAGGTAGAACGTATTATTCTCATCCGTCTTTAAATAGAGATAATTTTCCAAAAATAATTCATCAATCCTCTGCAACTGGAATGCAAGCTATACCTACTACAGGTATTGCAATGGGGATTCAATACAAAGAAAAAACAGGATTAGCTATTGATTATAATGGTGAAAATCCGATTGTTGTTTGCTCATTAGGCGATGCTTCTTGTACTGAGGGAGAAGTGTCAGAAGCATTACAAATGGCAGCGCTTAAACAATTTCCAATTGTTTATTTAGTTCAAGATAATGGTTGGGATATTTCTGCAATTGCTTCCGAAACAAGAGCGCAAGACATGTCTTTTTATGCAAAAGGTTTTAATGGGATTGACGTTAGAACAATTGATGGGTCAGATTTTGATTTATCTTACCAAACTGTTCAAGAAGTATTTGAAATCGTAAGAAAAGAAAGAAGACCATTTATTATTCATGCTAAAGTTCCTCTATTAGGACATCATACTTCTGGTGTTAGAAAAGAATGGTATAGAGATGATTTAGATGTTGCGATTTTAGATGATCCATATCCAAAATTAAAAAATGTATTAGTAAATTCAGGAGTTCAAATTTCTGAAATTGAAGCGATTGAAAAGTCTGTTTTTGAAACAATTGAAAACGAATATACGTTAGCTTTAAATGCTGAAGATCCATCTCCTGAATCTGTTTTAGATCATATTTTTGCACCAACTCCCGTTATAGAAGAAAAAGGTCAAAGAGAACCAGAAGGAAAGAAAAAAACAGTAATGGTTGACAGTGCTTTGTTTGCTGTAAGGGAGTTATTAGGAAAGCATCCAGAAGCCCTTTTATATGGCCAAGATGTAGGAGCTCGTATTGGAGGTGTTTTTAGAGAGGCTGCAACTTTAGCTCAAACTTTTGGAAATGACCGTGTATTTAATACTGCTATTCAAGAAGCATTTATTATTGGAAGTACTGTTGGAATGTCAGCTGTTGGTTTAAAACCGATTGTTGAGGTTCAATTCGCTGATTATATATGGCCTGGATTAAATCAGTTATTTACAGAAGTTAGTAGATCATATTATCTCTCAAACGGCAAATGGCCAGTTAGTTGTGTAATCAGAGTTCCAATTGGAGCTTATGGATCAGGTGGACCTTATCATTCATCAAGTGTTGAGTCTATTTTAACCAACATCAGAGGAATTAAAATAGCATATCCTTCTACAGGAGCTGATTTAAAAGGATTGATGAAAGCAGCTTATTATGATCCAAATCCTGTAGTTATGTTAGAGCATAAGGGATTATATTGGTCTAAAATACCTGGAACTGAAGGGGCAATGTCAATAGAACCAGATGATGATTATATTATTCCATTTGGAAAAGGAAGAGTCGTTCAAGAAGCCAATTTATCTTCGATTGAAAAAGGTGAATCATGTGTAGTGATTACTTATGGTAGAGGTGTTTATTGGACGCTTGAAGCATCAAAAGAATTTGAAGGTCGAGTTGAAATAATTGATTTAAGAACTTTAAATCCATTGGATTTTGATTTGATTAATGCTGTGTCAAAAAAACACGGTAAAGTTATGTTAGTAACTGAAGAGTCTGAAGAGGCATCGTTTACCTTAGGATTAGCAGGTAGAATCCAACGTGATAATTTTAGATATTTAGATGCTCCAGTTTCTATTGTTGGTTCACTTGATACACCCGCAATTCCGTTAAATTCAATTTTAGAATCTGCATTATTGACAAATAAGAATAAAGTAGGAATTGCATTGAAAAATATTTTAGAATATTAATAATTTAAGTATTTTATTAGTCTAGGTAATTCTATAAATTATATACTTTTTTGTTTATATTTGTTAGAACTACTATGAATAAGCGAATAAATATATTATTTCTTTTTTTACTTAATCTTTTGAGTGTTTTTTCTCAAAAAGATTTAGTAACTGCATCTATAGCAGATTGTGAAGGAGCAATTAATATATTTGAATCTGGCGATTTTTCAGTTGAATTTTTAGGGAATTCAGGTAAACATAATGATATTCATTCATATCCTTCATTATCAACAGTTTCTGAGAAAAATTCTATTTGGTGTGTTTTTATTGCACCTTCTAATGGTATTGTCACTTTAAATGCAGATATTCCTAAAGGCTATTTACAATTAGTTGTTTTTTTACAAGATCGAAAAGATATATGTGATGAAATTCATAAAGGTTCTGCTGAAATAAAACGATTATTTAGTGATACAGATACTAATTATGTAGAAATTAGCAGTAATAATTCAAATCGATCTTTATTCTCAATTGATTTAAAGAAAGGTCAAAAAATAGCTTTATTATTTAATACAAATATGAAGCATAGAGAAAAATTAAGATTAAATTTTAATTTTTTATCATTAGATATTCAAGAAGAGAAGGAGAAAGGAGAAACTAAAATAGTTGATTTTAGAGATGATGAATTTTCTCCAGCATTGAATTTTAAAGTTCGTGATGTAGCTACAGGACTTCCCATTATAGCGAATTTTATTATTTCTAGATGTGATGATTTAGATGCTCTTTATTTAGGTAGTGATTTTTATTTTCAAGTACGTAAGTCTTGTAAAATGTCGATCAAATGTGATGCTAAAGGCTTTTTCTTCGTTGATAAAATTGAATCAATTGTAGCTAATACAGATACTGAAATTACTATTTGGTTAGAACCAATAAAAAAAGGTAAAAGTTTTACGATAGAAGAAATTGAATTTGTACCTGGTTCAAGTGAATTTTTAACAAGTTCTACACCTCGATTAAATCGATTAAAAGATTTTTTAGCATTAAATTCAGAAATTAAGATTGAAATTCAAGGACATGTATTTTCAATGGATGATAATAGTGTTGCGGGTCAAAAATTATCTGAAGCTAGAGCTAAAAGAGTGTATAATTACCTCGTTGCTAATGGTATTAATAAAGATAGAATGATTACGAAAGGCTATGGAAATACAAAACCAATATTCCCAAATCCACGATTTTCTTATGAGGAACAAATGAATAGGAGGGTGGAGATAAAGGTGTTATAATGGTAATTGATAATTGTCAATTATCAATTACCAATTATCAATTAAATAGTCATAATGTCTTTTTCTTTCAATTCAACTAAATCATCAATTTTTTTGATAAAATGATTTGTGATATTTTGAATTTCAGCTTCAGCATCTTTCGACATGTCTTCTGATAAGCCTTCGCTTTTTAAGTCTTTTACCATATCAATAGAATCTTTTCTATGATTACGGATCACAACTTTTCCATTTTCGCCTTCAGCTTTTCCTTTTTTTACTAAATCTCTTCTTCTTTCTTCAGTTAAAGCAGGTACATTTATTATAAGCATTTCACCATTGTTTTGAGGAGCAAAACCTAGATTAGCATTAATAATTCCTTTAGCAATATCGTTAAGTAAGTTTTTTTCCCATGCTTGAACAGTTAAAGTTCTTGCATCCATAGTTCCAACATTTGCAACTTTCGATATTGGTGTTGGAGTACCATAATAGTCTACCATTACACTTTGAAGCATAGAAGGAGTTGCTTTACTCGCTCTAATTTTTTGTAGTTCTAATTCTAGATGTTCTAATGTTTTTTTTCCTGAGCTCTTAAACTCATCATATATCATTTGAAGTTCTTCTACCATCTTCTTTCTATTTTGAATTCAATTAATTTTTAACAATTGTACCAACTTGATCTCCAGCCATTAATTTTTTAAAGTTCCCAGGAGTGTCCATATCAAAAACAATAATTGGAAGGTTATTTTCTTTACATAAAGTAAATGCAGTCATATCCATTACATTTAAACCTTTACTATATACATCATCAAATGTAATAGTGTCATATTTTGTAGCTGACTTATCTTTTTCAGGATCTGCTGTGTAAATTCCGTCAACTCTCGTTCCTTTTAATATTACTTCAGCATTTATTTCAATAGCACGTAAAGAAGCAGCTGAATCTGTAGTAAAGAATGGATTTCCAGTTCCAGCTCCAAAAATTACGACTCTTCCTTTTTCTAGATGTCTGACAGCTCTTCTTCTTACAAATGGTTCAGAAATTTCTTTCATTTCAATTGCTGATTGTAGGCGTGTACTAACACCTGCAGATTCTAAAGCAGCCTGTAAAGCCATACTATTAATCATAGTAGCTAACATACCCATGTAATCTCCATGTGTTCTATCCATTCCTCCTTGTTCAGCTTGAACTCCTCTGAATATATTTCCACCTCCAATTACTATTGCAATTTCTACTCCTAAATTATGAATTTCTTTAATTTCATTTGCATATGAGCTTAAACGATTATTATCAATTCCGAATTGTTTATCACCCATAAGTGATTCACCACTCAATTTTAGAAGTATTCTTTTGTATTTCATTGTTTTGTTTTTTGATACGTTGCAAATATAGGGATTTGATTTTGATGTAATGTTTTTAGTTGTTGATTTTTGTATTCTATTTAGATTTTATTCTATATTTAATTCATGTTCTAAATAGTTGCTATTTTAATTTTTAAGCATAAAAAAAGCCGAATCATTTGATTCGGCTTTCTTTAATTTATTTTCTTAACTTAAAGAAAAACGTTTGAAATCAGTTACAGTTAACCCTTTCTCTGATGAATTTAAAAACTGTTCAACAGTTAATTTATTATCACGTACGAACGGTTGACTTAACAATGTATTTTCTTGGAAGAATTTGTTTAATCTACCTTGAGCGATTTTTTCAGCCATTTCAGCTGGTTTACCTTCTTGGATAGCTAATTCTTTACCTACTTCTAATTCACGTTCGATTGTTGTAGCATCAATACCATCTTTGCTTAAAGCTAATGGATTCATTGCAGCAACTTGCATAGCAACTTGTTTACCTGCATCTTCAGCAGCATCAGAACCACTATTTAAAGCAACGATTGTAGCTAATTGGTTACCTGGGTGGTTGTATGAAACAACTTTTTCAGCTGAAATTTTAGAATAATTAGATAAAACCAATTTTTCTCCAATAACACCAACTTGATCAACAATTTTTTGTTCGATTGTTAATTTTTCATCGTATGGTAAAGCAACTAATTCTTCACTTGTATTTGGTAATTTATCCAATGCAATATTCATAATTGTTTGAACGAATTCACCAAAATTTGCGTTTTTAGCTACGAAATCAGTTTCACAGTTTAATGTTAAAATGATACCAGTTTTACCATCTGTAGAAGCTTGAGCTAAAATGAAACCTTCATTTGCATCATTATCACCTCTTTTAGCTGCTACTTTTTGTCCTTTTTTACGAAGAAGATCTGTTGCTACTTCAAAATCACCATTAGCTTCAACTAATGCGTTTTTGCAGTCCATCATTCCTGCTCCAGTTTGTTGACGTAATTTATTTACTTCTGACGCTGTAATTGCCATCGCTTCCATATTTTAAATTATTTATCTTCTGATTTTGTTTCTTCAGATGCAGCTTCAGCAGCTACTTCTTCAGTTTTTGACTTAGCAGCTTCTTCATCAGAATCAGCTTTGTCTTTAGAGTTTTTACGATCTTCTAAACCTTCTTTAATTGAATCGCTAATTGCATCAATAATGATAGAAATAGATTTTGTAGCATCATCATTCGCTGGGATTGGGAAATCTACTAATCTTGGGTTAGAATTTGTATCAACGATAGCAAAAGTTGGAATTCCTAATCTTTTTGCTTCAGCTAACGCGATATGCTCTTTCAAGATATCAACGATGAAAATAGCTGCTGGTTGACGAGTCATATCAACGATAGAACCAAAGTTTTTCTCTAATTTTTCTCTTTGACGAGTTTTGAATAAACGCTCACGTTTGTTCAATGTTTCCCAAGTACCGTCAGTTTTCATTTTGTCAATGATTGACATTTTACGAATAGACTTACGAGTAGTTTGGAAGTTTGTTAACATACCACCTGACCAACGTTCAGTAACGAAAGGCATGTTTAATTCTTTCACTTTTTCAGCGATAATACTTTTTGCTTGTTTTTTAGTAGCAACAAATAGAACTTTTTTACCCGACTTAGCAATTTGTTTCATTGCCGCACACGCTTGATCAAGATGTGCAATTGTCTTATTTAAATCAATGATATGGATACCTTTTTTCTCTTCAAAGATATACGGCGCCATTGCCGGGTTCCATTTTCTTTTTTG
>CANCEQ010000038.1 GCA_947375085.1 Flavobacteriales bacterium
ATAGCAATATGTAGATTAGTTTCAGGTAACTCTTCCGTAATTTTAGAAACTACTTCAACCTTGCAATGTTTTGGATGAGCTTCAATTATTTTAGTAACAAACTCAACACCCTTTCCATTTAGAATAGCCACATTATCTCCAGTAGATAAACGCATAACTTTACAAGCATGTTTAGATTCCTCCTCGTTTAAAACGTGAGTCTTCGCATCGATTGAAATACTAGGATCGTAAAATAAATGCATATTAGTGTAATAAACGGTAAATCATTTCTCTCATTAAATCACCTTGTGTGAATGAAGAGTTTCCAATTCCTTTCGCTTTTAAATCGTATTCATGAAGAATAGCAATGTTTGCAGCAATTTTCTTTGGATTATAAACTTTAGAAGCATTGATGTATTGTGTCGCAACAAAAGGGTGAATTTTTAAATCTGTAGCTACAGCTTGAGAAGATTTATTCGGAAGGAAATGGATTCGCATTAATTTGCTAAAGAAATTAAAGGTTGAAGGAACCACCACCATCATGTCACCTGCTTTCGGATTGTGTTCAAAATAATTTACAATTTTAAATGCTTTTGGAACATCTCTTACAGCTATAGCATTTGTTAATTCGAAAGGATTGTAATCTTTTGAAATACCAATGTTTTCTTCAATATGAACATCATTTATATCTGTACCTTTTTCAAGAAGTAAAAATAATTTTTCAAGCTCATTCGTAATTCGACTTAAGTCATTCCCCAAAAATTCAGAAAGTAAAATACTTGCTTTAGAAGTAATTCCATAACCGACACTTTTAACGTAGGTAGAAATCCATTCTGCAAGTTGATATTCTTTTACTTTTTCTGATTTAAACATCAATCCATTTTTCGCAACAGTTTTAGCTAACTTTTTACGAGTGTCAAATGTTTTGTGTTTGTAATTGATGACAAAAACGGTTAAATCAGAAGGGTTTTCAAAATATGTTTCGAGGCTGTCAAAATCTTTCAGATCTTGCGCTTCTTTAATGATGACTAATTTTCTAGCAGCCATCATAGGATAACCTTTCGCTTCAGAAATAATATTTAAGACCTCAGAATCTTTTCCATACATAACCGCCTGATTGAAATCTCTTTCGTGATCCTCCAAAACATTTTCAACTAAAGCCTTTGTGATTTCATCAATAAAAAATCCTTCCTCTCCGTGAAGAAAATAAATCTTCTCGAATTTTTTATTCTGAATGTCTTTTATAATTAGTTTGTGCGGCATATTTTTCTTTTGATTCTATTAACTAATCACTAACAACTGAGAACTAAACGTTATTCTCTAATAATCTTAAACGTTCCAGCTTCGTCAATTTTAATTATTTGTGAAGGCAAGGTCATTTGTTCAGTTAAACGTTCTTCGATAATTCCATCAACTCCTTTTTTAATTTTGTCTGAAATCTCTGCAAAAGTGTGAGGAGAAGGTTTACCCGATAAGTTTGCCGAAGTACTAATTAAAGGTTTTTTTAACCCACGAATTAGTTTAATACATGTTGGGTCCTTTGTTATTCGAATACCTACCGAACCATCTGCAGCTACAACTGAAGGAGCTAAATTTCTAGCATTCGGATAAATAATAGTCAAAGGTCGAACAGCTGCATCACCAAGCTCATAACAAACTTCATGAAATTCAGGTATATATCTTTCTACCATTTGCCAGCTATCTACTAAAACAATGAAACTGTTTTCAGCAGGTCTATTTTTGATAGACATAATTTTCTGACAAGCATCTTCATTTGTAGCATCACAGCCAATTCCCCAAATGGTATCAGTTGGATATAATATTGTCTTACCAGTTTTTAATAAATCAATGTATGTTTGAATATCTGACATAATGAATGTTCCTTTTTAAATGAGATTTACGGTTTATTTATCCAATAAATCTGGACGTCTTTCTTTCGTTCTTTCTAATGCTTTTTCTTCTCGCCATTTTTCAATTTTGGCAAAATCTCCTGAAAGTAAAACTTCCGGAACTTCCCATCCGTTATAGTTTGGAGGTCTAGTATAGACAGGAGGAGATAATAAATCGTCTTGAAAACAATCTGTAAGTGCAGATGTTTCATCGTTTAAAACACCTGGGATTAAACGCACAATACTGTCAACTAAAACGGCTGCACCTAATTCACCTCCTGATAAAACGTAAGAACCAATTGATATTTCTCTTGTAATGTAATGTTCTCTAATACGCTCATCAACACCTTTGTAATGACCGCAAAGAATCAATAAGTTTTGAGATAAACTCATTGTGTTGCAAATAGATTGTTCTAAAAGTTCACCATCTGGCGACATATAAATAACATCATCATAACTTCTTTCAGATTTCAATTTCTCTATCGCAGCGGCTATTGGTTCAATTGACATTACCATTCCAGCTCCACCTCCATATTGATAATCATCTACATTTTTATGTTTGTTAGTAGAATAATCACGAATATTATGAATGTGAATTTCAACATGTCCTTTGTCTTGAGCACGTTGCATAATTGAAGCTGAAAAAGGGCTATCAAGCAATTGAGGGAGAACTGTAAGAATATCTATGCGCATACCACAAATATAATAAAAAGAAGACTGAATTGAATCAAATTTTTAACTCAATTTAGTAGTTCAGAATTTCAATAAAATGGTTTTGAAAAGGTTTATAAAGTTTCTGAAAATTGAATTAATTTTTCAGCGAAATTATCCCAAGATTTTAATTCATTTTCCTTTTGAATAGCAGCTGAAAAGTTTTCTTTCAGATTGTTATTGAAGTAATATTCAATAGATTGCTTAATATCATTTGAATTTCTTGTTTCAACTATTAAACCTGTTTTTTGATGATGAATGGTTTCTTTTAAACCTCCTACATCTGTAGCAATAATCGGTAAACAAAAGTGATTTGAAATTGCGGTAATTCCTGATTGAGTTGCTGATTTATAAGGTAAAATACATACGTCTGCTGCAGAGAAAAAAGTAGCTACTTCATTGTCGTTTATGTATCGATTATTAAGGTGAATCCGTTCTTTATTGGGAGAATTCTGAATAATAGCCTCATATTTTTCAAAGGATCCATAAACTTCACCTGCTATAACTAGTTGATAATCTGAATTTAATAAATTAAAGGCTTCTAAAAGTAAATCGAGTCCTTTGTAATCGCGAATTAAACCAAAAAATAAAAGTGTTTTTTTATCGGTAGCTACATTTATAGTTTCTTGTGCTATTTTTTGAGTAATCTTTTCTCCGAAATGAGTATAAACGGGATGATCAATTCGAAGGTATTTTGCATCTGGTTTTAGACTTATTAAATCATTCAATACTGCATCTGACATCACTATAAAGCCATCCGTTTTTGATAAGAAAAATTTATTGAAAGGAATGTCAAAAAAACGTTTTTCATGTGGAATAACATTATGTAAAATTGATATTTGCTTTGTTTTATTTGGTATTAATCGAGCAATAATTCCCATTGCAGGACCAAAAAAGGACATCCAATAATTAGAAATATAAATATCTGATTTTGAGTTTTTAATTGCCTTTGCCGTCGAAATGAAACTCAAAGGATTCATGGAGTCTAGAACACGAGTAGCTGGAATTTTATCAGCAATATCTTTTTCAGTAACTAACTGTGTTTGACCAGGAAATAAGAAACTAGGATATTGTCTTTTAAATGTAAATGCTTTTACCGAATGATTTTTTTCAATAGAGCGATAGAGTAGGGCGCTAAACTGAGCGATACCACCACGGAAAGGATAAAATGCTGAAAAAATAGAGATCTTCATAGTTATTTATTCAAAACCGTAACCAATGCATTTGTAATGAATTTCACTTCCTTTTCTAACATCTAAAGTATCAAAATTGGCAATCGTAAGATTTTTATATGTTTTACTTACCAAACCAACATTTGTTGCATATTTATAACTATCTATTTTATAGTCTATTAAAGAGAAGAATTTATCTTTAGACACTGTTACTGTTGAGTCAAATGAAAGATTAGGTAAACTGTAAGGTTTGTGGATGCTTGAGTAATAATAATTTAAAGAATCCATCATATTGAACGCATTTGGATTCCATTTTTTGTCAGATGTTGGAGCAAATACTAATTTTATAACTCGTTGATTTTCTTCGACTAATTCAGCTTTATTGTTTTCGATTACAGCAGTCCATAAATCTGAAATGACCCATTGATCGGTAGTTTTATTTCTTTTGAAACGTTTAAAATCTCTAACAGTTCTACCTTGATTATCAGTGGTTTCAGCTCCAATTAATGTTTTTAATTGATAAAAATTAGTGTCGTGTTGTGGACTTACTGCGACATCGTGAAACATTTCTTGAACGTCATAAATTACATATCTTCCTTCAGTTAAACCAAAATAATTTGTATACATTTTAGGAGCATCAACTTTCTTTTTTTTACAACTAGTTATTGATAAAGTAAGTATACTTATTAAAAATATGATTGAAAATTTAAAATATGTTTTCATGTTTCTGTATACGAACATACGAAAAATGGTTCAATTATTTGGATTAATTGCCTTTTCTTTGAATTGTTTCATTTTCATTTCCAATTTTTTACCTTCTAATCTTTCTCCGTAATAGAAATAGCTTTTTCCAGTTTCAACTCCATTTTCATCTTTCACAATACACCATCCATGTAATATACCATTTTTATAGCGCTCAAGATTCATTGTTTTTCCATTTGGATGATTAACTTCCCAAACGCCATTTTTCACATTGTTAAGGTATTCTCCTTTTGTCATTATAAGTCCGGATTCAAAATATTCTATTTTTTCTCCATTCAATTTACCTTTGGCGTAATTAGAGATTGACATAATACGTTGAGATTTATCACTTGCATCTTCAGGTAAATAATAAATGATTTTTTTACCGTTAAGTGTATCGTTTTTAAAAGTTTCAGATGAGCTTAAACGACCGGATGGTGCAAAGTTTAGCCAAACACTGTCTTTTTTCATGTCTTTGTAAATTCCTTTACTAAGAATTACACCTGTTTCATGATAAAAAACAGCCGTTGATCGATTGCTATTTTCATCGTGCTTAATAATAGCTTGTTTGCTTTTTGAAGGATAGTAGTAATTAAAAGTTCCAACTGGTTTATTGTTCTTAAATTGACCTTCGTAAACCAATGCTGTACTTTTTGGATATGTCTTTTTCCAAACACCTTGTTTTAAACCTTTTGAATCAGTTACATTTTGTGCAACTAAAAATTGGGTAAAAAATAAACTAATTAATAAAATTTTATTTTTCATTTTCTAATGTTTTTGCAAATTCAAATAAACTATTAAATGTATAGTCAGCTTCAAAATTAATTTTTTCTTCTGTTTGTATTCTTACTGTTTTCATTCCAAGATTCTTGCCAAATTTAATATCCGAATCTGTATCTCCTATCATAATTGATTTTTTAAAATCGATAGAAGGGTAATCTTGTTTAGCCCAGTATCCCATTGTTGGATTTGGTTTTCTGCTCGAATTTTCTTCGTTTTTAAATCCAGGAGCAAAATAACATTTTGTAATTTTTCCATTTTTTTCAGATAGTTGTTCAGTCATATAACTGTGAATATCTAAAAGGTTACGCTCTGTCATTATTTTTTTTGCAATACCTTGTTGATTCGTTACTATAAAAATATGAGAAAATAGTGTTGAGAACAAAGCAATAGCTTCAGGAACCATTGGTAAAAAATGGAAGTCATCAATTTTGGTAACATAGCCGCCCATTATTCTTTCGTTGATAACACCATCTCTATCAAGAAAAAGTGTCCAAGAAGAATCAATTTGCTCATTAAGCATAGATCAAATAGTCTTTTCGATTAAATATTGGTTTCTAGTTGAAGAATTTCTACCGATTAATTCAGCTAAAAAACCTGCTAAGAAAAATTGAGATCCAATAATCATAGCAACTATTGAGATGTAAAATTCAGTTCTTTCAGCAATTAAACGAGAAGCTTTATCAATAAATAATTTATCAATTATTAAGAAAAGCGCAAATCCAAATCCGATGATAAAAAGAAAAGTTCCAATTGCACCAAAAAAATGCATAGGTTTCTTCCCGAATTTACCCATAAAGACAACTGACAATAAATCTAGAGGTCCATTTAAAAAACGATTCATTCCAAATTTAGTTGTACCAAATTTTCTAGATTGATGAATTACGACTTTTTCTCCAATTTTATTGAATCCTGCATATTTTGCTAATGGTGGGATGTATCTATGCATATCTCCGTATAGTTCAATGCTTTTAACGACCTCGTATTTATAAGCTTTTAATCCACAATTAAAATCATGTAAATAAATACCCGTTAATTTTCTTGCAGCCCAATTATATAATTTTGTAGGTATTGTTTTAGTTATTGGGTCATATCGTTTCTTCTTCCATCCTGAAACGACATCAAAATCCTCTTCATTAATCATTCTGAATAATTCTGGAATTTCATCAGGGGAATCTTGCAAATCGGCATCCATTGTAATAACAACTTTACCTGATGCTAATTCAAATCCTTTTTGAAGAGCGGCTGATTTACCATAATTTCTTTGAAATTTAATTCCTTTTATTTCAGGGAAAATGGATTTTAATTCTTCAATTTTTTTCCAAGAACCATCTTTACTACCATCATCTATTAGTATGATTTCATATGTAAATTGATTTTCGTCCATAACTTTCTTTATCCAAGAATGCAATTCAGGTAAAGATTCAACTTCATTGAATAAAGGGACTACAATTGAAATGTTATGTTCGAATTTCACAAAAAAATATATTTTGATTCAGACAAATATAATCATTCAAAATTCACGTACGAATTTTAAATATTAAAATTTAGTCATAATTATAAGAAAAAAATAGCTGCTATTATAAAAATCACGATGATGATTATGTATTGCCATACATCGACAAAGTAGGGTAAATACTGTTTAATTTTCTTTAGCATAATTTTTTTATCTCAATAAAGTAACATAACCTTTTTCAATATGTGGTAATTGAGTTTGGCTATCATAAAATTCAACTACCCAATTGTAAATATCATTAGTAGCTGCTAATCCTTTTATTTTACCATCCCAACCAGAGTTGACATCATTAGTAGTAAAAATGATGTGACCCCATTTATTGTATATTTTTAAGTTGTAACTTTTTGATTCAAAACCAGAGGTAAAGATTGGTAAAAAAGTAGGGTTATGCTCATCTCCATTTGGCGTAAATGAATTAGGAATATAAAATATTAAATCCTCCGTTATTTTAATTGTAATAAAAGTTGAATCAGGACATTTTCCATTTGAACTAGCATATAGTTTAACTTCGTATTTTCCTGGAATTTCTAGGTATGAATGTTTAACTATATTAGATGAATCATTTGAGTATTCATCATCTCCAAAATCCCAAATATAATCAGTAGAATTTAAAGATGAATTTGTAAATGTGAATTTTGAGTCAGTTACAATTGTTGTTAATTTATCTGCAGTAATTATTGCCTTTGAATTCGGATTGATATTAATCAGTCCTTTGTATGTAATCGAATCTTTACATGCAGGGTTAGAAAGAACTAGTTTTATATCTTTTAAACCACTTTTAAGATATGCATGAGAAATAGTAGGGTCAATTGAATTCATTCGAATTCCATCCCCAAAATCCCATATACCATTTAATCCATTCGGATTTGAAGTATTACTAAAATTAACTTTCACTTTTTCACATTCTTCGGTAACATTTGTAGTTAATGTAGGTACAGGTTTGATGTATACTTTTACAAATGATTGATATGTAATACTAGGACAATCGAAAAGAGAATATGAAGTTAATGTATAAGTTGTATCTAATATAGGGTGAACAACAATTGAATCAGAAGTATTCGTTGGAAACTCTTTCCAATTGAAAATACCTACACTAGGGTCTGTTACCTTCGCTTTTATTGTAACCGATTCACCTGCACATAAAAGTGTATCTCTAAACTGTACGACCGGAGTTTCAGGGTTTTTTATTATAATTTGTGCTCCATTTGAACCAGAACAGTTACTTAATTTGATTAAAAAATTTGAGTAGGTTCCTGGGCTTAAGTTGATAATACTGTCTTTTCCGAACGCATCCGCTGTTAAAACTTTAGAATCTGTAGGTGAATAATCTAATGTATATCCTATGGTATTTGGTTTTAAACCTGATATAATTATTTTACCCTGAGGAGATGCACAAGTTGGTGAATCTTTACCTGCTAAACTAAATGTTAGTGGAGCATATGATAAATTATATGAGTTAAGATCTGTTCCACTACAACCACTTGAAATCATGGTAATAATAAAGTTAGAATAGACACCAGTATTTAAATTAGTTATTTCATATGTACCATTAATGTCAGTTGTGAAATTAAGTGGAACTGAAATAGTTGTACCGTTTATTTTATAAACACATGAATAATTTGTTAAAGCAATTAAATTACTAAATTTTATTTTACCATTTGGCGTTATACAATCGTCTGGTTTTGTTAACGTAATAGTAAATTTTATTTCTGGAAGGATTGTAATAGGATTTGATACAACTGAAGCTTCACATCCACTGTCTAAGGTGTAAGTGATAATAGTCGATCCAGCAGAAGAAGCTGTTATAATCCCTGTGTTTTCATTTATATTAGCTACAAATGGAGTATTACTGGACCATTTTCCTCCAGTTGGATTTGCCGTTAATGTTGCTGTTGCTCCAAAACAAATTGTAGGTGGCGTAACAAGTGGATCAATAGTAGGTGGAGAAACAACATTTATGGTTGCAGTTGCTGAATTGGTTAGAGTACAACTTGGTAGTGCAGTACCATTTGATACAACAGTATAAGTTTTGGTACCTAAAGTTGTAGGTGTAGCAATTGTATGATAGGTATTTGTACTACTTAAATCAGCAGCATTGGCTGACGTGCTCCAAGAATAATTAATACCATCTCCTCCAGCACCAGTTAAATCTATAGAACTTCCTAGACATATGTTTTTTGAAGTTGGTGTTACTGATGTTGAAACTGCAAATCCACTATTTGGAGGTAAACCTACTGTATAGTCACATTCGTCTCCACCGTAACCGTCAATCATTATATAATATGTGTTACCCGGAACAAGTCCATTAACAGAAATGATTTTATAACCTGAGGAAGTTGTAGGATTCAATTGGTTGTTACAATAATATTTGGTAACGGGACCACTTCCACATGTTGGTATTGAACAGACCATTAATTGGATACCTAAGTTTGATTTTGAATTATAGATCCAAATATTAAAATTAATTGTATCGTTAGCAGCTAAAAAGGTAATGAATGAATTGTTTTCAATAGAACCACAAAATGCATCAGTTACTACACCGTTTGGATCGTATAACTCAGGCCAATAATCAGCAGTATATCCATCGGGTGCAGAATTAGCATTGTATTTTTTAGTGTTTCCGCAATACCCGTTAAAATCACACATTGGTAAAGACTGTCCACAAGTATTTCCCGCTTTTAAACTATTATTACAAGAAGGTTTTGTTGCAGCATCAGTAATGCAGATATCAAATGTTTTTGAACTTGGTTTTATTGATGAATAGTGATAAACTCTTATCCAATAAGTGTTACCAATTACTAAATTACCGATTGCTGACGTTTCCGTTGAACCATTAGTACTTAAATCATCTGTTGCATTTATTGAAGTTAAATTAGTGCAACTTGTTCCAGAAAACAATTCGAAAACAACATTAAAACTTGATGATCCTTTTACAGAAATTACAACTGAATTTTTTGTAGCAATAAATTTATACCATACATCATCATCAGCTGTTCCAAAAGATTGCTTAGCCGGAATTGATTGTGTAGCATTATTTACATTTCCTGAAATTGAATTACATGAAGTGGATTGGGTAAGAATAACTGCACCACTACAATCATCATTTGCAGGTTGAGCAAAACAATTAAAGGAACCTAAAAAAAGATTTATTAAAAATATTAAGGATGTAAGGGTAAATTTATTTTTTTTAAGCAAAATGTTCATAGTTTATTTTTGGTTACTTATGAGTTCAAAAATACAATAATTTTTAAGAATTTAAAAATCAAGCTACAACTTAGAATTTGTAACTTACACCTAAACTTGGTAATAAAGGAAATTGATATATTTTATCAGAAGTGATTCTGTTTACATAAAAAATATTTTTTCTATTGTAAGCATTTGTAACACTCGCTATGATTTCTAAATCAGTCTTATTTTTGAAGTGAAATTGTTTTTTTACAGTTATATCTAAACGGTGATAATAAGGAAGTCTTTGACTATTATAATCACCTAATTTATTTGTAATTGTACTTGGATTTGAAGTTGTATAGTCTGTTGTTACTCCTTTTGAGAAAGTTTCAGTTTGATAGAAACCAACTTGAGGCGTGAATGGAAGTCCAGAACCTAAATTCCATCTTATACTTAATTCTAAATCTTTCTTTTTACCAAATGTGTAGGTTGATACAAAGTTTATATTGTGACGTCTATCAAATACAGGTGCATATTCTTGATAACCATCCCATCTAGTAGATTTTCCATAAGAATATACACCCCATATGAATAATCTATTATTTGTATATTTTAATAGTAAATCAACACCATAAGATTGACCAGATTCAATTATAAAATCTTTTTTGTCAACATCTGGAACATCTTTATTCGTTGCATTATCCTCATATATTTTATTCGGATTTATATTACTTAGCTGAGAAAAATACTTATAATAACCTTCAACGTTTGCACTAATTTTTTTAGTTAAATCATATTCAAAACCAAATATAGCATGCCAAGCATATTGTAAACCATTTTTGATTGTTTTTTGTTGTTGAAATTGATTAATAAATGATTCTTGAACGTTTGTTGGTGCAGAAAGTAATCCATTAAATAAATTTACAACATCTTTATCAGATGATGCAGAAGTGAAATTCTGAGAAAAACGACCTCCAGAAAATTTAAAACGTAATTTTTCAGTAGCATTGTATTTTAGTCCAATTCTTGGTTCTGGAGAAATAGTTGCTAGTGAAGCATAAACTTGAAGTCTAAAACTTGGTTGGATTACCCATCGTCCAATTATTTTTCTAAAATTCACATATCCTCCAATTTCTGATGTGAAGTTATCAAGTGTGATTTCTCTTTTTAATTCATTATATGTTTTAAATTTAGTGTTAAAACCTCCTAAATTAAAGCCATAATCTACTTCGCTTTCATTTTTTAAAAAGTGAATAAAATCAAATCCTAAATCAAATCCACCTATAGAACTAGATCTTTGTTCTGAAGCGATTTCATTGTAGGTTGTATTGTAAGTACTTCCGTTAACATGTCCTTTAATAAAAGTAGAAGAACTGTTAGGAACAACAATAAAATTAACTCCACCACCAGAAGCTTTGAATTCCAAATTTGCGGCATTGTAAAAATTAACACTATCTACATTGTGAAATCCAAAAGCACTAAATTTTGAACCATCATCGCCGTTAAAACTTACTTTCCCATATAAATCGGTAAAATTAAAAGGTAATCCATTCCCGTTGTTTACATTAGGGTACAAGCTTTTAGAAGTATAGTCTAATAAACTATGTTTTGCAGAAAATAAATACGATCCAGCACTAGCTTTCCCATCTTTTGCTCGTTTGAAAGGCCCCTCAAGAACTGCTTTAGCTAAAAAAGGAGAAACTGATATTTTACCACCAAAATCTTTTTTGTTACCATCTCTATAGGAAATATCCATAACTGATGAAATTCTTCCGCCATATTTTGCATCAAATCCTCCGGTATATATATCCACATTTTTTATTAATTCAGTTTCAAAAATTGAAAAGAATCCGATTGAATGAAATGGATTATAGATAGTCATACCATCTAACAATACTTTGTTTTGAATAGGTGTTCCACCCCTTACATACATTTGACCTCCTTGATCTCCAGTCGTTACCACCCCAGGTGTTACACTAAAAGCACCTATTATGTCATTTTCAGCACCCATACTAGGGATTCGTTCTATAGCTTTTTTATCCATCTTAATTGTCGAAATTAAGACTTCATTTTTTTTCTTTTTACTTTCAGCACTAATTACAACATCTTGAAGTTCGTTTATATTTTCAACTTTCTCCAGTTCGTATTTCACATTAGTGAATCCTTTTCCATCTGAAATAGTTAGATTTTGAAAGAAGCTTTTAAAATTTCCATTATCAATTTTTAGAATATAATCACCTTTATCTACTTTAGGAATTGCGAAAAAACCATTTACATCGGTATTACCACCACCAAAAATAGAACTGTCCGATTTTAACAAAAAAACTTTCTCAAAAATGATTGCTTCACCATTTTTTTTTTCATAAATAAAGCCTCGAACAGTATGTTCTTGAGCGTATGTTAAACCAATAAAAAATAATGAAATAGTGAAAGATATAAATATTTTCATAGTTATGAGTTGTTCTGTTTTAGTAAATTTCGAAGCGAATATAATGATTTGATTGTATTGAAAATAGTATTAAACTTAAAATAATTTAATTTGTAGTATGTGTTGATTAAACTGTTTATTTGTTTTTTAATATATTTTTGGCTTTTTCCCAATAAACATCCATTTCTACAAGTGTTAATTTGTTGATTTCTAAATTGTTTTCTTTTATTAAAATTTCCATTAATTTAAATCTGTTAATGAATTTTGAATTTGTTCTTGATAAAGCATCATCAGGATTGATATTAATAAATCTAGCATAATTTATTAATGAAAAAAGAACGTCACCAAACTCTTCTTCTATATGATCACTGTTTTTCTCTACTTCAATTTGAAGTTCTTCAATTTCTTCTTTTACTTTGGCCCACACGTCGGATTTGTCACTCCAATCAAATCCAATTCCCTTAACTTTTTCTTGTATTCTTGCTGCTTTCACCATAGATGGAAGTGAGGAAGGGACACCTTCAAGTACAGATGTTTTCCCTTCTTTTAATTTTAATTCTTCCCAATTTCTTTTAACATCTTCTTCATTTTCAACCTGAACATTCGAATAGATATGAGGGTGACGGTGAATAAGTTTATCACAGATTCCATTTAGAACGGAAGCAACATCAAACTCGCCTTTTTCTTCACCAATTTTACAATAAAAAACTAGATGCAAAAATAAATCTCCTATTTCTCCTTTTAAAGCTGTTAAATCATTTTCGAGGATTGCATCTGTGAGTTCATAGGTTTCCTCAATTGTTAAGTGTCTAAGTGTTTCTAAAGTTTGCTTTTTATCCCATGGACATTTTTCTCTTAATTCGTCCATTATTGTCAATAATCTTTCAAAAGCAACTAATCTAGTATCCATGTTTGTTTTTTAATTCATAAAGATATTGTTTAAATTTTCAAATTTAAACATAACAGTAACAAAAATAGAATTTAGCCGTAAGTTAAATAAGTTAAAATTTGAGAATGTCATTAAAAGTCTATATTTCTATTGTTTTTTTGTTTTTTACTTCGATAGTTTTTGAATTAAAAGCGCAATTGGAGGATGGTAAAAAAACGGATTTATCTAATCAAATAAAGAAATGTTGGGGACTTGAATTAAAAGGAAAAACGGGTTTTTTAATAGGGGAAAGGGGTGAAATTGCTAATTTACCCAAAGCGCATACGTTTGCATCTGAGATTTCTTTGGTCAATTATACGAATGGTTCAAAAAAATGGCATAAGTCATTTAATTATCCAACATTAGGAGGAACGTTTTTTTTAGCATCAGTAGGAAATAGTGAGATTTTAGGAAAATTTTCTGGGTCTTATGCTTTTATTGAGTTTCCTTTGGTGAAAACTTCTCATTATCGTTTTTGTGCTAAGCTTGGTAGTGGATTAGCTTATACTTCAAAGGTTTATGATCCTATCAATGATCCTAAAAATGCAGTAATAAGTTCTCATGTAAATGCTCTTATTTGTTTTGGTATCAAAAACAAATTTAGTTACGGTAAAAATCAATTTATTGTAGGGTTAGATTTAACTCACTGTTCAAATGCAGCTTATAAAGTTCCTAATATCGGTATTAATATGCCTTTTGTTAGTTTAGGGTACGGTTATAGATTAAATAATTATGAAGTAAATGATCTAGGAAAATCTGATTTAAAGTTGAAAAAAATAGTGTATGGAATAAATTCAGTTTATTCAGTAAAAGAAATTTTTCCTACTGGTCAAGGTCATTTACCTGTTTTTGGTTTGAGTTTATTTTCAAGGTATTTTGTAAGTCAAAAAGTTGGGTGGGAAGTGTCTTTAGATGCTATTTCAAAACAAGTCATAAGTAGATATAAAACTGAAATTCCTAAAACACAGAAGGACTATATTCAAATAGGAGTTTATGGAGGATACTTACTTCCTTTAGATCACTTTCATTTTGTTCTAGGAATGGGGGTAAATGTAATCGATAAATTTCAACCTGAAGGGAGATTTTATCATAGAATTGGGATGCGTTATTATTTTAATAACGGAATCAGTATAAATGCTGTTTTACGTTCGAACTGGGCAAAAGCCGATTTTGCAGAATGGGGGATAGGTTACACTTTTAATTACAAGAAGTAATGAATATGTTTAAATCTTTAATTTTTATTTCATTATTAGCGGGTGTTAAGTCTTGTAAAAAGGCAGAGGATAGAGAATGTTTAAAATCTACCGGACATGTTGTGACGCAAGAGTTTGGTATTCCATCATTTACTAAATTAGATTTAAATGAAAAAATTGAGTTTTGTTTGGTACAAGATTCTGTTTTTAAAGTTGTTTTAAATGGAGGAGAAAATTTATTAAATGATGTTAAAATAAGTGTATCTAATGACCGTTTAACTATTACAAATGAAAATAAGTGTAATTTTTTAAGGAGTTATAAAAAAGTGATAAAGGCCGAGATTCATTTTGTTGATTTAACTGAAATCAAATATCGAGGTACTGAAATTTTGACAAATTTGGATACATTAAATCTCCCTTGGTTAACACTAGAAATTTTAAATAGCTCTGGATCTATAAATTTGAACTTGAATTCTAAAATGATTTATGCAAGTGCATCAGGTGGTTATGGTGATTTTAATTTAAGTGGAACGACTGATTATGCAAATTTATTTATTGATAATAATGGATTTTGTAATACATATAATTTATCAGTGAAAGATTCTGTTAAAGTCGTGTCAAATACAATGGGAAATATGATGGTTAATTCAAATAATACGATTTTAAAAGCTGACATAAAAAATGGAGGGAACATCTTTTATAAAGGTGTTCCCTCGAATATAGTTTTAAATAAAAAAGGAAAAGGTAATTTGTTAAAAGAAAATTAATCTAATTCAGAATTATTTCTTTTTAATTTCATTAGGATAGAAAATGCTCTATCAATATCTGTTTGAGATACTACTGTAGTGAACTCATTTGAGGTTGAGATGATTTCAGTGATATTTATACCATCCCAAGCTAAATGTTTCAATATATAATAATAAACACCGTGTAATTCTGTATTTATAGAAGGTAGTTTAACTGTTACAGATGCTAAGTTTTTAGTATTTGAAGTTAATTTTTCTTTTTTAAATAAAGTTTGAATTGTTTCAATATGATTCGCATTTACAATTAAGGTTGTTTCTGTAATACCTCTTGTGATTGCAAAGAAACTATCGTTTTCTTTGTTTAAAATATTAACTAATTCTAATTGTTTTTCTTTAAGAGTGTCTGAGTTTTCAAAAGTGAAATTTGTTAGATTACTTCTAACTAAAATGTCTCCAATTTCACCCATTACATTTTTGATTTTCAAATCAAGTTGATGATAGTATCCTGGAGGCATTCTTTTTATAGCCATAACGATAGCACCTTCATTTACTTCTTTATTGAATATTTTTTCAATTTCTGGACGAAGTTTGCGGGCTAAAGAAGAAATGTTGATTAAGTTTTCAGCCATTGCCTCTCTTAAGAAAGGACTGCGATTGATTAATTCTTCTGTTATTTTACCTAAAGATTGCATAGAATTTTAATAATTTATTTTACTTGGCAAAAGTAAATAAATTATTAATTAAAAAAGCAATAAATGTTGTTTTTTTATATTCTTTGTTTGATTTTTAAAATAATGACACTTTTATTCAGTTACCAATTCCGATTCCAATTTTTTTTTAACCAAGTTAAGCGTTAATTCTAATTGTTCTTCTTGTGTTAAATTTGAATTATCTATAAGTATTGCATCTTTAGCTTGTCTTAAAGGACTTTCTTTACGTGTACTATCAATACGGTCTCTTTCTTCCAAATTAAATCGTATTTCTTCCACAGTAACTTTATCGCCTTTAGTAGTTAATTCTATAAATCTTCTTTGAGCTCTTGTTTCAGGATCTGCAGTAACAAATAATTTTAATTCTGCATTTGGGAAAACGACAGTTCCGATGTCTCTACCATCCATAACAATCCCACCTTCTTCGCCCATTTTTTGTTGTTCGATGACCAATTTTTCTCGAACTTCTTTTATTGAAGCTACTTTTGAAACAATAGATGCTACCTCAATTGAACGAATTATATTTTCTACATTAATTCCATTTAACAATAAATCAGGTTTCTGAGTTTCTTCATTTTTTTCAAATGAAATTTCAATAGATGGTAATTTTTTAATCAATAAATCTTCTTTTATTTTACCATTTTCAACTAGATTGTTTTGAATGCAAAAAAGGGATACACCTCTATACATAGCTCCGCTATCTATAAAAATATAGTTTAATTTTTTTGCTAAAGCTTTTGCTAATGTACTTTTACCGCAAGAAGAAAAACCATCAATTGCAATTGTAATCTTGTTTGAAAATTCCATTTTAGATTAATTTATCTTATTTAAATATGAACCAACATTTTATAAATGTACAATTATTTATTTTTATTTAAAAATGATTATTCAACACTTTTGATTTCCATATCAAAAATCAAAAGTGAATTTTTTGGAATGTCATCTAAATCGTTATCTCCATATCCTAAATGAGGAGGTAATATCATAAATATTTTTGCTCCTGGTTTAGATTTTAAAAGCATTTCTTTCCATCCTCCAATTAAATCTTTCACAGCAAATGTTACGGGTTGTTTTTGGTAGTCAAAAGTTGTACAATTGATTAGTTTTCCTTTGTAGCTAATTGAAACGTTGTCAGAAATTTGTATTTTATTTCCTTTCCCTTCTTTAATAATGGAATAGTATAATCCAGATGCAGATTTCTTACATTTTAAATCATGTTGACGAATATAAGCTCTTATTTGCTTATCAAAGATTTTTTTATCGTCGTCAGAATATGTTTTACAAGCTGTAAGAGATAAAATAGTAATAATTAATAAAAGGAAATTTTTCATTTTTTTTATTTATCAAGTTGAATAGGAGTAAGTGTATAGCCTTCTTTTTGTAGTAATCGAATCACTCCGTTGTTGCCCCCTAAATGTCCAGCGCCTACTGCGATGAAACAATTTTTAGACGAAATAGAAGTTTTTATTTTAGGAATCCAATTTTGATTTCTGTCGTCCAAGAATTGATTTTGTTTTTTTGATAAGGCACCACCTTCTTCTTGAAAAAGTAAAAATAATGAATCGACATTTTGTCTAGCATATACTTTTTGCATTCGATTGATTAATTCAATTGATTTTTTTTGAGAACGTATGCTTTCCATAACCAATTCAGCTTGTTCTTCCTTTGTTAAATCATCAAAAAATCTCATTTGTTGTTCTACAGTTTCTAGACCAATTGTTTCAATTTTTTTATCATTTGCAAGATTGTAGAAGGATTTTTCATAAGATTCTGTTTTTCCTTGAAATTGAAGTTGAATTGCAGTTTGAACAACTACAAATGGTTTCATCTTAAAAAATACACTTCTAAACAATTGTTCATTCATTTTTAATTCAGAGTTCGCCCATTGAAGAATACTATCTGTTTGTTCAGTCGTGAAAAAATCAAAAAAGGAACCTTTTTTTAAAGTGATTAATGGTAAAGCATCTTTTGGTGAAGGAATACTTGGAAGCTCCATGATAACTTCATCTGATTTTGATACTAATTTCTCAAGAGATTTTGGGAAGATAAAGTATTCTTTTTCAATAATATGCATCGTTCCAAATAAATAACTTGTTTTACTATTCGGACTTTCAATTTTCCAAAGTAAAGAGCTATTTGTAAAAGGAAAAGGCGAAACATCTGAAGAAGTAGTACTTAAACAGAAAATTCCAATTATTAAAGTAAAGATGTATTTCTTGATTCTCAAAATTTTAATATTCTATTGTACTTTTTTGTAATTAATCAAATATCAAAAATCTAGCATTAATAATTAGTTAAAGTGTTATTTCAGCTAAATAGTTTTCATCTTGTTCAAATACTCTTACAGCTTTTAAGCCAACTTTTGAAGCGGAATTAAACAAAGAATCAAAATCAACATATAACCAGTCAAACCAATCTGTTTTTTCTTTTTTGTAGGACATTTGAAAACGAAAGTTTCCATAATATTCTGTATTTAAATTCACCCACAATGCACCGTCTTCATCTTCGTATAAATAACGAATATCACACGAATCACACAATATTTTGCCTCCTGGATTTAATAATGATTTAGCATGTTCTAACGTTTTTTCAAGGTTTGAAAGAGAGCCTGCGATTCCGATACCATTCATTAACATTGTGATTGTATCAAATTTTTGATCTTTTAAATCGAAAAAGTCAATGTGTTTTACATTTAATCCTTTTGTTTTTAAGTACTCAACTGAACCTTTTGAAATATCAATTGCTAATACATCACAACCATTTTTTTTCATTTCTAAAGCATGTACACCAGCTCCAGCTCCAACATCTAATACTTTTCCTGTCGCTTTTTTGATTGCACAAACTTCTAATTCAGGCATTTCTTCAAGTGTTCTGAACAAAACTTCAATTGGAATAATATCATCTTCACAAATTTCAGAAGAAACAATAATGTCATCTGGTTTATTTGTTTTTACAAAATCTAAAATTGCTTTCCCAATTGGATCTCCGAATTCCATGCCTTTATTTTATTTTTAATTCTATTTTTTAATCTAATACCAACTTTTAATAATCATATCCGTCGAAGTTCGACATATCATCATCTGATAGCCCATCTTCGTAATCATTGAAGCCAAAGTCGTCATCATCCTCTAAATCATCCTCTTCATCACCATATAAATCTCCCAAAACATCGTCTTCAGTTCCAAGATCGGCAATTCTAGAATCTTCTGGTGGTGCCATTCCCATTGCTAATAATACCGTTGGTTCAGCAGGTGCATCTTGTTCATAACCAACTAATTCAGCTAGAAATATCCACATTCTTAAGAAGTCATAAACCAAAATCATTTTTTGATCTGGTTCTTCTATGAAATCTTTCAGAATAGCATTTTTCATAACAGATGGAATCGCATCAATTGCATCATCATCGTATGACAAATCCATTAAACTGATTTCGTGACCTTTATCCCAATCATCGTTGGAAATGTAAAAAGATGCCATTTGATCACCTTCGAATCTAAAAGCTGAAATAATTGCTTTGTAAAATGATTCGAAATTATCGGTATCACTTATAAGTATGTCTCTAAAAACTTTTTC
>CANCEQ010000039.1 GCA_947375085.1 Flavobacteriales bacterium
TGTTAATGACCAAGCGACATTATCAGAGCGACATATTTATGGAGCATCAAGACTAGGAATAGTAAAAGAACACAAAGCGATATTTAATGTTGAAATAGATGAAATGCCGATTGAATTTGAAGGAGTGTATCAAAATACGTTAGGAAAAAGGAACTATGAGTTAACCAATCATTTAGGCAACGTAAACGCAGTAATCAATGATAGAAAAACGTTGAACCTAGGAAGCTCTACGAGCCTTTATTCTGCAACTCTTGTACAAACAAGTGACTACTATCCATTTGGAATGCAGATGCCAGATAGACACCATGAATATACGAGTGATAAATATAGATTCGCATATAATTCAATGGAACTGGATAATGAGGTTAGTGGGGATGGGAACTCTTATACAACTGATTTTAGACAGTACAATCCGAGGTTGGGAAGGTGGAGTTCATTGGACGAACTTATGTCATATTTCCCATGGCAATCTCCATTTTCAGCATTTAATAATAATCCAGTATTATATAAAGACCCAACTGGATTGGCAAGTGAAGGAGGACCAGGTGACCCTGTGAAAAAGACGGGAGATAGAAGTTTTAAAGGTACATCTAAAGAGCTTGAAGATGAAGCAAAAGATTTACCTGGTTCACCGAAAAGTGGTGAAAAACAGACCTTTGTTTATACAGATGGTACGAGAACCACAACGGTTGAATATAATTATGTAACACAGAAAAATGGAGGTTATTGGAATGTACATGTGAATAAAACTGGTGCAGGTAATGGAGCTACTGGAGATATTACCACTGCTGTTTCTCATGATGTCGTTTTAATTGCGAAGAATCCACCACCAACTCCTCTAGTTGAAGAATCATGTATTGGACTGGATAAACCTGAAGGTTCTGAAACTCAAGCTGGACAGAGTGGCGAAAATTCACCTGGACCTGGTGGTAATAATCCTGGTAAACCAGCTAAAATACCAGGTGGTGGAAATCCTCCAGGTGGTGGAAATCCTCCAAGTGGAGGTGGCGGAGGAATCCAGAAAGACCCACCACCACCTTGTTTGGATAATTTAATTATTCCATTTGTTGATTCGAGAGATTATTTTACTAAAGAAAATGCTAAAGAAGTACGTAAAGTTTTAAAACCTTATGTAGATTATTTGGTTTCAAATCCTAAAGAATATATCACGGTAAATATTTTTACTGAAAGAAGACCTAATTATGCTCCAGGTACAGGGATAGACCTTAATCCTTTCGATAGTCATCCAACTGTAGCTGAAACTAAATATGGTAATATGACAGGGAATGCTTTGAGTAGAGTAAGATATGAAACTGTTAGAGATATAATAGTTGATATGAGTAAAAAAGTAGTTGACCCGAAACATATTCTTTATGATAAAGAATTTATGACAGGTAAAATTGCATTTGCAATAAAAACGAAAGCTTGTAAATAAAATTTAATTGGTATTTTGAGATAATAAAAATATATAAAATGAAAAAAAATAATAAGTTATATTATTTTGGAATTATTGGAATGTTATTTTTCATGTGTATTTCATTAACTGATGAAAGTGAAATACTATGGAGAAGTGATTATAATATTTCTTGGAATGATTTTCAAGGTAATCCAGATAGTTTAAGTTCTAATAAAGCAAAAACTTACTCAAAAATAGAATTTATATATATTGAACAAGATGGAGATTTACTTTTGGATTTTGCTTGTTATTTTAATAAATCACAGTCATGGTCAAATGTGAATTTTCAAACAAAAGAATCTCTATCGCATGAACAGTTGCATTTTGATATTGCAGAACTTGTTGCTCGAAAAATCAGAAAGGAATGTACAATCTTACAAACTGAAAAAAACAATTTAGATGAAACATTAAGTCTTATTGACAATATTTATAATCGGAATTATGATAATGTTTGGGACAGTATTACTAATCAATATGATAGTGAAACAAACCACGGTTTAAAAATTGATAAACAGTTAAAATGGAAAAATAAAATAGCTTTAGAATTAAATTCTTTGAAAGACTTTGCGAGACCCAATGTTGTGAAAAAGATAAAAAAATAATTAATTATCGAAAATAGATTTAAGTAATATGAAATATAAGATAGTTTTAATTTTATTAAGTGGTATTTCATTGTCATTCATTTACAATATACAGGAACAAAGTAATATATTGTGGAGTCCAAAAGTAAAACTAACTTGGGATGATTTTCAAGGTGAGGTTGATTCTTTGAATGAATATAAGGCAATTACTTCTACTCTAATTAAAACAGATGTAATTGTATACAATGATAATGAATTGGAATATGATATTTCTTGTTTATTTGAAAAAAACAAATCTTGGGTAAAAAAAAAAACTAACTCTTTATTGAAACATGAACAATTGCATTTTGATATAGCAGAGTTAGCTACAAGAAAAATGAGAAAAAGATTTTTGCAACATAAATCTTTAAACCGCGATAGTATAAATTTAATGATTAATAAAATTTTTCAAGAAGCAACTTTAGAAAGGAGAAAAATTAATAAAGACTACGATAAAGAAACAAACCATAGTCTAATAGTAGAAAAGCAAAAAGAGTGGGAGTTAAAAATAGCAAAAGAGTTAAAAGCATTGGAGAAATATTCATCCACTAAGGTTGTAATAAAACGAGAGAAACCAGTGGTTAAAACGGAAGTTAAAAAGAAATGAAAACGGGCATCTTTAAAAAGACAAAGTTCTGCTCCACTGCACATTTGTCGGGGTTCATCGGTGTTCGATAAACATCCTTTTTTGTCCGCGATGCATCACAAAAAAATGTTTGCTCACGCGTTAATTTGGCTCGCCACTCAATCGGGCTACTATTTTGGCAATAAGATTTTAAATTGTATAAACGGTATATTTATATTGCCAAAATACCAAAAAAATATGCGAAAATGCATCTTTCCCTTTTTTGGTCGTAGCCCTGGTCGTGTTCCAAATGGCACTTTTGTATTTTGTTGATTTTAAATTATTGAAAAAAGAATACTTTATACATACTAAACATCTAGAAAGTTGCTTAGAACTCATTAAAAACGTATAGTTTTGACCTAGTGTTTCAAATTCCACTTTTGATTATGGTTCAATGTTGTAAATGATAATTTGAGGAGGAACACTCTGGCTAATATTAGGATAACAAATTAAAGTTTGAAATATAACTGATTCCTTTATTGATAGTGGATACTGCGACCTGATAAAAACTATTTTTTATTGATTCAAATGATGGTCATGGAATTGGTTAGTGACTAAAATAAAGGATAAGTTATAAATAATGAAATGTCAATAGATTATTAAATCTATTATGATGTTTTATTTGGGTTCGATTTTTTATTACAAGTATTGGTTTTGCTTATATAATTTAGATTATAATCTAGAAACATAATGAACATTTTAATGTGTTCTTAAACAGCGTTTTAACGTCATAAATACACAGACACGTTTCTGATGGATTTTATAAATAGGTCATCAAAGTTTATTTTTATCTTAAAAAAATATTGTTATTATGAAAGAAACAAGATTAGGTTTTAAATACATTAAGGTTTCTGATTTCACTGAATTAGAAGGTCAACAATTTAGTAGTTTGATTTATGGTAGAGGAATATCAGTTAAATCGATTAAAACATCACCATATTTAGATGTAGAAGTTCAGTATCCAATCGATACAAAATATAAATATACTGAAGGTTTTCAAAACTATGGGGTAGCTTTTATAAAAGCTATCCACTTTGGTATTGAACAAATACTAGAGTTAAGGTTAAATTCTTGATTATACTACGATCAACTTTAATTTTATACAATAATCTGATACATCGTATTTATAAAAATAGATTTTTCTATTTTCAAAGGAAACAATTTTCATTTTATTATAGATAGGCTTCAATTTCAAAATCTTCAAAATAAAGATAAAAGGCAAAATGTTTTTTTTATGAAGTAATAGCTTAAAGAAATTTTGACTCTTCAATTAGTGAAATATTGATATTTTTACAACATATTTGATAAAATGAGTTTAATAAAATATGTATTTTTTTTCATTTTTAGTCTATCTTACTTTGCTGTAAAGTCTCAAAATTTGATAAATAATGGAGATTTTGAAGAGTATGATATTACTCCTTCAGGAATAAATAATCTTGATCAATGTAATTATTGGTATAATCCAACATTTGCAACACCGGATTATTTTAGCTTATTGGGTAATAACCAAGCTAAATTACCTGATATGTCTTCAAATATCTGGGAGGTATATCCTTATTCAGGTAATTCAATAATAGGACTAATAACACATTCTAAAGAAGCAGATTGGAAAGAATATGCCCAAACTCAATTATCTGAATCGTTAATAATAGGAGAAAATTATAAAGTCTCTTTTGCGATTACAAGAGGGAAGTGTAAAATCATTAGTGGGAAATGTAATAAATTTGGATTTTTAGTTTCAACCAAAAGTGTTGGTGGACCATTTGAATCAGGATTTAATAAGGTGCCTACTTATGAAATTAATGAAATTTTAAGTGATTCTAATTGGCAATATTTTTCACATGAATTTATTGCTGATTCAATTTATAATTATTTCACTCTAGGTTCATTTAGTCCTAGCTCAGAAATGACTATAATTTCAGATTATCATACAATTGATGAAACAAATTCCCCAGTTGATACAAGTTTTTGTTATTACTTTATCGATAAAGTAGAACTTATTAAAATTGAAAAACAGGAAGTAAATACGGTGTTTGTTTTTCCAAATGTATTTACACCAAATAATGATGAAATCAATGAGTATTTTAAGCCAATATCGACTAAGTTAGGAATAAGTAACATTGAATTTTCTATTATCAATAGGTGGGGAGAAAAAGTTTTTGAAACTACAAACTCTAATCTTGAATGGAATGGGAAGTATAAAAATGAAGAATGTTCAAATGGAACTTACTACTGGATTATAGGATATACAGATAAAAATGGAAAGAATGAGAATAGTTCTGGATTCTTTGAATTAATTCGATAACGATAATTTTCCAGCTTTTTATTATTTGTTTAAAGAAAATTAAATATTCTTCAAGTTGTAATCAGTTAAATAGGCTTTATTTAATCATCGTTATTTTAATTATAGATGATAGAGATTGTTTTAATTAATTTAAAATTAATAAAGATTTCTAATTTAATTTAACAAAATTTACATAAATTTGCCATCGATTTTAAAAGTTGTCTTATTCTTTTGATTACATCTCCCTTTTAAAATCAACATAAAATAAATATAAACTTGATTTAAATTATTAAAAATCAACAGTATGAAAAACCTTATTTCTATTCTAGTATTTGCATTGTGTTTGTTTGGTTTTAGTTTTGTTTCGAACGCATCAGTTGAAACAATTAGCTTTAAAGTTAGTGGAACAGCTGCCTGTGAAGCACAAATTGAAAGTATTATTACTAATGTTGTTGGTGTTAGTTCAGCATCTTGGGATGCAACAACTCAAATAATTACGATTACATTTGAAACTGAAACGGTAAGAAAGGATCGTTTTTTTGTTGTTCTTGCTGAAGGAGGTTATGATAATCAAGAATTACATGCTAAAAAAGCAAATTATGATGCTTTGCCTGCAGCATGTAAATATGTTAGAAATCCTGAAAACGACTGACTTCGATAAAATTTTTAAAAATGTTTTACATTTTTAAAAATTTACTCAGTCGCCGTTATGACCACTTTATTATTTATTATCACGTATTATTATGAAAAAAATATCGCTTTTAGCGTGTTTTCTTTTATTTGTTTCATTTTTCTCTTCGATAAATGGACAGATAACTATTGGAACAGGTACAGCTTATTCTGAAAAATATCCATTTAATGGCTTTTATAAATATAGTTGGTCTAATGTTATTTATCTTTCAAGTGAAATTAATTCTGCTGGTTCTTTAACGAGTGTAGCTTTTTATGTAGATAATTCACCTGTGAATTATGTAATGAATAACCAAAAGATTTATGCAAGACATACGTCAGCTTCTACTATTACTGGAACGAATTATCCAACAACAGATGGCTTTACTCTTGTTTATGATGGAACTGTTACTTATAATGGAACTGGTTGGAAAACAATTAATTTAACAACTCCATTTCTTTATAATGGAACAAGTAATATTGAATTTTTATTTGAGAATAAAGCAGGTACTTATACAACTGGATTTCCATATTTCAGGTATACTTCTACACCTTCGGGAACTGTAAATTATCGTTTAAAAAGAGATTATTACGATACTTATTTCCCAACGGACTGTCCTGCTTATTGTGGTTCTATTAATAATATACCAAATATAAAACTTACGATTCAACCTTGTACTTTTAATGTAGGTAATATTGTAGCATCGTCTTCATTAGTTGTACCAGGTAATCAAACTACTCTTTCTATTACCGGTCAAGATCCAACAGCTTCAATTCAATGGCAATCGTCTATTGATAATATTAATTTTAAATCAATTTCTGGAGCTACAAGTACTTCATTTACGGACAATATTAACGTTACAACTTATTACAGGGCATTATTAACAACAAATTCTTGCACTAAAATTAGTTCAACATCGACTGTAACTGCAGACCTTAGTTCAATGATTGTAAAATCAATAGGGAATGGTACATCAGCAACACAAAATTATCCGTTTAACCATTTATATAATTACAATTGGTCAAATATGATTTATAAAGCCAGTGAAATTAATTCATCAGGTAAATTAAGTCGAATTGCGGTCAATGTAGCTAATAATCCTGTTAATGTCACAATGCCTAATCAAAAAATATGGGTTAGACATACAACTGCAACATCTTATCCAAATGCAACTTATCCTACTTCAACAGGATTTACATTGGTTTATGATGGAAGTATTAGTTACAACGGTTCAGGTTGGAAAGAAATTGTTTTAAATGGAAATTTCACCTATAATGGAACTGATAATTTAGAATTTTTATTTGAAAATCGTTCAGGATTTTATGCTCCTTATTATCCAACGTTTTCATTTGAATCTGGTACACAAGCAGAATTTAGAGTAAGAAAAGATAATCAAGATGCTTCTTTTCCAGTTGCAGGATCTACTTCCGCAATTTACTCTAAAAATTTAATGAACATTCAGTTGAAATTTATTCCATGTTCATTAAATGCTGGTACAATTTCTTCTTCATCCACTACTTTTTGTTCAGGGACAACTACAACTTTAACTTTAGCAAATCAAACAGCTGGTTCAACTATTCAATGGCAAACTTCTTCAGATAATGTTACTTGGACAAATACTGGAAATACTGCTTCTTCATCTAATACAACTTTAGGAATTACTAATCAAACTGCAACAAAATACTATAAGGCAATAGTGACTTTAAATGGTTGTACAGCAACATCTTCTGTTCAAACATTAAGTGTAACTCCATCATCAGTTGCAGGTACAATTACAGGAGGAACTTCAGCAGTTTGTGCAGGAACAAATAGTACAATTTTAACATTAACTGGATACACTGGAAATATTCAATGGCAATCTTCTTTAAGTTTAACTGGAACTTATTCTGATATAGTAGGAGCAACAAATGCAACTTATCTAGCTACTAATCTTTCTGCTACGTCATATTATAGAGCAAAAGTTACAAGTGGAACTTGTTCTTCTGCAACAACTAATGCTCAAGTAGTTATTGTCAATCCTTTATCAGTTGCTGGAACAATAACAGGAGCAACAACAGTTTGTTCAGGAACAAATTCAACTACTTTAACGTTAAGCGGAAATACAGGAAGTATACAATGGCAATCATCAGATAATAATGGGGCTTTTATTTCAATTTCAGGAGCAACTACATCTACATTATATGTTACTAATTTAACTTCAACTACATCTTATCAAGCAATAGTAACAAGTGCTACTTGTGCTTCATCAACTACACCTGGTGTTACAATGACTGTATCACCAGTATCTGTTGAAGGTACAATAACTGTTACAGGATCTAACTCATATTGTTCAACAACAAATTCAACAACATTAAATTTAAATGGTAATATTGGAAGGATTCAATGGCAATCATCTTCTTCTGCTTCTCCAACTAATTTTACGAATATTGCAGGTGAAACGTCTTCAAGTTTGGTTCTTACTAATTTAACTAATACAAATAACTATAGAGCTGTAGTTACAAATGCTTCTTGTGCATCCGCTACAACTTCTATTCAAACAATTACAGTTAATCCAATTGTTGCTGGTATAATTTCAGTAACTCCGTCTACAATTCTTGAAGGTCAATCTTCTTCTATTATTTTAACAGGACAAACAATAGGCTCATCTATTCAGTGGCAACAATTAAATAGTACGAGTGCTAATTATACGAGTATTTCAGGGCAAACGAGTTCCACTTTATTAGTAACTAATGTTCAAGAAACCACAACTTATAAAGCAATTGTTTCTAATAATGGATGTACAGCAAATTCAAATGAGGTAATTGTAACTGTGGATGCCAGCAATTTAATTACAGCTACCATTGGAAATGGGACTTCTACAACTGAAAAATATCCATTTAATGGGAACTATGATTATAGTTGGACATCTACTATATATAAATCAAGTGAAATTAATACATCAGGTTCTCTTTCACGTTTATCATTTTACGTTAACAATAATCCTATAAATGAGACGATGAACAATCAGAAGATATATGTTCGTCACACAAATGCAAATGAACAGACAGATTTAAATTATCCAACAATTCAAGGATTCACTTTGGTTTATGATGGAAGCATTACTTACAATGGGACGGGTTGGAAAGAAATTGTTTTACAAACCCAATTTATATACAATGGTATAGATAATTTAGAATTTTTATTTGAAAATAGAGATGGTAGTTCTTCTACAAACTTTCCGACCTTTTATTATGAATCTGGACAAGCAGAATACAGAACGAAACGTGATTACAAAATAGGTACGTTTCCAGCTGCAAATTCAGGTTCAGCTGCAAAGTATGCAAACATTTTAAATATTAAAATGAAATTTGTTCCGTGTACAACAAATGCAGGTACAATTTCAGCAACAAATACCTCAGTAGCAATTGGGTCAACAATTAATTTAAGTATTACAGGACATGAATCTTCAGCAACAATCCAATGGCAAAAATCTTGGGACAATATTAATTTTGAATCTGTAGTAGGACAATCAGGAACTTCTTGTTCTTTACAAATGATTGCTACTACGATGTATATAAGAGCAATTGTAACTAATGGATGTAGTAAGTTTTCAAATATAGTTTCGATAACACCAAATACTTGTTTTACAACGATAGCATCCATAGGAACAAACACTGTATTATCTACGGATAAATATCCTTTTAACGGATTTTATAATAATAGTTGGGTGAATGTTATTTATAAATCAACAGAATTAGGTCAAGAAGGGAAATTAGCAAGTGCTTCATTTAATGTTGTAAATACTCCAGTGAATTTTGTGATGAACAAACAACGAATTTATGCTCGTCATACAACTAAGTCAGAATACTCAGATTCATCTTATACGGATACTGTTGGTTACAAATTAATTTTTGATGGTACAATTACTTATAACGGTACGGGATGGAAAGAGATACCTTTCACAACACCATTTGAGTACGATGGGACTAGTAATTTAGAGTTTTTGTTTGAAAACAGAGACGGAAGCTGGGGTACAGGTTATCCAATGTTCGGTTATTCTAATAATCAAGATGGATTTAGAGTAAAAAGAGATTATAGAGATACTGATTTCCCTGTACTATGTGAAAATTGTAGAAGATTTAAGAATGTGCCTAATATTAAGCTTGAGTTTATGCCTTCTCCTACTATTGGAGGCATGATATCAGCTAGTGAAACGGAGGTTTGTAATGGAAAAACAAGTGTTTTAACCTTAACTGGTCAAACACCTGGTTCTACAATACAATGGCAATCATCTACAAATGGTGTTGATTTTGATGATGTCATAGGTCAAAAAGAATTAACTTATATTGTTAATAGTCTATCTTCTAAATCATATTTTAGAATTAAATCAAGTTTAGGTAGTTGTTTTCAAACATCAAGTTTAATTGAACTTTCCAATGTTTGTATATCAACATCAAAATACAATAGTATCACTGGAAAAGGTGAAATTACAGTTGATATTTCATCATTGCCAAATAACTTCGGGCCATATTCATATTTTATATCTGAAACGACAATTCCCGATTTATTAGAAACTTATAGATTTTTAAGAGATTCTATCTATACAGATAGTATTGGAATTGATAGTATTCAATTTTTAAGGGGAAATTTTCCTGAGACAAATTTTACTTTTAATGATTTAGATAATAGAGAATATAATATTGCTGTTTTTAATACTAATGGTCTACGAATTTATGATAAAAAGGTAGTATTGAACCCTGAATATATTCTTGAAAACAATATTGGTATGATTGGTTCAAAGAATAATTTGATTACATCAAATACACCTAATGCTAAAGCTGAATTAAATCTTTATTTTGATGAAGAATCAATTGGGGATATTACTTTTACAGTTCAAAATCCTACAAATGACCAATATTTTGGATTTTTAAATTCTGGAAATTCATTGAATGATAAATCAAGTATTGTTTATGGATTTAGTATAAATAATGGTTTTTTAAATATTATAGAGGATGGTATAGAAATTTCTACTAATAGGAAATTAACAGTGAATGATAAATTAAATTTTTCTTTTAATGAAAATACCATAGATTACAATTTGAATGACTATTCATTAAAAGAATCTCTACTATCTAATGAATTTATTTTAAAAACAGTATTTTCTGCAGATATTATTAACACTAAGGTTGAAATTAAAGCAAATAATCCTATAATAGCTTTAGAGAGTGATACTCAACCTTATCCAACCGATCCAGATGCTCCGTTAAGACCTGAACCCGCTTTCGTAAAGCCACATAGTTTAATTTTCGACCCTACATCTTTTGTGGTAACTCCAATTAAATGTAAAGGTGAAACTGGAGTAATTAGTTTTAAAATAAAAGATTATTTCAATAATATAAAGAATATACAATATTTTAATTTTACCATATCAGATGAATCTGGAAATATTATTTATAAAGATTATTATCTAAATCCACAAAATATTTATATATGTCCATTTAAATTTATCAATCCAGGAGTTTATACTTTAAATGGTATAGCTTTTGAATCAAATAGAGGAAGTAAAATTGCTAAAAATACAATTTTTGTTGGGGTAGAAACTAGTTGGAATTCAATTTCAAATTATTCTTTATATCCTAATTCTTATTCAGTTGAAAAAAACAAAACGTATAGACAATCACAAGCCTTATCTGTAAATGTACTACAATCTGGAGCAGAAGGTGTAATTATGTTTGAACCTAAAATATCTTCAATACCAACATATGTATCTTTTTCAACTAACAATTTGAATATTTCGAATTTTAATTCAGTTGAACCTAGTTTTTTCTATTATACATTACCTAATAGCAATACCACCAATTCTTTGTATGTTTTTGATTTTAATCATAATTTAAAAAGAAAACTTTTATTAAATAAATCAACTAAAATAGCGATATTGATAACACTGAATAATATTAACGTGTATATCAACGGTAATATAAATCCAATTTTTACACCAGATTTTAATATTGCTAGACCTACAGGTGATATTAGATATAAATTTAATGCGAATGTACTTTTAAATAGTTATTATCAACCTAATAATTCTGGAGGTGGAGCAAAGAATGTAGTTTCAAATTTCTTTTGTGACCCTGGATTATCACAATTAAGTTATTTTGAAGCTAAAAAAGACTTCACTTCAGGTTATACACTTGCTGTTCAAGGTAAAGTGAAATTTACATTTGATGAAGAATACAAGATTAGCTCAAATAAATATTTACCAATCAAAATTTACGATGATAATTTTAAAATTTTGGTACAATCTGATATTGAAGGAAATATCACTGATTTTAATCCTACTAACAGTTCTACAATTCCAAGTACAGAGTTATTAGCATCAGAGCTAAAATATCAGTTTGATGATAATAGATATGTTTTAACGATTTCAAAAATTGCAGGAATAATTAGAAATAAGTATTACATCATTGAGACTATTACTTCTACTGGTGATAAAAGGTACGTTAGATTTTTATATAAATATTAAATTTTAAAATATGTCATTTAGCAAAAATGAGAATAAGAATACTCGAATAATTAGTATTTTTTTTATTTACATACTCTTTTTACAAGAACTTACTTCTTTCGCGTTTTCATGTAATTCATTAAATAAGTCAATATCAAATTTTGAAAAAACAAATTTTTTAGTTTCAACTGAAAAAAATCAAGAAATAAAAGAAATAGAAAGTATTTCAAAACCTAAAAATTTTAAAAATATTAGTAAGGTTTTTTCAGGACCTGGTCAATCAGAAAACACAGGATTTTCTGTTGGTTCAACAGATGGCATGGTTGATAAATTTACGGGAGATTTTTCTTATTCTATTCCTTTAATGGATGTTGAAGGTTATCCAATAAGTATTAAATACAACTCTAATGTAGCTGTTAATACAGATGCTAGTTGGGTTGGTTTAGGTTGGGATTTAAGTACCGGGTCTATTTCTAGAGAAATGAGAGGAATTCCAGATGAGTTTAATGGAAATCAGAATATTACAAGAACTTTTAATGAAAAGAAAGATGAAACAACAGGTGGTTATAAAATAGGAGCCTTCATTGGAGGAGGACCATACATAAAAAAAGTATTTTTACCCACTATTCAAGCTACAGCTTTATGGGGAGGTTATCATAATTCATATTTAGGAACAGGAACAACTTTTGATTTTGGATTACAATCCCAATTTTCTCTTTCAATGAATGATTACAAGCAATCTATTGGAATCGATTTTGGGTATGGATATTCGAAAGATAATAAAAATGGCATTGGTATTAGTAAAAGTTTTGGAATTTCTGCAGAAACATCTTCAAAATCAGATGGTTTAGGAGCTTCAGCTAAAGGTAGTGCAACTTTCGGGAATAGTTATAATTCAAGAAGAGGTTTAATGACAAAAAGTTTTTCCTGGGAAGCCAAAGGTGGTTATTTATCTCAAGAAAAAGATAATCCACCAAAAGGGGTAAATGCTTCAGCAGGAATGGGGTCAACAATTATGTACGGGACACAGACATCTGTTCCAAGAGTTGCTATAAATGCAAAAGGTTCAAGTTGGTCTTCTAGTTATAGAGGTTTTGTTGGTGTTAAAGGTGGAAAAGGGGTATTAATGGGAGGTGTAACTGGAAGTAACTATAATAATGTAAATGAACCAACAGGTGAAGGAAATGTTATTATTCAACCAGCTTTTGGCTATTTTCATTCAGGAAAAAGAGCAGGGTTTAAAGAATCAGGAAAATATCCAATTATGGATTTTAACCGTACTTCTGAGTCTGAGTACTCCGAAACCATGAAGGATCTATCTTTCTCTATTCAAACATATGATATATTTTACGCTAATGCTATGGGAATTTCAACTACATTCAGAGGTCGAAGAAATGATTTTGGTTCATATTATGATCCAAGCGCAAGTATTAAAATAAATGGAAAAGAACCTGTCAATGATATAAAATCGTTATTAAAAAATGTTGGAGATGCTGATATGATGGATGTTTCAGCTGGTTTTATATTTGCTAAAGGAGCAAACAAAATAAATGTTGGTTTAGCGGTAGGTTATATGCCTGGTACAACCGAATCTGGACCTTTATTATTATCTGGAGGAGGAAATGTTTTAGAATTTACACAACAAGCTCAAAGTAATGTTTTTGATAATACTTTATTTTTTAAATCCATTGGTGAGGCAACACCAGAAGCTATGGGGGCTTATACTGCATTAAATGGGGGGCAACCTGATTATTTTAAACTTCAAAAATCTGGTAATAATGCAATAGTTTTAACAAATACCTTAAAAAATAAAGAGGAAGATGTTAGTTCTTCAAGTCTTAATAATATAAATCCAACTGAATTAGGTAGGGATAATGGGGCTATCTATTATAATGTTAAGATTGCTTCTGACTTCCCTGTTAATTCAACTTATGGCTCTTTTAATTCCAATGATTTAAGTATTAATTCAATACCACGTATCGATGATTTAAATGGAAAAGCTGCTAATTTAGTTTCTGCTATTGAAGTTGTGAATACAGATGGTATGAGATATAATTATGGAATACCAGTATTTTCTGTTAAAAATGACGAAGTTTCTTTTGCCGCTTCTGGTCTTTCTGAAGTTTTGGATGTAGATAATATACCACTTGGATTAATCAATTATGTATCTTATAATGATAATCCATTAATTAATGATAATTCACCTGCTAATACTAGAGGTTGGTCTAATTATTACGATAAAACGGAAACTCCTGCCTATGCACATACATTTTTGTTAACTGAGATGGTAAGTTCTGATTATATTGATCGTACAGGCGATGGTATAACATTAGATGATGTTGGATCAGGTTATAAATTCAATTATACTCAAAAATTTTCATCAAGTACTCCTTTTAAATGGAGATATCCTGTAAGTGGAGGGAGTGAGCATCAAGCTATATTTTCAAAAGGTTTGTTAGGCTCTTCATTAGATGACATGGCTCATTATACTTATGGTGAAAAAGAGATTTGGTATTCACATAGTATTGAAAGTAAAAACCTAATCGCTGTTTTTAAATTATTAAATAGAGAAGATGGATATAGTGTAAAAGATGAAAATGGCGGACTTGATAAAAACAAACAATTACAAAAATTAGACAAAATTATTTTATATAATAGAGCTGATTTTATTGCTAATGGATCTAATGCAAAACCTCTTCAAACAGTTGAGTTTGAATATGATTATTCTTTGTGCTTAAATACACCAACAAATGCGAAAACATATTTAACTAAAAATGATCCTGAATCTGGCAAGTTGACACTCAAAAAGATCAGAGTATATAATGGGAATTCAAAAGAATTAGGATTAAGTGTTTATTCTTTTGAATATGATAATAAGAACAATAAATCTTTTAGGTATTGTGATGTTGATGGTTGGGGTAATTTTAAAAAAAATGATGTAACTAAGCCAAATGATCTTTATCCATATGCTATTCAAGATGAAAATATTGCTAACTACAATATTAATGCGTATAAGTTGATAGCAATTAATAATCCAATGGGAGGTAGAACAGAAATAAAATATGAAGCTGATAGATATGGTTTTGTTCAAAATAAAAAGGTAATGAGTCATATTAATATTGAAGGTATGACTGATATATTTTCATTAATGGAGGCGAATAATTCAAATTCATGGAATAAAAACATGACATCTGAATTCACATCAAATATAGGAGAAGGTTCTATACTTTCAAAATTGAATGGGACTAGTTTAAATGATTTAAGAAAAAAAATATTAACTAAAGGTGGCATTTCATATATAAATACCGTTGGACACTTCGAAGCCAATCACGTTCCTAATAACGTTATAATTTTCAAATTAGAAAATACGATTGATAACTCAAAAACGAAAGCTGAAGCAGATTTAATTGTTGCGAATAATTATTTCAAAGATCCATCTAAAGCACCTAATACTTATATTGATAAATTGCTTTTTAAAACTCGAGTTCAAATTAAACCAGGAGTTGAAGAATTAGTGCCTTGTTTTGCTGATATTTCTCCTTTTTTGTCAAATGTTTTTGGAAATGTGCCTGATATTAATTTTAATGACGACATATTACCGTTTGGAGTTATGCCCTTAATTTCTTCTGATGATAATTATGAATATGGATATGTTGTTTTAAATCCTTTAAATGTTGGAGATATTGAATTATCAAGTTCAGATAAAAGTGGAAAAGAGGATTTAGCGATTCATCCACTTCAAAGAATGGCTTTTGATTATGCTAGGCAAAATTTGCCAGATATACTTTACGGTAGTTGTGATGGTTGTTCATCCGATTTAACGATTGATCAAGCTGTTTCAAGGGGAGAAAATATGTACGTTTTTTTAGTCCATAATGGAAGTTTAGTAAACAGAATTAATTTAGGATCAACTATTAAACTTTTTGATGGTGATGGTATTAAATTTGGAGGAAATGCACGTGTATCTCAAATTAAATATTTAGACAATTGGTCAACTATTTCGGGTGAATATCCCAGCCAATATGTTTGGAATTACAGCTATCCTGATAATGCAAGATTAAATAACATAACTTCTGGTGTTGCTGCTTATGAAACAAGAGCTATTTTAGATGAAAATCCTTTTTACTCATGGGATTCATATTTAAATAATAAGAAAAAATTTCCTGATGAAACAAAATTTACACCTACACCAATCGCTGACGCCTTATTTCCGATACCTATTGTTGGTTATTCAGAAGTACAGGTTAGATTGAGTGGAGTAAATAAAGGATACACTTCTTCTACATTTTATACTGCTCAAAATTATCCTACAGTATACAGTCAAACAAATATTGACAATACTGTTTCTATAAAAAAACATAATTTATTTTTTGGAAGAACTATTGATATTTTTGGATTTTCACAAGGTTTTTCTGTGGAAACTAATGATTGCCATGGAAAACCTAAAGAAACAAAATTATATAATAGTTTAGGAGACGTTCAATCAAGAACAACATACCATTATTATGGTTTAGGAGATAAATTACCAATGCTAGACCGATCAGGAAATTTAAAGAATGAATCAGTTTCTTTAGAATATGATATGCATACGGATTCTAGATTTATTACTGACAATACTGAATTTACAGAGTTAGGAATTAATTTATGTTGGACTATACCGTCTTTTGTACCAGTACCTGGACCTATTTTTTTCCAAACAAAAAGAGAAAGTGGTTTTTATTCAAATGCACTTATCAAACATATAAATAGGTCAATTATTTTAAAGAGTATTGAAACTGAAAATATGGGGTCTATAAATAATGCAGAAAATTTGGTCTATGACAAATATTCTGGAAATGTTTTATTGTCGTGTTTAAATGATGAATTTGATGATAAGTTGTATAGTTTAAACTACCCATCACATTGGTATTATGATAATTTAAGAGACTTGAGTGGAGTCTTAAAGACTAATATAAAAGGACATTCAAATTTAACTAATTATACTTATTCTGTTACAGATATTGATGCTGTAAATGAATTTAGCCCTGGTGATTTATTAACGGTAAATTTAAATGATGGTAAAAGTATAGATTTAATTGTGTATTCAATTGTTGGGAATGAATTATCATTAACAACTAAAAATGGAGAATTTTATGATTTGTTTTTTATAGGAGATTCGTTTAAGATTAAAAAATCGAATAGAGACAATAGATTAAATGAAATTATGCAAAATATTGTAACTAAAATTAATCCAGTTTCTACGTCAGGATTTAAATTTCCAGTAAATGAAATTATCTCAGCAAGTGCTGTTTCTTATACAACACGTAAGGGTTATTTTTGTCAAAATGAATCCAATTATTTTGATAATCCTAACCCTTTTAAAACCGGTAAATTAGGAGATTTAGTAGTAGATAGACATTATGCTTGGCAGGATGAACGAATTGAATTAAGTAAAAATAATGTACGTTTTTCTGGTACTTATAAAAAGTTTAGTCCTTTTTATTTTTACTCAAATGGAGATGGTAATTGTAAAAGTGTTTTAAATGACTACTTCAACCAAAACCTATATTATAATGATATGTATACTTTTACTGATTTTAATCACCCTAATTGGCGATTACTAAATAAAAATATACTTTTTGATTATTATGCGAATCCTTTAGAAAGTATTGATCAAATCGGTATTCATTCTTCAGTTTTATATGGTTATAATAATTTGTTAAACTTATTACCAACAGCTCAGCTTATAAATTCTGCTCAGCAAGATGCTGCATTTGATGGATTTGAGGATTATAATTATTTTTCGAATTTTAATTTACCAAATTCAGAGTCTCATTTTGATTTTAAATCAACAATATCAGCAAATGTAACTTTGGAAGTTAATGAAAGACATAGTGGTTTAGCTTCATTAAAAATCTCCCCTAATAATTCAGCTATTGTTAATAAATTAATAGGAGAAAATAATTGTGAACAAGTAACTTCAAGCACTAGTAGTTCAAGCACTAGTAGTTCAAGCAGTAGTAGATTAAGTAGTAGATCAGCTGAAATTATATCTAGTAATAATTCACCAAATAATTTTATACCATGTAATTGTGTAAAACCTTTTATGCCTAGACCGAATGACTATATTATAAGTGTTTGGGTAAAAGAAGATAATTCATTATTGAAAGAATCTTATAATTCAGGGAAAGTTAATGTTCTAGTTGATAATATTAATATAGGTAGTTTTCTACCAACTGGAAAAATAATTAATGGTTGGCAAAGATTAGAGGGGGGGTTCACTATTCCAAATAATAATTATTCAAAAATTTCAATTGAATTAAAAAATCAATCTTCAAATACTAATGTATATTTTGATGATTTTAGAATTCATCCATTCTTAGCTGGAATGACGAGTGTGGTATATGATCCTGTTACATTGCTCCCATTAGCAACTCATGATGGTTACAACTTCACAACTTTTTTTAATTATGATGAAAATTTAAATCAGGTAAGAGTAAAAGTTGAAACTGAAAATGGTATTCAAACAATCTCTGAAGGTGAATTTGGAGGTCAAAAAACATTTAAATAAACATATACAATGCGTTATACTTTTATTTTTCTCTTTTTCTTACTTTCTATTAGTTTTGATTTGTTTTCAGCTGAAGAGCGATTTAGTAATCGCTTAGAGGGTTTTTCAATTCAGAGTCAATCTTTGGAGGTTTTTGATGATAAATTTGTAGAGATGAAGACTAATTCTGT
>CANCEQ010000040.1 GCA_947375085.1 Flavobacteriales bacterium
GCCTCTACTGGTAGAAATTTCGATGAAATTTTAAGAGTGATTGATTCATTGCAATTAACAGCAAATTATCAGGTTGCTACACCTGCAAATTGGAAACAAGGTGAAGATGTAGTAGTTATTCCAGCAATTAAAACAGAAGATATAGCGGCGAAATTTCCAAAAGGATTTACTGAGGTTAAATCGTATTTAAGAACAACACCACAGCCGAATATTTAATTTGTTTACTATTAGTAAATAAGGTTCCCTAAACATATTCTTACTGATAACTCTAAATAAGGGATTTATTAAATGGTTCAAATAGAATGTTATAGTTTTAAATTCAAATTGATTATTTTTTAGCTAATAGTTTCATGTAATTTTTTATTCATACCATTAGACTTATTTACTTTTAAAACAGCTGAATAGATTTCTATTTAGCTGTTTTTTTATGCTCCCATTTCCATGTGTAAAATAATCCACCGTATATTACAAAATAGGGTTTTGAACTTTGTCCTACAGATGTGTTTTGTGGAAAAGTAACATAAGGAGAGAAATTAATTGATAGCTTGTTGAGAATATACAAAAAATCTAAATTAACTGTTATTGCCCTTGATTTAAATCGTTCTTCTTCTGTTTGATTATTTTTATTTCGGTAAAGGTGAATGCTATTTTGAGTGCCAAATATAAAATCTATCTCTGGTGTGAATATAAATAAGTCTTTTGAATTGAAAAGTTCATAAAAATAGAATTGGTGAAAATTTATCCAACTCAATGTAAAGTCTCTACTAATAGCAGTGAGTTTATACGTTTTTCCAGTTTTAGGTGCTTTTATATAAAATGATTTTTTACCATGTGTATAATCCAAACTAATTGCTGAATAGATATAGTTAAAATCATATCCGTTGTAAATATTTATATCATTGTTTACAAATGAATTTAATCTTGAAACTTGTGGACTAAAGAAATAATGACCATAACTAATTGAACCATCATAATTATTACCACCAAAATACCTTTTACCTATCTTAATATCTAATTCATCAAACAGTTTAGCTGTTGTATTCGTGTGAACTAGTGAAGCTTGGTAAAAGTAGTTTTTTGAAGTAATGTAACGTATAGAAGGGGAGAGTAAAGGAATTGAAACACTATCTTTTCGCCCTAAGAAAGTGGTAGCACTTGAATAATTTAAGGAAATTTTAAATTTACGATACAATGGATCGATTGTGATACTATCTTTTTTAAGGGTATCTAATTTTAGTATAAGCGAATCATTTACTTGTGACAAAAAGTTATTTGGTAGAGAAAGTATAAAGAATAATAGTAGTATAGAAATTTTTAATTGCTTCATTTACACAATTCATCTATGTATTGTTTTACTTCAGTATCACCTAGATCTTGTGCATTTTTAAAATCGGCACAAGCATCTTCTTTAAAGCCTAAATTGTATTCACAAATTGCTCTATTAAAATAATAATCAATCGAAACATTATTTAATTCAATTGCTTTATCATAATGAACTATAGCATCTAAATATTTTTCTTGTTTATAATAGATGTTTCCAATTTCAAAATAGGCTAATTCAAACTTTGGGTTTAAGGTTAATGCTGATTTGAAATCATTTAACGATAAATCTAAATAATTTGATTTTTTTAGTAAAACACCTCTTTCATAAAACGCATTTTCATTTGTTTTTTCTCTAGAAATGATATAATCATAATCTGCAATTGCCCATTTGATTTTATCTAATTGTGTATATGCACTTGCTCGATTATAATACGAATTTAAGTCAGTGTTTTTTAATTCAATCGCTTTTGAATAATTTTCAATCGCTTTAGGATAATTTTCTAAATCAAAATAAGCATTCCCTTTATAAAAAGAAAGTTGATTGGATGCACCGTTCAATTTCTCAGCTTTTTCGAAATAAATTATGGCAGAGTCGATTTCGCCTTTTTTATTTAGTTCAAGTGCTTTTTGAATCATTTCTGATTGACTAAAAACAGTATATCCCCCTACAAATTGAATAGAAAAGATTAATAGTATAGTTTTGATTTTCATGCTTTAACGATTATTTCTGTCTATTCGATTATGGCGAAAATCGTTTCTATTTTCTCTTCTTGAATGCTCTTTTCTATGGTTTTCTCTTTGATTTTGGTTTTCGAAATGAGGGCGATGATGTTTCTCAAGATTCATTTTTTCTTGTCTTAAACCTCTGTGTTCTTCACGAAGTATTTTCCTTTCTAATTTGTTATCATTCGAAATTCTACTGACTGTAACATTATTTTCTTCTCTTATTTTTAGCTCAATCTTTTTTTCTTGTGAGAAAGCATTTTGAGTAACTAAAAATAAACTAAATAGGATCCAAATTTTCATTTTATCTAATTTTTACTTTTTACACTTTTCTTGTTTGACTAAGAAAAGTGTAAAAGGTTTAATTGAAAATTTATTTTTTACGGTTTTTTGTAAAGTTAATTATCTAACGATAGTGACATGTCCATGTATTTCTTCACGTCTGTCATCACTTTTTATAGAAAAAAGTATTTTCCATGTATAGGTTCCATCTTGTACTTTTTCTTTAGACCCTAAACGTTTGCCATCCCATCCTTTTGTATAATCGGTTGTTTCGAATACTAGATTTCCCCATCTGTCAAAAATAAGTAACTGATATCCTTTATGGTCAAAACCAGATGTGAAAATTGGTTTAAATTCTTGATTGTATTGGTCACCATCTGGAGTAAATGAGTTTGGTACATAGTACAATAAGTCTTCAATTACTTTAACGGATTTTTTAAGCGAGTCAATACAACCATCTTTACTTATTGCAACTAATGTTATTTGATATGTTGAAGTATCAATATTTGGAAAAGTATGTTCTGGTTTTGTTTCAATGGATGTTCCTGTATCTCCAAAATTCCAGAAATATGTTGAACCACCTATTGTTCCATTTATCATTGTTGATACTGGATTAGTTGTAGTAACTACAGCTGGGGATGGTGTGAAATACACAGCTGGTTTTTGTTGTATGTTAACAACTACAGAATCAATTTTTGATTTACATCCATTTAGAGTTGATTGAATGTAATACACACCATCAGTTTCTATCGTTGAAGCTCCTGTTAAAGGACTTGTACCGGTTTTATTTATGAAATAATCAAATGTACTTAGTGGTGTACTTCCTATTGTATATTCTGAACTAGTTAAATCTACTGATCCAGGAAAACAGATAGACAATGAGTCTTGATAAACCAAAGTTGGTAAAGGCTTAATAGTTATATCAGCAATAGCACTTGAACTACATCCATTAGTCGTCCCACGCACTTTGTATTTTGCATTGATTAAGGTTTTATCTTTAAAAGGATTGCTATTAGAAACTCCTTGTGCCCATCCAATATCCCATGAATATGTTGTAGCACCTGTTGCTGTTAATGTTATTGAATCACCATAACAAACGGATGGAGAATTTACTGTAACAACAGGGATAGCTGTAACATTGATGTCTATTTTAGTTCGTGGACTTGCACTTTCACAACCATTTGCATCTGTTTGAGTTACATAATAACTATTAACTCCTACAGTTGAAGAAGATACTGTTGGTGTAATATTAGTTAATGTTCCACCTGTTAAATTTTGATACCAATTTAGAGTGCATCCTGCACTTGCTGTAGTACTAATAGGAGATGTAGCTGCATTTTGACAATAGGAAGCACTATAAATAGGCAATGCTAAAGGCAATGGATTGATTGTAACAACAACTGGTTTTATATCTTGACAAATTCCATTAGCTGATTTTATATAATAGGTATTTGAAGTTGTAACCGCATTCGGTGTAGCAAGAGCGGAATTAACTGCTCCTGCATCGTTCCAATAGGAGAGTGTTCCATTTCCTGATGATCCTGCAGTTACTGCTGGTAACGTAATATTTATCGTATTAGGAGAACAAACAGCAGTAGGATTTACTATTGTCAGTGAAGGAGTTGTATTAATAGTAACAACAACTGGCTTTGTATCATTACAAACTCCATTATCACCTTTAATATAGTACGTTCCAGAAGCTGAAATTGCTGCAGCTGCAACTGTAGTGATTGAATTTGTGCATGCTTGATCAGACCAATAACTCAATGTTCCACCTCCAACAGATCCTGCTGTAACTGCTGGATCAGTAATGTCTACCGTATTTGGTGAACAAGTAGCTGCTGGTGTAGTGATTGCAATATTATAAGGACAAGCACAATTATTAATTAAAACGGTAACAGGCAGTACAGTAGAACATGAGTTAACTGTTGATTTAATATAATATGTACCTGAATTTGATACTGCTGCAGGTGTTGGAAGTGCAGTTGTAGCTCCTGGATTGATAAAGTAAGTAAATGTTCCTCCCGTTGTTGAACCTGATGTCACAGCTGCTGCTGTTATATCTACAGTTGAAGGGATACAAACTGTTGCAGGATCAGTAATAGATAACGTTGGATTTGGGTTTATTGTAACTACGATACTTGCTCTAGGACTTTCACACGTTGTAGTTGTATTTGTTTGAGATACATAATATGTTGTAGTTCCTGTTCCTGTAGTAAGAGGTGTAGGTGATGTTGAAGATGCTGTACCTCCCGTTTGATTCGTTCCATACCAATTTAATGTACAATTGGCACTAGTAGTTACAATTAAAGCACTTGCTGTTGCTCCTTGACAATAGGCAACAGGTGCTGTTGTTGGAGCTAAGGTTGTTACTCCAACGTTTATTGTTTTCGAAGCTGTTAAAGTACACCCTAGTCCGTTTGTCCATGTATAGTCAATTGTATGAGATCCTGAAGTTAAATTTGAGGGATTAAAAGTTGCAGAACCATTGTGGTTATCAATTATGTTAGCTGAACCTCCATCTAACTTCCAAGTCATTGTTGGAGAGCTTAACGTGAAAGTAATTGTAGTACATGAAGAGGAACTAGGTGTTGCAGTTCCATTTGTTAAAAGTACTCCTGATGCTAAATCATAAACTTTATATTTGAAACTTTGAGCACTTGCTCTTGTATCACATAATTTAACCGTAACGGTTGCTCCTGCAGCTAGATAAGGTTCTATAATGTTTTGATAGTTCGGTGGGGTTGCCATTTTCCCCCAATCTAACACACCTGATGGTGCTGTACCTGCTGGTCCATAATAACTATAAGCTGTTCCATTAACTGAGACAAGAGCAGAAGTTTTCGTGTCAGAGCTTGCATCTGTTATAATTTCCATAAAAAAACCAGTAGCACCACTCAATTGGCCTCCATTACTTATTTGATTTTCTTCAACATCTTTCCAAATAGTTTGTGGACCAGAAGAGCAAGTATAGGTTGTTGAAGGGAATGGAACAAATGGATTTGATTGTGCCCAGTCTAATTTTATAAAACTTTGGTCAACAGGGCAAGGTATGTTAACTAAATAATATCCTGTTACACTAAAATCAATTTGACAAGAAGGGTCAGGACTTGTCGTAGTGATACTCAAAGTATAATTTCCTACTGGTAAATTAAACCATTCTGGATTTATTCCACTTGAAACATTATTAGCATTTAATATTGTAGGTGTAATTACTGCTCCACCGCATGTCGAAACTAAAGTGTATGTTCTAGTAGCGCAGCTACCTAAAGGTATTGCCGACAGTTTTTGTTTCATACCTAAAATCTGTCTAGTATTTGTTATAGTTATTTTGTAATAGTTTGTATAAGAGGAGTTTGAAGTGCTGTTGGCGTTATAGGCCATTGGATCATTTGCACCAATAGCTGCAATAGAATCTAAAATATTAGATAATTTTAAAGAGGCTAATGTAGATGAAACATCTGTTGTTGAAGATATTGGGCAGGTTGGTGTAGCACAAGTACCACACGTTGTAGATGGTGGTGGGGTATTTAAATAATTCACAACGGTAGCTGTAGTTCCTATAGAATAACATAAATCAGTATTGTCATCAAAAACAACTGGACTTCCCGGAACTTTACAATCTGCTGTAAAAGGAACAAACCATAATTTGGTTGCGCCACTTATACTCGTTGATTTCCCTGCACTGTTATTATCTCCTAATGTTATTCCTGTTGTGACTGTTTTGTAACCAGGTAGAGAGCTTAAATTTGCAATGTTTGTAATAGGAAATGTTGGAGCTTGATTAAATACAATATACCCATAACTTGCAGCACATCCAACACTTGAACTAGCAGGGGGAAGAGTATATCCTGTACCTGTTAATGTTAAAGCTCCTCCAGTTGATAAATCCCATTCAGAACCATTTGCTGTTGCTCCCGATACTGTTACTGTTCCAACGGTTGATGTGCAACCAGGTGGGGGTGTAGTTGTACCAGCTGTATAAGTATACATTTCTATTTTATCAATTAAACCTCCTGGACTATTACTGTTTAATTGTATTGTTAGGCAGAATTTATACTCTGTATTTGGAGATACAACAAATTCAGCAGCAATTCCTGGTGAAGTACTGACGATCGTTCCTGTTATAGGACTTGAACACCCATTTATTGGAAATGCTTGAAATTGTATTCTTGACATGTTACTAGGATTTACAAGTGGGGTTCCAACATAATTTTGCAATCCTGTTTTTGTTTCGTTTGCTGCTGTTGTATATTTAGTGCAAAAGACATAACTAGTTCCACTTGTTGAAAAATCAAGGTTAGGAGTAACTGCTGTAGGACTATTAGCAGCTTGAGCGGCAGCCAAATTTGCAAAATGTGTTTGAGGACAAGGGTCGCTTGATGTTGAAACACTTGCGCATGCACATGGACTTTGTGCAGAAGTATCATTGAACTTAAAAATAAATAAAAATAGAATTAATAATAGCTTTATTTCTTTACTTAAACTAGTTTTAAAATTATTCATAATCTGTTTTTTTATTTTATTTGAAATAACTCGAAAGTTATTAGTTTAATTTTTACTACGTTGTACTATTCAAAAAGTTGCAATTTCAACTATTATTTTACCAAATTAACATGTCCAGTAATTTCTTTTCTTCGGTCATCACTTTTTAGATTGAAATTTATTTTCCAAGTGTAAACACCTTCTTTTGCTAATTCAGTTGTTGATGTGCCGTATGTTCCTCTCCATCCAATTTTTGCATCATGAGATTCGAAAACTAATTCACCCCATCTATTGAAGATGTACATTGTGAAATTATAAGGGTCAAAACCTGACACAAATACCGGTTGGAATGTATTATTAAAATTATCTTCATCCGGTGTAAATGTATTCGGAATGTAATAAACCAATTCCTCGTACACTTTTACTTTTTTCTGTATTGTATCGATACAACCAAATTGAGATGTTACAATTAAATATGGATTGTAAGTAGCGGTATCAACATCTGAGTAGGTATGAGTAGGGTTTATTTCTGCTGAGTATTTCCCATCGCCAAAATCCCAAAAATAACTCTTTGCTCCAATAGATTGATTCTTAAATAGTGTCTCTGGATTCAACGTAGATACTAAATCAGGAGTTGGTGAAAAATCAGCTATTGGTAAAGGATAGATTGTAACATCTACTTTTTGTGGTGCTGATTTACAACCAGTAAGTGTTCCTGTAATATAATAAGTTCCATTTGAAACTGAGGTTGGAGAAATTAAAGGTACTGTAGCTTGATTATTTGTCCAATAATTCAATGTAATACCAGGTGTACTTCCAGCAGTAAGTGTTGGATCTGTTAAATCTACTTTTAAAGGAGCACATCCACTAGCTGTATTTCCAATAATTACAGTTGGTACTGGATTGATTGTAATTTGTACTGGTTTTATATCAAAACAAGAACCTGAAAGCGATTTTATGTAATAAGTTCCAGCTGTAGCAACTGCATTAGGAGTAGCAACAGGTATTGTACATGCTAAATCTGAATAATAGGATTTTGGACCTAAATTTTGAGAACCTAAAGTGATTCCAGATTGAGTAAGATCAACTGTTCCTGGAGCACATACTGCAGGAGGTGCGCTTATTAATAAAATCGGTGTGTTGTTTATTGTAGCTGTTACTTGTTTTACATCCGAACATCCATTACTAGTTGATTTTATATAATACGTTCCACTTGAAGCAACAACTGAGGGACCATTTAATAAGTTTGAAGCGGCTAAATCATTCCAGTAAGATAAAGTACCACCACCTGTTGAACCTGCAGTTACAGCTACAGCAGTTAAATCTACTGTTGCAGGAAAACATACTCCCGTTGGATTTGTAATATTTAACAATGGAGTCGTGTTAATTGTAACATTTACTGCTTTACTAACCGAACATGTAGCATTTGAAGCTTTGATATAATATGTTCCAGTAGTGTTAATTGAAGAAGGAGATCCTAAAGCTAACGTACAGTTTATATCACTCCAATAAGTAAGTGAGGTAACACCTGTTGATCCTGTTGTAATTGCAGGAGCTGTTATATTAATCGTATTTGGTGAACAAACGGCTTGTGGGTCTGTTATTGAAAGGGTTGGTACATCAAGCATTACATTTACAGGTTTAATATCCGTACATAAACCATTGGCAGCTTTAATATAATAAACTCCTGTTTGATTTATTGCAGTAGGTGTTAAAAGTGAAGTTGTTCCTGCTGCATTTGACCAATAAGATAAAGTACCACCACCAGTTGAACCAGTTGTAACATTCGCTAAAGTGATATCAACTACTGCCGGAGGACAGGCAGGATTAGGATTTGTAATTGACAATATTGGAGTTGTAACAACAGTTACTAATACCGATTTAGTGTCAGAACAGGAACCAACAGTCGATTTTATATAATAAGTCCCAGCATTTGAGGTAGTAGGAGATACATGAGATATTGTAGTAGCAGCATCTGTCCAATAAGAAAGTGTGCCTGCTCCTGTAGAACCATTCGTGACCGCAGCTAATGTAATATCTACTGTAGCAGGAGAACATACAGAACTTGGATTTGTTATCGATAGAACTGGTGCAGCACTAACTACAACTGTTACAGGTTCAATATCAAAACAAGAGCCTAATAACGATTTAATGTAATACGTATTTGAAACTGAAATTGAAGAAGGTGATGCTAAAGAGCTAGAAGCTGCTAAGTCATTCCAATAAGAAAGAACACCACCACCAGTAGATCCTGTAGTTACTGCAGCTCCAGTAATATCAATAGTACCAGGTATACAAACTGCTGCTGGCGAATGAATTGATAAAACAGGAGTTGTATTTACTGTTACAGTTACAGGTTTAGTATCTACACAAAGACCTACACTTGATTTGATATAATAAGTTCCTGTTGATGGGATAGCCGAAGCAGCAATTAAACTTTGAGTTGCACCTGCATCAATCCAATAGGTTAAAGTTCCTCCACCTGTTGATCCAGTTGTAACCGCAGATGCTGTTAAATCAACTGTATTTGGTTCGCACACTGCTGTTGGATTATGAAGAGATAGAACTGGAGTTGTATTAATTGTTACCGTTACTGCTTTTATATCAAAACATGAGCCTAGTAAAGATTTAATATAATAAGTTCCTGATGTAGAAACAGCATTCGGACTAGCAAGCGAAGAAGAAACTGCTAAATCTTGCCAATACGATAATGTTCCACCTCCTGTTGATCCAAGAGTGACTGCAGAGTTGGTGATATCAACTGTCAAAGGAGAACAAACTGCAGCAGGGTCATGAATTGTTAAACTTGGAGTTGTATTTACAACCGAATTTACAGCTTTTATATCAAAACAAGAACCAAGTGTTGATTTTATGTAAAATGTTCCAGTAATAGATACAGCGTTCGGATTGTTTAATGAAGTTGTAGCTCCAATATTTGTCCAATAAGAAAGAGCTCCACCTCCTGTTGAACCAGTAGTGACAGCAGCTGCAGTAAAATCAACTGTTGACGGAGAACAAACTGCTAATGGGTCATGTATTGATAATGAAGGAGTTGTGTTGATTGTTACAACTACCGGTTTAGAATCTGAACATGCTCCGTTTGAACCTTTTATATAATAAGTTCCTGAAGTTGCAACAGCAGAAGGTGTTGCCAATGAAGAAGTACATGCTGCATCAGTCCAATAAGTCAATGCACCACCACCAGTTGAACCTGCTGTTACTGCTGCTTGTGTTAAATTGATTGTTGACGGAGAACAAACTGCCGCAGGTGCATTTGTAACTATTGTAAGAGGACAACCACAATTGTTTATAACAACAGTGACCGGTTTTATATCAAAACAAGAAACCAAAGTAGATTTAATATAGTATGTTCCTGATGTTGCAACTGCATTTGAAGATGCTAGAGGTAATGTACAAGCTAAATCATTCCAATAAGATAAAGTACCGCCTCCAGTTGAACCAGTAGTTACAGCAGCTGCAGTAATATCAATTGTTAATGGAGAACAAACTGCTGTTGGATCTGAAATAGTTAAAGCAGGAGTTGTATTGATTGTTACAACTACAGGCTTTATATCTGAACAAGAACCAAGTGTAGATTTAATATAATAAGTTGCTGTACTTGATATAGTACTAGGAGATAAAAGAGAAGTTGTAGCTCCTGCATTTGTCCAGTATGAAAGTGTTCCGCCACCAGTAGAACCAGTAGTAATTGCTGCAAGTGAAATATCTACATTTGTAGGAGAGCAAACAGCTGCTGGATTGTGAATTGATAAAGAGGGAGTCGTATTAATTGTTACATTAACTGCTTTTACATCTGTACAAGATCCTAAAGTGGATTTAATGTAATAAGTTCCTGTTGAAGCTATTATTGAAGGTGAAGCTAAAGTTGTTGTAGCTCCAATATTTGTCCAATAGGTAAGAGCTCCGCCACCAGTTGAACCTGCTGTAACAGCTGCTGCAGTAATATCGACCGTATTAGGTGAACATACTGCCGCTGGATCGTGAATAGATAAAACAGGAGTTGTATTTACGGTAACAGAAACAGATTTAATGTCAGAACAACTACCTAAAAGGGATTTGATATAATATGTACCAGTTGCTGAAATACTTGCTGGCGAAGCTAATGTTATTGTAGCCGCATTATTTGTCCAGTAAGATAAAGCACCTCCACCTGTAGAACCTGCAGTAACTGCTGCTGCGGTAATATCAACTGTTGCAGGAGAGCAAACAGCTGCAGGAGAGTGAATTGAAAGAACAGGTGTAGTATTAACAGTTACATTAACTGCTTTAATATCAGTACAAGAACCTAAGGTAGATTTAATGTAATAAATTCCTGTTGCAGCGATCGCTGAAGGCGATGCTAAAGTAGTTGTAGCTCCGATATTCGTCCAATAAGAAAGAACTCCACCTCCTGTTGAACCAGTAGTGACAGCAGCTGCAGTAATATCAACTGTTGAAGGAGAACAAACTGCTGCAGGGTCGTGAATTGACAAACTTGGAGTTGTATTTACCGTTACAACAACAGACTTAATATCAGAACATCCGTTTAAAGTAGATTTGATATAATAAGTACCAGAAATTGGAATCGCTGCTTGGTTTGATATAGAGATAGTTGCTATATTATTAGACCAATAAGTCAAAGTTGTACCTCCAGTTGATCCAGTAGTTACGGCAGCAGCAGTAATGTCAACAGTTGCTGGAGAACATGCAGTAGCCGGGTTTGTAATTGTTAAAGTTGGCATTGCATTTACTGTTACAACAATTGCAGCTCTTGGACTTTCACAACCAGTACCATTAACTTGAGAAACGTAATAGGTTGTTGTACCTGCTATTGCAGTTGATGGTGTTGGAGCTGTAACAGACGCAACTCCACCTGTCGCATTTGTTCCATACCAATTTAAAGTATTTCCTGCTAGAGCTGTAGCTGTTAAAGCAGCAGGAGTAGCATTTTGACAATAGGAAATTGGAGCAACAGTAGGTGCAGCAATAGAACCCGATATTGTTACGGTTACTGGAAATGTACAAGTTGTTATTCCATCTGTAATTGATGCTTCGTAATTTGTTGTAACAAGTGGGGCATCAGTTATTGTATAAGGTGAAATAGCAGATGTACCTAAAGTTGTTCCATTCGTTAAATTTTTAATAGTAATGGTAGTGGGTTTAGGGGAGGATATTACAATGTTGTCTAAACCCCAGTTATCAGAATTAGCATTTGTCCCTAATTGTTGTGTCCATCTAAACATTGTACTTGCTGTACATGCTCCTGTAGGTATTGGGTAAATTTTAGTATGCCAAGATTCATTAAATCGACCTGTCCCTGGATACCAATTACCAAAGCTATTTTCATTATCATCTCTTGGAAATAAAAAATCAATTGTTGTCCAATTTGTACCACCATTTGTTGAATATTGAAGATATACACCTTCAGGTGTTTGTCCGGAAAAATTTAAATCAGGCCCTTCACAAGGACTACTAGAAGCTTGAATTGCCTGTCTGTAATCAAAAGAAATTGTTCCGCCGCTTGATACATTCATTGGATTAGTAGTTAAATCTCTAGGGAATGCAGCATTAGACATCCATAAAAAAGTCGATGCATGCGCAATACCATCTTGTCCAGTTACAGCACATACGGGATTGGTAAAATTTGCAGAAGCAGTAGCTTGCCAACCTGTACCTACTGTTCCAGTGTTAAAGTCGTTACTAAAAGCAGAAGAAACAATGTTTCCTGTAGCAGTTAAAGTAACTGTCTGACCACTGCAAATAGTTGTAGGTGAAGCTGTCATAGAGATATTACATCCAGGTACTCCTAACGGTTTGTAAGTCGTTATTTTTGCAGCAAATCCAGGTTTTACAGTTGCATTATTGTTTTGAAAAGAAATGGTTAACGAACCAGATGCATTATTAGAACAAAATATACCTGGAGTATTATATGCAGCTAATCCGTTAGTTATCTTAAGTCCCATTCCTCCAGCAGCGGTAAAAGTTGAAAAATCACCTGTTATTTGAGCAATTTGAGCTGCTGCAGTAGTTGTATTTGCATCGTAAATATTTACAAAATCTCCTTGGTTTGAGCCACCATAATATGTGTTAAAAGAAGTAAATTCTAAGCAAATACGTTCACCTACAACTGCAGGTGTAAGTGTTATTGTATAATTTGTATTATTGTCATTTCCAGCAGCTCCTCCTGCATCATAAAAAAGATCTCCATTATTTACAGGAACAGTACCGCCTTGGCTAATTAAAATTTGACTATTAGCGTTAAAAAGAAATAAGGCAAAAATCCCAACTAAAATTAATGTGTAATTTTTCATTTTATATTTTTTTAAAAAGTGTCTAATTTAAATCAATTAAAACGCTTTGTTTTTTAACAAATAATTAAAATATTAAACATAGAACGTAAAGTTAATTAAAAGGGTTGCTTTTTAATTTTCATTTTAATTATTTTTTCAATGAATCAGTTCAAAAGCGGCCGTTTAAAAAAAATAAATATAATTAATTCAGTTTCTTTTGATTAAAAGTTTTGGTTAGGAGCAACTTTTTGACGTAAAGAACAGTCTTATGAGAGAAATGGTTGTTTCATTTTGGTAAATGGTTAAAAAAATATAGATTTAAATTAGATGGATAGTTTTAACACTTTAACAAAAATATCTTAATTTAGCGCAAATTATGACTTCAGTTTTCAAATATAGAATTGTTCTTAGCGTATTGTTTTTAACTTGTTTTGGGGTGTTTTCCCAGGATAATTTATCTAAAATCAATGATTTAGCATTTGAATCGTTAGAAAACCATTCGCCCAAAACAATAGAATACGCAAATAACCTTTTACATTTAACAAAAGGAAATGATACTTCTGTGTTTGCAATTAATGCATATACAATATTGGGTATACTGAATAAAGATAAAGGGTATTATGTTTCTTCATTAAACTATTACTTAAAAGCTTTAAATGCTGCTGAAAAGAAAAAAGATAATGCTAGAATATCTGCTGCACTTAATAATATAGGTGTAATTTATAGATTGCAAGGTGATTTAATTTTAGCTGTAAAATATTTTACGAAAAGTTTAAAATTAGAGGATAAACTAAAAAAACCGCTACAAAAATCTATACGACTTTATAATATAGGTGATTGTTATAAAGAAATGGATAGTTTTGATTTAGCACTTTCATTTTTCAGTAATTCTTTGATAATTGAGCAAAAAAACAAAAAAGTTCAAGGCGAGATTTATGCTTTTTTAGGAATTGCTGAAGTCTATAATGAAATAGGTCAAGTCATTGATGCAAAAAGAATTTTAGATAGAATTAATTCGAAATTGAATGTGAATTTCTTAGAACAATCAATTCTGTACAATAAATTATTAGGTAGTTATTATTTTAAAACGAATGATTTAAAAAAATCGTTAGAAGTCCTGTGGTCAGCAGAGCTACTTTCAGAAAAAAATAATCTACCGATTCACTTACTTGAAATATATAAAATTGAAATTGAAATACTTGAGAAACAAAAACTTTGGCCTCAAGTTGCAGCAAAGTATAAAGAGTATACAACTTTAAGTGAAAAGTTAATTGCGATTGAAATCAGAAATAAAGTAAATGATTTAATGTATAGCAATGACTTAAATAAAAAAGAATTAGAAATTTCATTAATCGAAGAAGAACGAAACTTTGCTGAAAGATTGAATGTGTATAATTCTAAAATTTCTTGGTTTTTAATACTTCTTTTAGCGTTTATAGTAGGATTTATTTTTTATGAATTTCAAAAAAGAAAAAAATAACATATTAAAATGAAAGCAGATTTTAAAAATTCTTTATTTTTTTCAATTTATCAAATCATTTTAATTTGGTTTTTTGGGGCATATTCTTTTTTCAAGGGGACTTCTTCTGAAATTTTAGAATATGCAATTACTTTTTTAGTTTTATTAGCTGTACACTTTTTATCTAGAATTGTTATTTTAAAAATGGCAAAGGATAAAAAAGCGTATAGAGTATTTAACTTAATATTGTATATACTTTCTTCTTTCGTTTCATCTGTAATTTGTTGGATTGCCTTCGGAGGAGCTTCTCAAAGTATTTTCATTTTTATTTCTGCATTTGTTATCCCATCATTCTTTCCATCTCTTTATTTATTCTTGAAAGGATTATTTAAGGATAATGAAGAAGAAGTGATTCTTACAAACAATAAATTATCAACTCAGTATGAACCTGTTTTTAAGGTTGTGCCAGAAGAGCCTTCTGAAGTTAACTTCATTTTAGAAAATGAAAGTGGAAAAGTTTTATTGAATGTTTTTATCAGTCAAATTATTTGTTTTGAAGCCAATGATAATTATGTTATTACCTATTACATGAACAAACAAAATGAATTGAAAAAATCGATGGAACGTATTTCGTTGAAAAAAATTGAAGAATTATTAGATGGTTTAGGTGTATCGTCGTTTAGTCGAGTGCATAAATCGTACTTAATTCATAAGGTATATATTGAAGAGATTAAAGGAAAAGCACAAGCTCAAAAAATTAAATTGAAAAACTTAGAGTTGTTAGTTCCTGTATCTCGTAGTTTTCAAGTTGCGACTCTTAAAACGTGGTAAAAGTTGAAAGAATGTATTGAGTTTAAATAGTTTTTGTTTGATACATTCATTTTATTAAGGAGTTAATTATTATAACATTTCACCACAAAAACCACCCTAATTATTCATTTTTCTATCATTTTACTACAGAGTTGATGATTCTGTATTTAGAATCATTTTTAAATTAGAATGGAATAGTATATTTGTATCGCTCAAATAAAAAATACTTACTTTTTTGAGTAATAATTAAAATATAAGTATAAATTTGTATTAAGTCAAAAGACAAAATTTTAAAATAAAAGATGAAAAATAGTTCAAACATAATTAACGTCATTTCTGTCATTATTATTAATCTCGATTAATGAGAAAGTAACTATTTTATAAATATTAAGTAGCCTTTCTCATTTGAGAAGGGCTTTTTTTTTATAATTCAGTAAATTTTAGGTGATTAATTAAAACCTTTTTGCAAAAATATAGTAACTACAAATATTAAAAATAAAGAATATGTATTATAATGAATCAACAATCGTTTTCCTTGATGGAGAATTTTTAAAAGCGTCTGATGTAAAAACAGGACTTTACAGTCAAACCTTGCATTATGGTAATGGTGTTTTTGAAGGAATTCGTTCTTATAATACTCCTGATGGAGTGCGTATTTTTAAAGCGAAAGAACATTTCGACCGTTTACATGCATCAGCTGAAAAAATGCATATTAAATTGGACTTAACTTCAGAAGAGTTAGAACATGCTGCTTATAAAGTATTAGAAAAAAATAATTTAACGGATGCATACATTCGTCCTCTAGTTTATCTAGGAGAAAATATGTCTCTTACACCAACAGACGTTGTTCATGTTGCAATTGTTGCTTGGAAATGGGGTAATTTATTCGGAGATGAAATGTTGAATGTAATGCTTTCATCTTATCAAAGACCAAATCCAAAATCATGTCATGTAGAAGCAAAAGTAGTAGGGCATTATACAAATAGTATTTTAGCAACTACTGAAGCAAAACAAAAAGGTTTTGACGAAGCACTTTTAACTGATATGAATGGATTTATTGCTGAAGGTCCAGGTGCTAATTTCTTTATGGAGAAAGATGGTAAATTCATTACTTGTCCTTTAGGAAATATATTAGCAGGAATCACGAGAGCAACTGTTTTTGAATTAGCGAAAGAATTAAACTTTGAGGTGGAAGAAAGATTCTTTACTCCAGAAGAAATTTATACTGCTGATGCAGCATTTTTCTGTGGAACAGCAGCTGAAGTTGCAGGAATTAAAAAATTCAACGATTATGAATTTCCATTAGCTTGGGAAGATTCAAATAGCCAATTAATTCAACGTGCTTACCAACGTCGTGTTGCAAGTAACGAGTATGTAAATTTATATATATAAACTTTTTCTGATGGTATTAAATAAATACAGTAGAACAATTACGCAAAACGAAACGCAACCTGCTGGTCAAGCGATGTTATATGGTATCGGGTTGACTGATGATGATATGCAAAAAGCACAAGTTGGTATTGCTAGTGCTGGTTATGAAGGGAATACGTGTAACATGCACTTAAACGACCTTTCAAAAGATATTAAAAAATCAGTGCAAGATGCTGACTTAGTTGGTTTGATTTTTAATACAATAGGGGTAAGTGATGGATTGTCTAATGGTACTGACGGAATGCGTTATTCATTAGTTTCTCGTGACATCATTGCTGATTCAATTGAAACAGTTTGTGGCGCACAATACTATGATGGTTTAATTGCTGTTATGGGGTGTGATAAAAATATGCCAGGATCTATTATTGCAATGGGAAGATTGAATCGTCCTGCAATTATGGTATATGGAGGAACAATCGCTCACGGAGAATGGAAAGGAGAAAAATTAAATATCGTTTCTGCTTTTGAGGCGCTTGGTAAAAAAATGAACGATAAAATCACTCCTGAAGATTTTAAAGGAATTATTAAAAATGCTTGTCCTGGTGCTGGTGCTTGTGGTGGAATGTATACTGCAAACACAATGGCTTCTGCAATTGAAGCGTTGGGAATGAGTTTGCCTTATAGTTCTTCAAATCCAGCATTAAGTGCAGATAAAAAACACGAGTGCGATGCTGCTGGTAGAGCAATTCGTTTACTTTTAGAGAAAGACATCAAGCCTAGAGATATTATGACATTGAAAGCATTTGAGAATGCAATTCGAATTGTTATCGTTTTAGGTGGATCTACAAATGCAGTTTTACATTTAATTGCAATGGCGCATTCAGTAGGAATTAATTTGACTATTGATGATGTTCAAAAATTAAGTGACATAACTCCTGTTTTAGCAGATTTGAAACCTTCAGGTAAATCATTGATGGAAGACTTACACAATGTCGGTGGTACTCCTGCAGTGATGAAATATATGTTAGAGAATGGTATGTTGCACGGAGATTGTTTAACTGTAACAGGAAAAACAATTGCTGAAAATTTAGCTGAATTACCTTCTTTTCAACTAGGTCAAGAAATCTTTTTACCAATCGAAAAAGCAATCAAGCCAACAGGACATCTTCAAGTTTTATATGGAAATTTAGCACCTCAGGGTTCTGTAGCTAAAATCAGTGGTCACGAAGGAGAATTCTTTGAAGGTCCTGCTGTAGTTTTTGAAGATGAGTTTACGGTAATTGATGGTTTAAATGATGGTAGAATCAAAGCAGGTTCTGTTGTTGTAATTAGAATGTGTGGACCAAAAGGTGGGCCAGGAATGCCAGAAATGTTAAAACCAACTTCAGCTATTATGGGAGCTGGTTTAGGAAATAGTGTTGCATTAATTACAGACGGACGTTTCTCTGGAGGAACACACGGATTTGTAGTTGGACATATAACACCAGAATCTATTGATGGTGGAACTATTGCGCTTGTTCAAGATGGGGATATTATTGCAATTGATGCGGTGAATAACACATTGACACTGAAAGTAAGCGAAGAAGAATTAGCTGAAAGAAGAAAGAATTGGAAACAACCTGACTTAAAAGTTACACAAGGTGTTTTGTATAAATATGCAAAATGCGTTGCAAATGCTTCAGAAGGGTG
>CANCEQ010000041.1 GCA_947375085.1 Flavobacteriales bacterium
TAAAGCTAAAAGAGCCGGAAATCTATATCTAAATATTGCACCAATAACAGGTGTTGTCCATCCAATTATAAATAAAAGTAAAATTGTGAAAATGATTAAACTTAAAACAAGTGCTTTTTCTTTTGATGTTAGTGTTCGTCTTTTTAAAAATGAATAAATAAGTAGAAAAGACAGTACCCAAACTTCAAACATTGCATGATATTTTAGGTTACTACCTGGATCTAAAGGAAATGGGCGGAAGTAGCTATTAATAAATGCTTCGGGAATGTTTTTAATAAGCTGTACAAAAGATCTATTAATCATAGTTGTTTTGATATAGCTATTAGCACCACCAACATAATACCTTAATTTTCTTTTTTTATGATCTGGACCAATGTTTCTTCGAACAGGGTCATATAGGTTTTTTTTAGATACAATTAAGCAATAAGTCGGTTTTTTTATTTCTACTAATTTATGTTTGATATCAATATCTAGTTTGTCAAATTGGCTAGGGTCAAAATAAAATTGACTTGTATCTCCTTTGATAAAAAGTCCACCTTTTCCAATGTGGTCAAAATCATACTGTTTTCTTGAGAGAAAATCTACTGTTTTAACTCGTATTGGTTTAAGAATTAGAATACTTAGGCCAATCAAACAAGTTAAAGCTAAAAAGCTATTGAGAATTTTTTCTTTAAAAATGAATTTGTATAAAAGGTAAAATAGAATGGCAGGAATAATACTAGCAAGTACATAAGGTTTGATACTGAAAAGTAAAATAGCACCTGCTAATCCATAAACAATTCTTTTTTGTTTTGTGTCATCTGATAAAAATGAACGCGTACAAAGTCCCATACCTAATAGCAAAATGGGTTCTTTTAAAATACCTGAAGTCCAAAAAAGTATACTCGGAAAAAGTAATAGAGCAAAGAAAATGAGTATCGGTTTTACTTTTGAATAAGGTTGGAAGGCAATATATAAATGTTTTAATCCGATTAAAGCAATAAAACACATAAAAAGTGAATGTATATAAGCTGATCCAAATGAAACAAATTGAATCACACTATGTAATCGTATAATATTTCTAGAATCATTAACAATAGTTACACTTCCAGCATCCCATAAGAAAGTATCTTGAAGATATTGTTTAATTAAATATTTCTCGTCACCAAATCCAAATAAAAGTGAAAAGTAGTCTTTGATAGAATGGGTAAAAACATTTCGTAGATTTTTACTTTCAGCCAGAAAACGCATCGTGTCTGAAGGTACTGAATTATTAGTGTCAGGATGTAAGTACATCATTAAAAATAGAATTCCAACTCCTATTTTAATTAAAAAAGCGGAGGGCATAGCCCAAAATGGCATATTTTTTATTTGTAAAAAATGCCAATAGCGAAAAGCTAATAAAAAAGTAATTGTATAAAGAATTTCTAAAATGTACATTTTAAAAAATAATAAGCTCAAAATTAACAATAATCATCGGTCTTGTTCACGTCAGTTTGTCTAAATGTTCACGTCAGTTTGTCAGTTTTTTCGAATGGCATAAACATTGATTTAATGGAGGAAACAAATTTTAAATAATTATGAGAACAGGCCAAATTAATGTGCAAACGGAAAATATTTTTCCAATTATTAAAAAATTCTTGTACTCAGACCATGAGATTTTCTTAAGAGAATTGGTTTCAAATGCAGTTGATGCAACACAAAAATTGAAATTCCTTTCTTCAAATGGAGAATTTAAAGGAGAGTTAGGTGAATTAAGAGTGGATGTAATTTTAGATCCAGTTGAAAAAACACTTACAATTAGAGATAGAGGAATTGGTATGACAGAAGAAGAGATTGATAAATACATCAATCAGATTGCTTTTTCTGGTGCAGAAGAATTTTTACAACAATACAAAGGGCAAGAAGGAGCGGAGCAAATTATCGGACATTTTGGATTAGGATTTTATTCTGGATTCATGGTGGCTGAAAAAGTGCAAATTCGTACACTTTCTCGTCACGATGGTGCAAAAGCGGTTCAATGGGAAAGTAATGGTTCTCCTGAATTTACAATTACTGAAATTGAAAAAGCGGATAGAGGAACAGATATCGTTCTTTTCATCTCTGAAGAATCAAAAGAATTCTTAGAAAAAGCGAGAGTTTCAGGAATTTTAGATAAATACTGTAAATTCTTACCAACTCCAGTTTATTTTGGAAATAAAACTGAATACATCGATTCTCCATCAGGTGAAAAAGATGACAAAGGAAATGTTAAAAGAGAAGCAATTGAAGTTGAAAATCAAATCAACAATCCAGAGCCAGCATGGACAAAAGCTCCAATTGACTTAAATAAGGATGATTACGATGCGTTCTACAGAGAATTATACCCAACTTCTTTTGATAGTCCGTTGTTTCATATTCACTTAAATGTGGATTATCCATTTAATTTAACAGGAATTTTATATTTCCCTAAAATTAAAGAAAATGTTGAGGTTCAACGTAATAAGATTAATTTATACTCAAATCAAGTATTCATTACAGACAGTGTAGCTGAAATCGTACCTGAATTCTTGACATTATTACACGGTGTTATTGACTCTCCAGACATTCCATTGAACGTTTCTCGTTCATACTTACAAAGTGATGGAAATGTGAAGAAAATTTCTGCTCACATTACTAAAAAAGTAGTGGACAAGTTAGCTGAAATGTTTAAAAAAGACCGTAAAGATTTCGAAGAGAAATGGGATGATTTACAAATCTTTGTTCAATATGGTTCTTTATCGGATGAGAAATTTGCAGAAAAAGCAAAAGGTTTCTCTTTGGTTAAAAATACAGACGGAACTTATTTCACAATTGAAGAATACAAAGAGAAAATTTCAACGTTACAAACGGATAAAGACGGAAAAACAATTGTATTGTACACAAACTCTCCAGATGAGCAATATTCATTCGTGAAAAAAGCGAAAGATAGAGGGTATGATGTGTTGAGTTTAGATGGACCATTGGTTTCTCACTGGATTTCTAAATTAGAGCAATCTATTGAAAATATTTCTTTTGTTCGTGTAGATGCAGACACATTGGATAAATTGATTAAGAAAGATGAAATTTTACCATCTAAATTGTCAAAAGAAGATGAGGAAGCATTGAAACCATTATTTGAAACAGTTGTGAACAAAGATAAATTCAATGTTTCTTTTGAAAGTATGAGTGTAGATGATGCTCCAATCGTGATTACACAGCCTGAGTTTATTCGTCGAATGATGGAGCAACAAAAAATGGGTGGTGCTGGATTCTTCGGAGCTTTTCCTGAAACTTACAATATGGTAGTGAATGGAAATCACGCTAAAATTTCAGAAGTGTTAAATACAACTAATGAGGCAGATAAAAATGCAAAAGTGAAACAGTTAACAGACTTAGCTTTATTGTCTCAAGGAATGTTAAAAGGAGAAGCTTTAAGTAACTTTATTGATAGAAGTATCGAATTAGTTTAATTCTAATTCACAAATAATAATTATGCGGAATCATTCAATGTGATTGATTCCGCTTTTTTTCATTTTAAATTGTACGATTTTGTTTAAATGGATATTAGCTATTGGAGGATTTGTTCTCTTCGGCAGGAATTTTATGGGAGCCGTTTTAGGATTTGTTATTGGTAATTTCATCGATAATTATCAGTCTATAATAAATAAAGCAAAGGCACAGGCTAAAGCCGAAGGAAGAGAGTTTAAATCGGAAGACCTTTTTCAGTATTACCAACAACATACTTCTCAGCACGATGTTCCAACGATTTTAATGGCTTTATCAGCTTCTATTATGAAAGCGGATGGGAAAGTTGTGAAATCTGAATTGGATTACGTTAAAATGTTCTTAAAACAGCAATTCGGTGAAAATTATTCGAATACGCATTTACAAACTTTAAAACACTTTTTAGATTCTGGAGAAATACCATTGGATCGTATTTGTCAGGATGTTAGAATGAGGATGCAACCTGAAGTACGCGTTCAATTAATGCACTATTTATTTGGAATTGCAAAAGCGGATGGAAGTGTTTCAGATACTGAAATAAACCTATTAAGCAGAATTGCTTCTATGATGGGGGTTTCAAGTGTAGATTTCGAAAGTGTGAAAAACATGTTCTACCGAAATGCTGATTCTGATTATAAAATTCTAGGTATTGAACCATCTGCAACCGACGATGAAGTGAAAAAAGCGTATCGTCAAATGGCGATTAAATTTCATCCCGATAAAGTAGCTTCTATGGGTGAAGAATACGAAAAAGGAGCAAAAGAGAAATTCCAACAAATTCAAAGTTCTTACGATAATATTAAGAAGAATAGGGGGATTAAGTAGATTTTGGATTTTTAATTATTGATGTTGAATCGTTTACTGATAAAATGAGATGAATACATTTTTTTTAAGTATTAGAGTTAATTAACTTGACAATCAAAAAATAAAATGAAAGAAATTTTGAAATATTTATTCTCGATATTTATTTTTATTATTTTGTCCTTTTATTCTATACAAATATTTAATAAGTACAATAAAGTTAGAGAAGAAGGTTATTCTAATGCTTTGTCATCTATTATGTTTTTGGGAGTTGATTTGGTTTTTCTTTCAATGTTCTTTTTTGTGAAAAAATATGGAAGAATTAGTTTGTCTAGTTATGCATATATTTTTGTTTCTCTTTTCATTTTTGGTATATTTTTATCAAGTACGTATTTATGGTTAGTTATCATTATTTCTACTTCGCTAATTAGTCTAATTAATATATTCTTTTTTCAGAAAAATATTCATTCGAATGAGTAATAAATATTCATGCTTTGCTCAAATTGAAATTTAATGTTTTTTTATACTTTCAAATTGAACTAGATTATGAAAATTTTAAATTTTCAATGTTGAATCATAACAATTTAACACTTCCAGATTCAGGAAAAACTATTGTGTTATTAAATCCATTCACCACCAAATAAACTAACCAATTGCTACTATTTAAGCTTTTTGGATACATTTAAAGTCTGTTTGCCGATAATTTTCAGTAACAAGTTTTCAATTTTATAATTTAGTTCATTCGTTTAACATTTGAACTTTCAATTATGAAAAATATTTTAAATAATCTAATATTTGCCTTTATCATTTTTTTATCAAACAACAGCTTTTCACAAGGTGATGAAAAATCAAATGCCTTAGTCTTAAGCAATTTATCTAACTATATTTCAAATTCAGGGTTATATACTAATGAAAATGCTTCTGCAACAAATCAAGGTGTATGTCCATTAGCAAGTTGTTGGACAGACAGTACTGAATCAATAGATGTATGGTTTAAATTCATAAGTGTTGGTAGTGATGTTATGATTACAGTTAATGGTTTAGGAATATCTTCTGGCTCAACCCTAAAAGAACCAAGTTTAGCATTGTACTTAGGTACGAATCCTACTCTTACTGAACTTAAATGTTCTAAATCGATAAATGGAAACAATATGAATACTCTATTACAAGGAGGTTTAAGTTTAGCAACTACCTATTTCATTCGTGTCACAACTACTATTGGAAATAAAGGAAAATTTGATTTAAGTATCAATAATATTAATACTGTTCTGAATAATAACTCTCCTAATGATTGCGATAAAGGAACTATTATTTGTAATAAAGATGTGTTAAGTGTTGGTTTATCAAATTCTTTTGGGACAAACACAACGGAACATCAATTGCCTGGAAGCTGTATGATTTCACCTGAAGCAAATTCTACATGGTTGGAGTTTAAATGCTCTGCAACAGGTACACTTGATTTTGAAATTTTAGGAAGTAATATGGCAGAAGATTTAGATTGGATTTTAATGGAGATTCCAGATGTAAGAAATTGTGCTACTAAAACATTAGTAAGTTGTAATATAGCTTCCTGCGATATTAATGGATCAGCAAGTACTTCTTCAGTTATAAGAAGAACTGGGATGAGAACAGGTGAAGATGCTTTAGGATTGATTGGTAGTGGAGTAACAGCCGATAGTGAAGGTCCAGGCTGTAATGGTCCTGCGAATGGTTTCAATAATACAGTGAGTATCACTTCTGGTAAAACATATGCTTTATTCGTTAATAATTTTACAGGAGCTCAAGGTTTTTCGATTGCTTGGGGTGGGACAAGTAAATTTCAAGGTCCAGAACTTAATCTAACAGTAGATAAAACAGTTATTTGTATTGGAGAAAGTGTTGTAGCATCTGCATCTTCTTCAAACGTCGGTTCTTATTCTATATTAGATTGGATTTTACCTTCAAGCGCTAATCCTACCTCTTCTTCAGGAATAGGACCACTTACTGTTACTTTTAATCAAACAGGGATTTATCCAATTATTTTGAAAGGTGAGGATGCTCAAGGTTGTGTAAATGTTGTACATGAAAACATCACAGTCGGAGGTTTAGATTCTATTATAAATATTAATACTTGTGATACATATAGTTTAAACGGTCAAGATTATACCCAATCTGGTACATTTTATCAAATAATTCCAAAACAGGTAGGTTGTGATAGTTTAATTACTTTGAATTTAACGATTGCACCGATTAATGGAATCATTTCAAAAAATGATACTATTTTCACTTGTTCAAATTCTAATGTTACTTACCAATGGATTAATTGTGATACTAAAGCACCTATTTATAATGCTGTCAATCAATTGTATAAGCCTATTACTGACGGGAGTTATGCAGTTATAGTTTCAAGTAATAATTGTTCAGATACCTCAAATTGTCAACTTTTTACTATGAAAAATACAACAGGATTGAATTCATCAGATTTAATTTATAATTCGTTTAGAATATTTCCGAATCCTACTTTTGGTGAAATAGTTTTAATTTCTGATCAAGAAAATACTTTATATAGTGTTACCAATGTAATTGGTGAAGAATTAATGCAAATAAATTTAAAAGGTAAATCTAAATTTGATATATCACATTTTGAAAATGGAATCTATTTCGTTAAAAATATACATTCAAATCAATTTATAAGAATTATAAAACAATAATAATTACTAATTGTAGTCACTATATTCAGCAAATTCGTACTGTTTGGAATTTACAATACAATTGTTTTAAATGAGTTAAAGCACTAACACAATTTGTTTGGATTTCACTTCATGTTTAATATAACCCAAATTAAGTGTTTTGTTATACAATTAATTTAAGTAAATAAAGTATTTTTGATTTTGAATCAAAATAATTCAACATCAAAAACCCAACATCAAAAATTAAAAAAATTACCCTTTAGATTGACTCAATCCAATTAAAAACATTGTTGGGTACTTTTCTAAATCAAATGCTTTTTCTCTCCATTGTTTAATTGAATAGGTTCTAACCGAAGCGTTTGGCATTGTAAGATTATGAGCTATGCATAACATAGTTGTATCAGCTAATTCATTTAACAAATCTTCCAATACATTCATATTTCTGAAAGGTGTATCCATAAAGATGTGAGTTCTATCATTTCTTCTTGCATCTCCCTCAAAGTCTTTTAATTTTTTTACACGATCCTTACGTTCTTTTGGTAGGTATCCATGAAATGTAAAACTTTGACCACTAAAACCACTTCCCATTAAACCTAATAAGATTGACGATGGTCCAACTAAAGGCATAACATGAATTTCTTTTTCGTGAGCTAAAGCTACTAATTCAGCTCCTGGATCAGCAATTCCCGGACAACCAGCATCAGAAATAATTGCTAAATTTTCACCGTTTAAAACAGGTTTAATCATTTTATACAATTCATCTTGAGGTGTTTTCTTGTTCAAAATGAAAAATGTAGAATCATCAATAGGAAATTCACGGTCTAATTTACGTAGGTATCTTCTCGCCATTTTCACATCTTCAACAGCGAAGTTGCGAAAAGAAATTGCCAAATTAGCAACGTCAGGCGGAATGATGTCTGTTGTAGTTTCTCCTCCTAAAGTTGTAGGAAGTAAGTAAATTTTACCGTGAGCAATATGTGACATATTTTTAGTTTGAGTGAACTGTTAAAGTTCGTTGTTTTTAATTTTTTCTATAATTCGGTCTGTAGCAGCATCTAATAAATGATACACTTCAATAAAACCTTCTTCTCCACCATAATAAGGGTCGGGAACTTCTTTGTTTTGAGAAGGATAACTTAAATTTAAGATTAATTCAACCTTTTTCTTATCATCTTCATTTCGAGCCATTTGTAGGATGTTTGCCTTGTTGCTCTTATCCATCACATATATTTTATCGAATTTATCAAAGTCTTCTATGACAAATTTTCTAGATCGAAGTTCATCGATTGGTGTTCCGAAATTTTTAGCTGTTTGACACATACGAGCATCTGGAGCTTCACCGCTATGAATACCTGAAGTACCTGCTGAGTCAACTTCAACATCTAATTTATTGTCGCTTACTTTTTTTCGAAGTAAACCATCTGCTAATGGTGAACGACAAATATTTCCTAGACAAACCATTAAAACATTCATAAGACGAAAATTAAATTGTATTAATCATTTTCAATAACCTTAAGAAATGAAAGCATTAAAAAGGTTATTATCTACCACAAAATTAAACAAACTATTCAAAGAATTTGTGATGTATGTCAAGTTTCAATTTTTTAAGGACAATATTTAAAGATTTTGGATGTTATTAGTGTATAAATAAGTTAAAAATTCATCTTTTTTCATTTATTTTCGATGGGAGTGAATGAATATACTTTCGAGGATATGTTTTGTTCATTTAACTAAAAATAACATCAAAAATAAATGTATTTACGGTTACGAATGATTAATTTAAACGTTATGAAGACATAGAGATTATTCACTTAATATACATTGCCATGAGACAGTTAAAAATCGTAAAACAGGTTACCAATAGAGAGACAGCTTCATTGGATAAATATTTACAAGAAATTAGTCGAGAAGACATGATTTCAGCTGACGAAGAAGTTGAATTAGCAATCAAAATCAGGCAAGGTGATAAAGCGGCTCTAGAGCGTTTAACAAGAGCAAATCTAAGATTTGTTGTTTCTGTTGCTAAACAATATCAAAATCAAGGTTTAACATTACCTGATTTGATTAACGAAGGAAATATAGGTCTGATAAAAGCTGCTGAACGTTTTGATGAAAAACGTGGTTTCAAATTTATTTCTTACGCTGTTTGGTGGATTCGTCAATCTATTCTTCAATCATTAGCAGAACAAGCTAGAATTGTGAGATTACCTTTGAATAAAATCGGTGTGATAAATAAAATAAACCGTGCTTATTCTGAGTTAGAACAACAATATGAACGACCACCATCTGTGGATGAATTAGCAGATGTATTAGAATGTTCACCAGAAGATGTGAGGCAATCAATGGCAAACAATGGTAGACATGTATCGATGGATGCTTCTTTAGTGGAAGGAGATGAATCATCATCTAACATGTATGACTTATTACCAAATGATGGAATGCCAAGTCCAGAAAGTGAATTAACAGTTGATTCATTACGAAAAGACATAGAACGTTCTTTAACAACGTTAACTTCTAGAGAAGGTGATGTAGTAAGAATGTATTACGGATTAAGTGGAAGATATCCATTAACATTAGAAGAAATTGGAGAAAAATTTGATCTTACCAGAGAAAGAGTTCGCCAAATTAAAGAAAAAGCAATAAGAAGGTTAAAACATACGTCTCGAAGCCGGATGCTTAAAACATACCTAGGTTAAGCGGGATCAACATCGATAACCATTCGAATTGATTTATTAAAAGGAACGCTATAGAAGGATGAAACTAATTCTTGTATGCGTTCCTTTACTTTTTTCTCAGGGGCATCACGCTCAATTTTTAAAGTGATTTTTTTGATGTAAAGATTTTTAACTCGTTTAACAACAGGGTATTCTGGTCCGAGTACTCTTTCTTTAAAAATCTCTCTTAACTGATTACCAAATTCCATCGCTGCTCTATCTAAAACATATTCTTCTTTGTGTCTAAAATAGATATCAATCAATTTGTAAAAGGGAGGATAGAAGAAGTTTTTACGTTCGATAATCTCACTGTTGTAAAAACCAACATAGTCGTGAGCAATCACTTTTTGAATCACCCAATGATCAGTGTCTCCAGTTTGAACGATTACAGAGCCTCTCTTGTGTTTTCTTCCTGATCTACCCGCAACTTGTGACATTAACTGGTAAGAGCGCTCGAAAGCTCTAAAATCGCTTCTATTTAACAACATGTCAGCATCTAGCACTCCAACAAGACTTACATTATCAAAATCTAGACCTTTAGTTACCATTTGCGTACCAATCAAAATATCAATTTGTCGATTTTCAAAGTCGTTAATAATATTCTCGTAGGCATTTTTAGAACGGGTAGTATCCAAATCCATTCGTTGAATAACTTTATCGGGTAACATCAAAGAAAGTTCATCCTCGATTTTTTCGGTTCCAAACCCTAACATTTTCAGTCGATTACTACCGCAGGCAGAACACGTTCCAATAGGAGGGGAGTGATGTCCGCAATAATGACATTTTAAGGTATTTGTATGTTTATGATATGTTAAAGAAACATCACAATTTTTACATTTTGGCGTCCAATTGCAAATTTCACATTGCCACATTGGAGTATATCCTCTTCTATTTTGAAAAAGGATTACTTGTTCACCTTTGTTTAGAACATCTCTCATGGTATCCATTAGGTAGGAGGAGAAATGTGATTGCATGCTTTTTTGTCGTCGCTCTTTCTTTAAATCTGCACAAAAGATTTCAGGCATTTGTAAACCTCCAAAACGTTCCGTTAAATTGATTAATCCGTATTTTCCATTTTTAGCATTGTAATAGCTTTCAATAGAGGGAGTTGCAGAACCTAATAAAACTTTCGCTTTGTACATGTGACCTAAAACGACGGCACAATCTCTTGCGTTATATCTAGGGGAAGGATCATATTGTTTGAAAGAACTTTCGTGCTCTTCATCCACAATGATTAAGCCTAGATCTGAAAAAGGTAAAAATATAGATGAACGAGCGCCTAAAATTATTCTAAAACGATTTGGATTGTTATTTAAAACATTGTTCCAAATTTCAACGCGTTCATTTTGATTGAATTTAGAATGATAAATTCCGATTAATTCTCCAAAATAAGCTGATAAACGTTGAATTAATTGAGTTGTTAAAGCAATTTCGGGTAAAAGGTATAAAACTTGTTTTCCTAATTCTAATTGTTCACGGATTAGTTCAACATAAATTTCCGTTTTTCCAGAGCCAGTAACACCATGTAAAAGAGATACTTGTTTGTCTTCAAAAGATTCTCTAATTTCTTTAAGTGCAGTTATTTGAGAAGGAGCCAATTGTTTAAAATCGGAAGTAGAATCTAGTGTTTTTGTAAAACGTGAAATTTCAAATCTACTTTGAACGATTATACCATTTTTTTCTAAAGTATTAATAGTTGAAATGGATGCCCCCGCTTCTTCAAGTTGTTTTCTTAAAACTGGTTCTAACTGGTTGTTTGAGTAATTTCCTTCTTTAAGAAGTAATAATAAAACATCTAATTGTTTTTGAGCTGCTTTTTTAGTTTCGAGTTGTTTTATAGTTTCCTCTAAAACTAATTGATTAGAAATATTTTCGTTTAATTGAACAAAAATGGCTGTTTTAGGGGTGAATTTTTCAGACATTTCTTCCAATGACATCACTGCTTTTAAATCAATTAAAGCTTTAATAATTGGTTGGATGGTTTTGATACCAACAATTTCAGATATTTCTTTTAGATCTAAAACTTCTCTAATCTGAAGTGCTTCAATTATTTGAAATTGACGATCATCTAGTTTAATTTTCGATAGGTCTAAATCTGGATGAAGAACGATTTTTGTTTCACTTGCTAATTTGAAATTTGCAGGTAATGCTGCATTCATTACATCTCCTATTGGAGCCATGTAATAATTGGATATCCACTGCCACAATTGAAATTGATTTTTAGTAATGATAGGGGCATCATCTAAAACATATTCAATGTATTTCGCTTGATAAACAGTTGGTATGGTTTCGTGAACACTTGTAACGATTCCAGTTAAAAGTTTAGATTTACCGAAAGGAACTACGACTCTAATTCCAGGAAAAACATTGTCATTGAGTTCAAAAGGGATTCTATAGGTAAATACCTGATGAATCGCAATTGGAAGTATGACGTCAGCAAATAATGTTTTTCGGTTACTCATAAATGAAAAAAACTTCGGTAAAAGAATTACCGAAGTTACTATAATAATTTCTAATATTTTTCTTTATCAAGGACAATGATAACTTTTGCCAGCATCTAAATTATGAGTACTACAAAAAGATAAATCTCCAGTAATAGAACCTGTGCACAGATACTCTCTAGATTTTGTCGATAAACAGCTAGGGTTTTGTAATGGAATATAAAATTTCAAAGTTGTTTTTTTTGTATATCTTGAAGAGAAAAGACCAATCGCAGAGCTACCATTTGAAGCTTTTAAATTGGTGTAATTTGGTTTAGATTGAGCTAGAGAGCTACTTGGTTTATTCGCATTTATATAATCATTAAATTCATTTGATCCACCAGTTAAAATAATATCTAACGAGTCTAGTTTTCGTTTGTTGATTGATGGGTTTTTAGTACTGTTGTCGCGAATAATTTCATAAAACAACTGACCAGGAAGAGAAGTACTAAAAGATCCACCACCTGAAATTTGAGATTCACCAGTGTTCCAGGTATAATCAATTTTATTTAATAAATTATTGTCTTGATATTCACTGAGATGAATACGTAATGAAGCGTTTAAAATAGCAGCATTTCCGGGGCTTGAAACACTTATGTTAGAAGATTTTAGAGAACCATCTGAATTAATAAAATCGAATGAACTATAAGCTGTTTGGCTACTCGTTATTCCTGAAACCAATCTAGTTTCTCCTGATACAATAAATTCTTTTGAAGTTCCTTTGTATACTGTTATTTCTAGCTTATAAGTAGCGTCAGAATTTAAACTACCATTGAAGAAATAAAGTTTTTCAGTTGGAGCATAAAAAATTCCATTTTCTGATTTATTATTTACAACTGTATCTTTTAGATTCCAAGATTTTGTTTTTGAACCATTAATGAATTCGGAAACAATTGCATTGACGCTAGAAAAATAACTAGAATCAGGAATTTTAGCAATATCCAATGCATTCCCTGGACCAATAAAAGCTCTGTTTATTTTAATTAAGTGGGTAGTTTCTGATTGATCTAATAACCCATAAACAACAGCTGTTTCTTTATAGTTGCCAATTAAATTCACATCTTCTTTGCATGAATTTAAAGTCAATACTAAGATCAAAATAGAAATAAAGTGAAATATGTTTTTCATTCAGTTATAATTTATAGTTTTCGCAAGTTTGTTTCAAGCGATTGATAGCGTTCAAATGTATGAATATTAAATTAAAACGTAAGTTATTTAAATCAGTAATTCAGACATTTAAATCAATGACTAATCTTTAATTTTATTTAACCCCATTGTTTTTAACATCCAATTTGGCAAATGTTTTTTAGGATCTCTGTTTTTTAAATTGATGTACCATCCAAATTTCTTCATTACTGGAACTTTGTGAGTTTCTACAAATTCAATCCATGTTCCGTCTGGATCTTCGATATATGAAAATCTTCCAGCAGCTTCTCCCATATCGAAAGAATTGTCGCTATCTACTGTAAAAGGAAATCCTTTTTCTGTACATTCTTTTTTCAAAGCTTCCATTCCTTGAATGTCAAAGCATAAGTGAATGAATCCCCAATCACCCCAAAATCTATTTTCAAATATTTTTTTACAATCAGTTCTCTCAATAGATTGAACTAATTCTATTTGTGTAGGTCCAAGTAATTTAGCGAAAGGGCCTTTTCTTAGTTCAGGATGAGAAAGTAAAATCCTTCTTACTTTTTTATCTCCTTGAGGCAATCCTTTTAAATCATCAAAAACACCTGTCTCATCATATTCTATTTGAGAATAGCCTAGAATATCTCTATAAAGCAATAATGATTTTTCAATATCACTTACTCCAATTAGAGTACCTGCTACAGCTCCACAATTTGAAGGGTGTTTAGTATCTGAAAACCAACCAGAACCTTCAACAATATTGAAAATATTCCCATTTGGATCTTTTGCAAAAAAATGTGGTTTTCCATTTGGAGTTTTTACAATCTGTGAGATTAAATCAGCCCCATTCTTTTTGAAATAATCATAAGTCGTTTGAATGTTTCTTGATTTTATTCTACAAGAATATAATCCAAAATCTCCTAATTGAATTTCAAATGTTGGTTTTTCTGTATTTCTAGAAGTGTATTGCCAAATTTCGAAACCACCTCCTCCTTCCATGCTTAAAGCTAAAGTAGCAGTTCTTGATTGAACTTTATCACCTGTATATCTTATCATTAATGGTGCATCTGCAGCTTCTTCAAATATTCGAACATTAATTCCTAAAAATTTTCTATACCATTTCCAAATTTCTTGAACATTTGGGACACCAATTCCCATTTGTTGTATACCGCAGATTATTTTTTCCATAATTGATTATTATAAAGTAAAGCAAATATAAAGAGGATTATGGATTTTTAATACTGAATATTAAATAAATCCGAAAACCTATATCAAACATTTAGTATCATCGAATAGCCCTTTCATTAAAAATAGCATATCCATAACTTATTTGAAAGGCAAATGGTGTGTTTTGTTGAGGGAAATAATTTATTGTAGCTCTTATAGGTCCAATAAAAGAATGATAAATAAGTGAAGTAGAAGCTAGTATTGTTTGACCTTTAAAAGGTTTAGAATAGCCAAAAGTATGCGTATCTACATTTTGATTGAGACTTACAAAAGGTTGGTAATAATAAGTGTCAAAACGTAAATCTATTTTTTTAGGAAAACTAAAGATGAAATTAAATCCAGTTCCAACAAATTGTGGAGATCTATATTCTGGAAGAAAATAAGTTTCTGCATCAGCTAATGGAGAGAAAGCAGTTAAAGCTAATAACGTAGCTGTATAATTAGAGTACAGTGATTGACTATTTAAAACACCCTTAGCATAAAAACCTAAATGAAAATTTTGATGATCGATTAAAAAAGTTTGAATTTCAGAACTTAGATTTATCCAAGAATGGTTTAATGTTAAGTCATACGGATTTAATTTTGAAGTGGAACCACATGTACTGTGTTCTTTTCCTTTTACGTAACGTACTTTAAATGAAAAATAATGTCCGCTTGAGGCAAATTGTTTACGGTTTAATGAGTTTTTTATAAATTGCCAACTTGCAGATCCTCCAGTTAGAAATGTAAAGTCAGTAGTGTCTTTATTTGTGTAATTTTCTGTTTGATAATAATCATCCTCTAATGAAAAACCTCTAATATCAAAGGTGCTTTTAGCTGTATTCCCAATTGGATGACTAAATTTTGCACCATAATACATTTCATTTTGAATCAAAAAAGAAGGCTTAGTGTCTTCAAAAAAGGTAACAAAATTGTGGAAATAATCCCATCTATTAAATACTATATAGGGACTAATGGTTATTGGATGAACAGAGGGTATTTCGATACCTAATTCAGCTTTTAGCGAGCTATAAAATTTACCAAAATAAGATTCTAATTTTGCACTTGATGCCATTTTACCTAATCTTCTTCCCGTTAAACCGATATAACCAGTATTTATTGATCTTGAAGACAAATGACCTCCAACATCTAACTTAAATTCTTTTGCTTTTCTTACTTCTAAATTTAAGTTGTAGGTTGAATCAGTTCTTTTTGAAATTGTAGGGTAAATGAAGTCAATTTGATTTAATTTATAAAGCCTGAAATATCGTTTTTCTATTTCTTCACTAGAAATAATAGTTTCTTTTTTGTTTTTTATCGATTTTTCAATGAAGGTAGATTTGTCATTTTTTAATGAAGAGGTTGATATTGATTCAATTTTAAGTTCTTTTATTTTTTTTCTAAAAATATCTCTCTTAAGTTGAAGTTCAGTTTTACTTATTTTTCTATCTATGTGTATTTCAATAGAGTCTAAATATTTTAAGGTTGAATTGTATCCATCCTCAATGGCTTGTTTTGCGTCTTCAAAATCAAATGTTTTTACTTTTGTAATAGGTTGAATAACAACCCCCATTTCGCATGGTAATTCAAAGTTAGTGTGAGAAACCAACATATTGACAACCTGACTAATTAAATCATCTTCAGTGGGTGCCTCTGCATTATATGCAACATTGCTTCCAATAATAAAATCCGGATTAAAGTCCTTATACATTACATCTACAGGGAAATTATTGTATAAACCACCGTCAAATAATAAATTGCCTTTTACTCTAAGAGGACTAATGTAAAAAGGAAAAGTCATTGAAGCTCTCACAGCAGTGTTTAATTCCCCATTGGAAAATGTGACACTTTTTTTATTTGTGATATCGGAAGAAATGCATCTAAATGGAACAAAAAGACTATCGAAATTATTTCCATAAGAAGCTCCAGTTGTCCCTAACATTTTTAACATTTCGAAATCCAAAAATGAGGATGTAATAAAGTTAGTGGGTAGCGAATTTTTTAAGAAATTTTTAGAAGTAAATAATACATTTAATAAACCAGCGTTGCTTTCTTCTTCTCGAATCAAAAAATGCTGTTTGGGTTTTATTTCTCCTTGAGTCATTAATTGAAAGTCTTTTGATAATACATAACTTTCAATTTCTTCTGGACTGTAACCTGCAACATACATTGACCCTACAAGAGCTCCGGCAGAAGTTCCTGTTATATAATCAATTGGAATACCTCTTTCTTCAAGTGCTTTTATAACTCCTATATGAGCTAAGCCAGTGGCGCCACCTCCACTAAGTACCAAACCTACTTTTTGTTGAGCGAAAAAAGAGCTCAAAATAAAAAGAGAAAAGGCTAATAATGAAATATTACGGGTTGTTGACTTCAAATTTGTTACTTTTGTACAAAATTAACAGGATTTCTGAAAGAAAAAAAATCAAAATGGAGAACGAATTGAAAGTAGGGGAAGAAAAATTTAATATTACGTTGAAAACGTTTTATGGTCTTGAAGAAGTATTGAAAGAAGAATTAGTTGAATTAGGGTATACTGAAGTTAAAGTATTAAATCGTGCGGTTCAAATAGTGGGTACTTGGAAAGATGTTTATTTTTTGAATTTACATTCTAGATGTGCAATTTCCGTTTTAGCAGAAGTTGCGAAATTTTCAATCAAAAATGAGGATGATTTATACAAAAAATGTATGAAAATCGATTGGACTCAATTTTTTGATATCAATAAAACGTTTGCAGTTAAAGGAGCTATTTTTTCAGATTTCTTTAAACATTCTCAATTTCCATTTTTATTAGTTAAAGATGCTATTGTGGATACTTTTAGAAATAAAACGGGGAAAAGACCTGATGTTCATATCAAAGTTCCACAAGTTCTTTTTGATGTATATATCAATGATCAAAATGTTACAATTTCCCTTAATTCAAGCGGTGTTCCTTTATTTCAAAGAGGTTACCGTCAATCAACAGGTGAAGCGCCTTTAAATGAAGTTGTTGCAGCATCTTTGGTTCGTATGTCTGGTTGGGATAGAAAATCAGCTTTTGTAGATCCATTTTGTGGTTCAGGAACTATTTTGATTGAAGCAGCAATGTTAGCAGCGGGTATTCCATCTTCAATTGAACGTCAGCATTATGCATTTAAGAATTTCGCTAATTATGATGCTAAATTATGGGAAGAGATTTATGAAGCAGCGAATAAACGTTGCCAATCTTTACCTTGTAAAATTGTTGGTTCTGATATTGACCCTGATATGGTCATGAAAACAAGAAGAAATTTAAAAGGGATTGCTGTAGGTAGATTTATTGAAACAGAAATTAAATCTTTCGATGAGGTGAAACGTCCTGAAGATACTGGAGTGATGGTTACAAATCCACCGTATGGAGAAAGAATGGGGGATAACATTGAAGAAATGTATACAGCCCTTGGTGATTGGATGAAAGCTGAAATGAAAGGATATACCTGTTGGGTAATTTCAGCGAGTGAAGACGGTTTCAAATCAATTGGTTTACGTCCTGAAAGAAGAATCAAAATGTATAATGGTGATTTAGAATGTAGTTTTAGAAAGTTTTCAATTTATGAAGGTTCTAAAAAAGCAAAAAACAATAATTACGATTCAATTGAATCAGTAATTGAAGACGAAGAAGAATAAATGCAGATGCATTTATTCTCGTAGAGACGTAATTTATTACGTCTACAAAGGTTTTTATTTATTACAAATCCAAATGTTTTAATTAATTCTAAAACACAAGGTAATTATTTAAATAGTTTCAAAATTGATAAAATATGACTAGTCCTAAATAGACGTTACATATTTAAAGTAAAAATAATTAAATATTACATACCAGCAAACACGTGTTTGCTGGTATTTTTGGTTTTGTACGTTTTTATTTTAATCTCATTTTGTTGATGCATGTATTTCGGCGTATTC
>CANCEQ010000042.1 GCA_947375085.1 Flavobacteriales bacterium
GAACTGGAAAATTGTGAATTTTTCGAGCATAATTTTTTAGATTTTCATTCAGAGTTTTTGTCATTCTGAACCATCTTAAAAATTCGGTTTGTTTTAGTTTTTTAGCTTCTTTAATGAAAATGTTTCTAGATTTTTTGTGGTTGTCTCTAGGCATTATTACAAAGGCAAAGATTTTATATAGAACCATAAAAGGAACAAATTTCTTTGTTGCATTTCCAATTCTTATCAATGTTTTAGAATAATTGTTTAATCTAATTATGGTACCGGTTAAAACCGTTTTAATTATTCTTTCAGGATGAGATTCAATTAATTCTCTGATTAAAATTGTTCCTAATGATACTCCTACAAAATGTGCTTTATCAATTTTGATTTCATTCAGGACTTCAATTATTTCTTTCGAGATAGAGGGTAATGTATATTCTAATTTGTTATTTATCTCTTCTGTAATGGTGTTTTGACCATGTCCTCTTAGATCAACAAGTAATATGTTAAAATGCGTTTTAAATGCTTTTATTTGTTTATGCCAAATAGTTGAACTTCCTCCAGCACCGTGAACAAACACAACCCATTCCGATGTACTATTTTCATTTAAATGCGTTGAGTAATAGATCATTTTCAGTCAAAAAAAAATCCCTTTATCCAAAGACAAAGGGATTTTACTATTTATTATTTAATTTTTTAGTTTTTCAATGCTTCAGCACCACCAACAATTTCTAAGATTTCACTAGTAATTGCAGCTTGACGTGCTTTGTTGTAACCAATTGTTAATGCTTTTTTCATTTCTTTCGCATTATCAGTTGCCTTATGCATTGCAGTCATACGTGCACCGTGCTCAGAAGCATTAGAATCTAATAAACCTTTAAATAATTGAATTTTTAAAGATTTTGGTATTAAATCTAAAACGATTTCTTCTTTTGATGGCTCAAAACTATAATCAGAAACAGTTTCGTTATCTTCTAAAACTGGTTTAGAAATAGGTAACAATTGTTCTGTTTTAACTAATTGTGAAGCAGCATTGATAAAGCTATTGTATACAAATACTACTTTGTCAAATTCTTTATTCAAGAAGCTGTTCATTAAGTTTTCAGAAATAATAGCTGAGTTAGAGAAAGATAATTTGTTAAAGATATCTTCAACTTCTTTTAATTCTTCAGTGATGTAATAATGCTCTGAATTTTTAAAAGAATCTTTGATTTTTTTACCTAAACAAAGAACTTTAATATTTTTCCCTTTGTACTCATTGTTCACCAAATTATTTACTTGTTTGATGATATTGTTATTAAATCCACCACACAATCCTCGGTTTGAAGTGATACCAATAATAAGTACATTTTTAACTTCTCTTGCTTCAGAATATGCATTCTCAGATAAGTCCAAAGTTGAACTTAAATTCGTCAATATATCCTGTAACTTTTCAGCATACGGTCTCATTTGAGTAATAGCATCTTGTGCTTTCTTCAATTTCGCCGCAGATACCATTTTCATTGCAGAAGTGATCTGCATTGTTGAACCTACTGAGGCGATTCGATTTCGTATTTCTTTTAAATTTGCCATTTTATTTTGGATTGTTGGGACAGGGCACGCCCTGTCCTTACATCAATATCAATATTTACTTGCGATTTCTTTTGCTACTTTAGATAAAGTATCTGTGATTTCGTCTGTATATTTTCCTGCTTTTAAAGCAACTAAAACATCTTTATGTTTCGCTTCTAAGTAGTTTAAGTATTCTGTTTCGAATTCTTTCACTTTCGCAACTGGTACTCTTTGAATTAATCCTTTAGTACCAACATAGATGATAGCAATTTGTTTCTCAACTGAGTAAGGGTTACCTTCTCTTTGTTTCAAAATCTCTACGTTACGAGCACCTTTGTCTAATACAGATTTAGTAGCTTGATCTAAATCAGAACCAAATTTCGCGAATGCTTCTAATTCACGGAATTGTGCTTGATCTAATTTCAAAGTACCTGCCACTTTTTTCATTGATTTGATTTGAGCATTACCCCCAACACGTGATACAGAGATACCTACGTTAATTGCTGGACGAACACCTGAATTAAACAAATCACCATCTAAGAAAATTTGACCATCCGTAATAGAAATTACGTTTGTTGGAATGTATGCTGCAACGTCACCTGCTTGTGTTTCGATAATTGGAAGTGCAGTTAAAGAACCACCACCTTTTACTCTACCTTTTAAAGAAGCTGGTAAATCATTCATTTTTGCAGCAATTTCATCACTGTTAATGATTTTCGCAGCACGCTCTAATAAACGAGAGTGTAAGTAGAAAACGTCACCTGGGTAAGCCTCACGACCTGGAGGACGACGTAATAATAAAGATACCTCACGGTAAGCAACTGCTTGTTTAGATAAATCATCATAAACAATTAAAGCTGGTTTACCTAAATCTCTGAAATATTCACCAACAGCAGCACCTGTCATTGGAGAGTAGAATTGCATAGCAGCTGGCTCTGAAGCATTTGCTGCAACAATAACTGTATAAGCCATTGCACCTGCATCTTCTAATTTTTTAACGATACCTGCAACTGTAGATCCTTTTTGTCCGATAGCAACATAAACACAGAAAACTGGTTCACCTCTATCATAAAATTCTCTTTGGTTGATGATTGTATCGATTGCGATTGTCGTTTTACCTGTTTGACGGTCACCGATGATTAACTCACGTTGTCCACGTCCTACTGGAATCATTGCATCAATAGATTTGATACCTGTTTGAAGAGGCTCAGTTACTGGTTGACGGAAAATAACTCCTGGAGCTTTACGCTCGATTGGCATTTCAAATAATTCACCAGTGATTGGTCCTTTACCATCGATTGGGTTACCTAATGTATCGATAACACGACCAACTAATCCATCACCAACTTTTACAGAAGCGATACGGTTCAAACGTTTTACTGTATCACCTTCTTTCACTAATGAAGAACGTCCTAAAAGAACGGCACCAACATTATCTTCTTCAAGGTTCAATGCAATTGCTTGCAATCCACCGTCGAATTCAATTAACTCACCGTATTGAACTCCTGTAAGTCCATAAATACGAGCAATACCATCTCCTATTGAAAGAACGGTGCCTACTTCTTGAAGTTCTGTCTCAGATCTGAATCCTGATAACTGTTCTCTTAAAATTGCAGAAACTTCTGCTGGTTTTACATCTGCCATGTTGCTTAGTTTTACTCTGATTTGGCTGCCGCCTATTATCTTGTTAAACGTTGTTTTAATTCATTAAATTGATTTGCTACTGAAGCATCAATTTGTTTATCTCCTAAACGAATGATAAATCCACCAATAAGTTTCTCATCAATCACTTCGGTAATTTCTAGTTGACCTTTTACAATATTATCTAATTTTGCATTGATAATTTCTTTTGTAGAATTATCCAATGCTTTTGCAGAAATGATTGTAACTGGAACGATTCCTTTATGTTCTTTTACTAAAGCATCAAAAGCCTTTGCTATTGCAGGTAATTGACTTTCTCTACCATTTTTAGTTATTAAGTTCACAAAAGAAGTTGAAATCTCTTCAAATTGTCCGAACAATTCTCCGAAAATTGCAATCTTTTTGTCTCCTTTTACTATCGGGCTATCCAATAATAATTGAAAATCAAGAGCTTCGTTGCTTACTTCTAACAAATATTTCATATCTGCTAAAACTGATTCAACTTTATTTTGCTCGATCGACAATTCTAAAAGTGCTGTTGCGTAACGACCTGCTATTTTCGATCCTCTCATCTTCTGTATTTTAATTCAATTTAAAATCAGCAGCTAATTTTTCTGATAATGCTTTTTGTTTTTCATCAGAAGCTAATTCTCCTCTTACTACTGTTTCAGCAATTTGAAGTGAAAATTCAGCAATTTGAGTTTTCAAATCTGCTAAAGCTGCAGATTTCTCATTATTGATAGATTCACGTGCTGAAGTAATAATTTTTTCAGCTTCAACTTTCGCAGTTGTTTTTGATTCTTCTACCATTTTAGTTGCAACTTCTCTTGCTTCTTTAATGATATTGTCTCTTTCAATACGAGCTTCTTTTAATAAATTCTCATTAGAAGATTTTAACTCAGCAATTTCTTTTCTTGCTTGCTCTGCCATATTAATAGCGCTCTCAATACCTTGCTCACGTTGATCAAGTGCATTTAAGATTGGTTTCCAAGCAAATTTTCTCATTAATAAAATTAATATTAATAAGATCACCGATTGCATTACAAATAGACCTGGTGAAAAATCGTTTAATAAAGTTTCCATGTTTTTAAATTAGTTTACAAAGTAGTTTACAAAGTAGTTTTTTAAAAAAGCTTTTCATAACCAACCGTTATGAAAAGCTTTCATTTTTTCTTTGGATTATTTTCCTAAGATCAAAGCACCAAAAGCAAGACCTTCTAAAAGCGCACCAATGATGATCATCGCTGTTTGAATCTTACCTGCTGCTTCTGGTTGACGAGCAATACCTTCCATTGCTTTTCCACCAATTTGACCTAAACCGATACCACCACCGATAACGATTAATCCAGCTCCAATTAAATTGTACATAACTACTGATTTATATATTAAACAAAAAAATTATACTTCTATTTTAGTGATGATCATGTTCTACAACTGCCATCCCAATAAATAATGATGACAACATAGTAAAAATGAACGCTTGTAAAAATGCTACTAATAATTCAATTAACATAATGAAAATTGATAATAACATTGACATTCCTGTTGATGCTACTGGACCAAAAGATGCTTTTAATACAATCATCAACGCAATTAAACTCATTAATACAAAGTGACCTGCTGTAATGTTAGCAAATAAACGAATCATTAAAGAGAATGGTTTTGTGAACATTCCTAACACCTCAATTGGTGCTAAAATAATTTTCATTGGAACTGGTACACCAGGCATCCAGAAAATGTGTCCCCAATATTCTTTGTTTGCACTGAATTGAACAATAAAGAATGTAAATAATGCTAAACAAAAAGTTACTGCAATGTTACCTGTAACGTTAAATCCAAGTGGAGTTAAACCTAATAAGTTCAAAATCCAAATGAAGAAAAATACAGTTAACAAGTAAGGCATGAATTTTTTGTATTTCGTCTCTCCAATGTTTGGACGAGCAATCTCATCTCTTACATAAATAACTAATGGCTCTAAAGCACGTCCTAAACCTGTTGGTATTGGACCTTTTTTATAGCTTTTCGCTAACAATCCGAAGAATACAACCATTAATAAACCAGCTAAAAGCATACCTAATACACTTTTCGTGATAGATAAATCCAATGGTTTAGCGTTTAATGGATGTCCGTGGTGATCTAAATTTAATTTACCTTCTTTGTTTGATTTGTAAATTTTACCGTGGTGTAATTGGTAAAAAGAACCATTGCTTTCAGCTACAGATTTTTCGTGATTGAATTTAGATGCTGAAAACATATGTAAACCATTATCCCATAAGATAACTGGTAACGCAAATCCTACGTGATGTCCTGTTTCACCATTTGTATAGAAAATGAAGTAGTGAGCATCTTGTAAGTGATGTTTAATATAAGCGTTAATTTCATCACTCGTGTTTACTGGACCTTCGATTTCGCTACTTGCAACGTGTTCTTCAGTTGCTGCGCCTTTTGCATGATGCGTTTCGTTAGCATTAGAAAAAGCAGTAAAACTTAAAAAAATTAATCCAACAAAAATACCCAAATATCTTTTCATTTTAATCGTATTAGCGAGGCGAAATTAGAATACCGCCACTTAAATTTTGTGCAAAAGTACACATTTATTTAACAACAAAAAATTTTTTATAATTTTTGAAAATGATTTATTCTGAAAAATGAATCAATTATCTTCATTTTCAGGCTTAAAAATAGTTTTAAGTGATTTAATTACTGGAACTATTTCTATTGCCATGAATACAAACAAAGGAATTAGAATAGAAAATTTATCCGTCATACTTAAAGTTGTTTTCGACATTCCTTGTGCAAAAAATAAGATGACAAAAATTCCCATTTTCAAGAAAATACCTACTAAAAAAGCATAACCTACTGATGCAGGTATGTATTTATATATAAGCTCAATACTTGTAATAATGAAGAGAGAGGCTATTGTAAAAAACAAATAAATCGATGATAATGAAATAGATAGTTTAATGTCAAATTGTTTGATTAACAATGAGTGTAGTATATAAAGTATAATACCAGTTGCGATAGTGATAGAATTGTAAAGAAGTAAATTTCGTTTCATTTTATTTTTTATTTGATTTTTCTTCGTCGTTTTGCATTTTAATTACCTGTCGGATAATGGAATAGGTAGATCCAAAAACAGCAAGTAACGTAAATACTTTGTCATACGAAAAGGAAGTTGAAGAATGATTTTTATCCAACCAAACTCCTATTAAATGAGCAAAATAAATGGTTAATCCCATTTGTATACCCAACGATGAAAATCGAAGCCATACAGGGGAGTTTTTCTTTTCTTTTTTCTCTTCGTTCATTTATTTCAATTTTACTTTCAACTGCAAAGATGGTGAAACTTTATAGAAATTAAATCGCTCTAATTTTTTATTTTCAACTTTTACTATTTCGTAATAGTTCAATTAATCGTCTTTAAAAAAATCAAATTTATACCCTGAAATTAACCAAAATAATTACTTTTGCCTTGTAAACAAATCCACTTTTATGGGAAGAGCGTTCGAATATCGCCGCGCGGCAAAAGAAAAAAGATGGGACAAGATGTCCAAAGTGTTTCCTAAATTAGGAAAAGCAATTACGATGGCAGCAAAAGAGGGTGGAGATGACCCTGCAATGAATGGTAAATTAAGAACTGCTATTCAAAATGCGAAGTCTGAAAACATGCCAAAAGACAATATTGATGCTGCAATTAAACGTGCAACTCAAAAAGATTTGGCATCTTTCACTGAAGTAAATTATGAAGGTAAAGGTCCACACGGAGTTTTGGTTTTTGTAGAATGTGCTACTGATAACACGACTCGTACAGTTGCAAACGTGAAAATGTATTTCAATAAAGCAGGTGGTGGAGTAGTTCCAAATGGTTCATTAGAGTTTATGTTTAATCGTAAATGTGTTTTTGAAATTCAAAAAACAGACACATTAGATGCAGAAGAACTTGAATTAGAATTAATTGACGCAGGTTGTGAAGAGATCGAAGTAGTAGAAGACAAAGTGTTCGTTTATGGAGATTATACTTCTTTCGGAACATTAGCTACTGCAATTGATGGTTTAGGTTTAGAGGTTTTAAAATCAAACTTACAACGTATTCCAACTTCTCCAGTTGAATTCACTGAAGAGCAATTGGTCGACATCGAAAAAATGTTAGATAAAATTGAAGACGATGATGATATTCAGCAAGTATTTACAAACATTGCTTAATTTCAATTAATTATAAATTTTAGATGTTGGATGTTCGATTGTGAACATTCAACATTTTTTTTGAAATGAGATTTCTTTTATCTTTTTAAGTCATTCTAATAGAGATTTTAAATTTCAAAATTCAAAAGTCCCTGAAAGGGACGTATATCTAAACATAGGGGTGAAGCCCTATGAAATAATCCCACTTTCACTGTTTAAGCCCTGAAAGGGTGACATTTCTACTTACTTTTTTTCTGTATTCGATTCTTGTTTTAAAAAATCGTTTATTCTTCTGAAATAAATATTCCCCTTTTTTCATTCAAGATGCTGATTTTATTCAAGAATTAAAATAAATTTGTTAATTCGGAGTTATTCTAAAATAAAAAAACGAGCTGTTTCACTAAAGAATGAATAGAATTCTTAAATATTTCTTGATAAGTATCTGTTTTATAGCAGTCGTTATTTCTTGTTCTACCGAGAAAAACACACTGATTAATCGATCGTATCACGGATTGACTGCTCATTACAATGGTTATTTTAATGCGAATGTATTAATCGACCTTTCCATAACGAATTACAGAGCTAATCTAAAAGAGAATTATTACGAAGTTTTACCGATTGATCCTGTTCCGAACAAAACGGAAGTAATTGGTTTATATTCTTCTATCGATACAGCGATAGCGAAATGTACAAAAGTGATTCAAAATCACAGTATGCCTAGTAACGATAGACCATCTAAGAAAAAAGTTGAATATAATCCGTGGATTGATGAGAATTGGACAACCGTTGGAATTGCAGATTTTTACCGAAGAGATTATGAGGCAGCGATAAAAAACTTTGATTTCGTAAAAAAATTCTACTCAAAAGATCCATCATTATACATTGCCGATATGTGGTTGGCGAAATCAAATATTGCTTTGGGTAATTATTCGGATGCTTTATTTAATATGAAGAATTTAGATAAAGGATTAGAGGAAGATTCAATCTTACGTGCTGAAAATAAAGGACTAAAAAAAATCACTAAATTATTCAGTAAAAAAGACAAAACTTATAAAGAAGAGAAGCCAATTAAGTTTCCTAAAAAAATCAAATTTGATGTTGAGAAAACGCGCGCTGAGTTAGCATTAAAGAAAAATAATACAGAGGAAGCAATTAAAGCGTTAGAAAAATCGTTGGAATTCGCTAAAAAACAGGGAGATAAAGCACGTGTTCATTTTATTTTGGCGCAATTGTATGAAACAGTTGGAAAACGAACAGAAGCGAAAGCACATTATTCTAAGGTATTGAAATACAATGCTCCTTATTCGATGATTTTTAGTGCTCGAATCAAAAGAGCATTTATGGGGGGAGATGCAAAACTTCGTAAGCAATTGATGCGCATGTTGAAAGATGCAAAAAATGCGGAATTCAAAGATCAAATTTATTACGCTTTGGCGGATATGGAATTGCAAGAAGGAAATAAACCAAAAGCGAAAGAATATTTGACTTCATCTGCTTTTTATTCGACTTCGAATGCACGTCAAAAAGGAATGGCCTATGAAAAATTAGGTAATTTGAGTTTTACAGAACGTAATTATGTAGTAGCCCAAAAGTATTATGATTCATGTGTGACCGTTATTGACGATCAATATCCAAATGCGGAAGGAGTTCGAAACAAAGCTTTGAAATTAGCAGATTTAGTGAAAGCGGTTGAAACCTATGAGTTTGAAGATAGTGTTCAACGAATTGCTAATTTATCTGAAAGTGGTCGTGTTGAATTTGTTGAGAATGTAATCAAGAAAATCAAGAAAGACGAAGAACGTCGTAAGATTATGGAGGCGCAACGTTTGGTTCAACTTCAAAAAACCCAAAGTGCTCAAAGTAACGAGGGGAATGGAAATAAATCTTATTGGAATAATCCGAAAACCAGATCGGAAGGATTTGATGAGTTTAAGAAATTATGGGGAGTTCGTGTGAACGAAGACAATTGGAGAAGAAGCGAAAAAACATCGACTTACATTCCAGATGATATTGAAGCTGATAGTTCTGTTGTAGCAAACGATACATCGAAAATCGTTGAAGATACATTGACAGTAGAGAATTTAATGAAACGCGTTCCGTTAACTGATTCAGCGAAAGCGATTTCTACAGTTCGCTTATTATCTTCCTTGTACGATGCTGGTGTTATTTACAAAGAACAATTATTAGAAAATGAAATGGCAATTAAACAATTCAATGCTGTTTTGGATCGACATTTAGAAAGCGATTTTAACTTATTGTCTTCTTATCAATTGTATCGAATGTATTCAGAATCCGATAAGGCGAAAGCTTCGGTTCATAAAGAATACATTTTGAATATGTATCCGAATTCAGATTATGCGAATTATTTGAGAGATCCAGATTACTTTATTAAAAAGAAAGAACGTGATGCATTGGCTGAACAAGAATATGTTTCAGTATTAGATCGTTACAAAAGAGGATTATATTCTCCCGTAATTTCAAAAGCAACTTTAGTAATTGATTCCGAAAAAGACAATGTATACCGTGCAAAATATATGTTATTGAAAGCATTAAGTATGGGGCAGATTTCTGATAATAAACAAGAAATGGTTCCTGTTTTAGAACAAATTATCAAAGAGTATCCAAAATCGGATGAAGCGACACGTGCGAATGAACTATTGACAATACTTAAAAATGGTGTTTCATTAAATACTCCGCTTGATTTTTCGAATAAATCGATCTACACTTATAATGATGCAGCTTCTCACTATGTTTTAGTGTTCCTAGAAAAAGAAGTTTCTTCCAATGCTGAAAAAACGAAAGTGTCTGATTTCAACAGGGAATTTTTCAGTAGAGATCATTTAAAAACCAGTTCAAAATTATATGGAGATAACCAAAGTGTTGTATTCATTGAAGAATTTGAAACGGATTTAAAAGCAATCGAATACATTCGTGTTTTTAAGAATACGAGAAAACATTTGTTGGATTTACAAAAAGCAAAGATTATTGCCATTACGCGTGACAATTTAAAGATCTTATTTGAAACGCAAAAATTGCAAGAATACGAGGACTTTATGCTTGAATACTATTAATGATCAATGAAAAGTAAAAAGTATAATCAACAAATTTTACTGGGTACTTTTGTCATTTTTGCTATCCATTTCGCGTTGTTTTTCACAGGTGTATTTCATCTCACTTTAAAAAGTATGTTATCTACGGATGGATTTTTATTCATTCTATTCTTTTTGAGTACACTCATCATATCACCTTATTTAGATAAAGAGTCGGATCGTATTATCAAACGAGTTGCTCTTTTGACAATCGTACAATTAGTCGCTGTTATTTTTACCGTTATTCTATTTAATATCACCAAAATACACAATACTATAGCTGTATCTTATCATTTGGTCACGTTGTTTTTGTGCTTATTGTTACTTCAGACTTTTTTGTTAATGAAAAGAATTAAGTCTAAAAGTGAAGAGATCTAAATTTTAGTGTCTTTTTTCTAAATTTTAATATTGATTTTACATTCATTTTAATTCTTCCATTAACTTTGTCTTATGGAAGTAAAAGAAGACAAATTAAAAGAGGTAATCTCACACGCGAAGGAATACGGGTTTGTATTTCCATCTTCAGAAATTTATGATGGTTTAGCGGCAACTTACGACTATGGTCAGTTGGGTTCTGAACTTAAAAACAATATAAAAGCATACTGGTGGAAATCAATGGTGCAAATGCACGAAAACATTGTTGGAATCGATGCTTCGATTTTTATGCACCCAACTACTTGGAAAGCTTCAGGTCACGTAGATGCATTCAATGATCCATTAATCGATAACAAAGATTCTAAAAAAAGATACCGTGCGGATGTTCTTTTAGAAGAGCACATGGAGAAAATTCGTCAAAAAATTGACAAAGAAGTTGAAAAAGGAGCGAAGAAATTCGGTGAGTCTTTTGATGCTGAACAATTCCGTGCAACAAATCCAAACGTACTTCGAAATGCTGAAAAAATTACAGCGATTGAAGATAGAATGCGTGAGACATTGGAAAACAATGATTTGGTTGGACTGAAAAGTTTAATCGAGGAATTGGAAATCGTTTGTCCGATTAGTGGTTCTAAAAACTGGACAGATGTTCGTCAATTCAATTTGATGTTCTCAACAGAAATGGGATCGGTTGCAGGTGATGCTTCAACTATTTACTTACGTCCTGAAACGGCACAAGGAATTTTCGTGAACTTCTTGAACGTTCAAAAATCAGGAAGAATGAAAATTCCATTTGGAATAGCTCAAATAGGGAAAGCATTCAGAAACGAGATCATCGCTCGTCAGTTTATTTTCCGTATGCGTGAATTTGAACAAATGGAGATGCAATTCTTTGTTCGTCCAGGTGAAGAAATGAAATGGTATGAATACTGGAAAGAAGCACGTATCTCTTGGCACAAAGCTTTAGGATTAGGTGAAAATTATTACCGTTTCCACGATCACATTAAATTAGCACATTATGCAAATGCTGCGGCTGATATTGAATTTGATTTCCCAATGGGATTCAAAGAATTAGAAGGAATTCACTCAAGAACCGATTTCGATTTAAAACAACACGAAGAATTTTCAGGAAAGAAATTGAAATATTTTGATCCAGAAATCAATGAAAACTATGTTCCTTATGTAGTTGAAACTTCAGTTGGTTTGGACAGAATGTTCTTAGCGGTTTTAAGTGCTTCTCATAAAAATGAAACACTAGAAGATGGTTCTCAACGAGTTGTATTAAACTTACCTCCAGCTTTAGCTCCTTACAAAGTAGCGATTATGCCATTAACGAAAAAAGATGGTTTACCAGAAAAAGCAAGAGAAATTTTAAACACGTTGAAATTCGATTACTTGTGTCAGTACGACGAAAAAGACGCGATTGGAAAACGTTACCGTCGCCAAGATGCCATCGGGACTCCTTATTCTGTTACAGTAGATCACCAAACTTTGGAAGATAATACGGTAACAATAAGAGATAGAGATACAATGTTACAAGAAAGAGTTTCTGTAAATGACCTTTTTGATATCATTGATAAAAAAGTGAATATGAGATACTTATTAGTAAATAAATAATTTGTATTTTTGATTCACTCTTTATTCTCCTCTCATTATGAAATTAAATAATAAGAAAATTTTACTCATAGATGACGATGTTATTGTAAACAAAGTCAACAAGTTTCTTATCGAAAGTACTGGTTTTTTTGAATCTATTGAATCAAAAACAGCCCCTCAAGAAGCGTTGGATTATTTTAAGGAATTGATCGATGCGAAAGCTGAATTACCTGGATTTGTATTGGTAGATATTTCAATGCCAGAAATCGATGGATTTGAGTTTATTGACTTATTAGATGAATTATTTGAAGAGAACGAAATAGAAGTGATGCCAGCTTTTGTTATTTTAAGTGCATCTAACTTCAAAAGAGATTTCGAACAATTCGACAAAACTCCAATTGTAAAGAAATTCTTATCGAAACCACTCGATAAAGAGGAATTCGAAAACGTACTTAAAGAATTGAATTTTATTTAAAAAAGGTTTTATACCAAAATAGGAAAAGGAAGTTGAAAATGTTCAGCTTCCTTTTTTTATATTTAAAAAACAGCCCATTCCCCTCCTAAATTCTCACCTCCCCCTCTTCAACAAATTCTAGTTTAAAACTTTTAGGCCTTCTTCGCTACCACACGATCATCTCCGTTAATTTTGTTCGATTAAACGCAATCCATTATGTATAAATATTTGGTTATAATTTTTGTATGCTTCGGACTTCAAGTAATTGGACAAACTTCGGAGAAATACAACAGTGTATATGCTAATTTCTATCGAGCAGAAGAACTTTTTCAAAAAGAACAATTTGGTTCGGCTCGTTATGAGTTCAGGACATTTATTGATCAGTTTCAGCAAAAAAATGATGCGATGTATCAGAAAGCTTCTTACTATGAAGCAATTTGTGCTTTGGAATTGTATCAAAATGATGCGGTTAAGTTATTGACCGACTTCAATACGAATTATCCTGAAAGTATTTATAGAGAAGGAATCTATTTCAAATTGGGTCAGTATTTCTACCAACAAAAGAAATACAAAGAAGCGTTAGAGTGGTTGAACAAATTAAAACCAACAGATGTTGAACCAGATCAGGTAGAGGAATATTATTTTAAAGTAGGATACTCTAATTTTCAGGAATCTAAATTTCCAGAAGCTAGAAATGCGTTTTACGAAATCAAAGAAGGGAAGTCGCAATATGCTTCTCCAGCATTGTATTATTTTTCACACATCGCTTACCAAGATAAGTCATATCAAATTGCGTTAGAAGGATTTTTAAAACTTCAGTCAGTTGAACGTTTTGCGAAAGTTGCTCCATATTACATCGTTCAGATTTATCATTCACAAGGAAAGTATGACGAGGTAACTAAATTCGCTCCAACAATTGTTGATACAACGAATTTAGTGAATGCCAACGATATGAATCATTTATTGGGAGATGCATACTATCGTTTGAAAAAATACGACGAAGCGATTCCGTACTTGTTACAATACAACAAGAAAACACAAACCTTGCGTTCGGATGATTATCAATTAGGTTTTGCCTACTACAAAGCGGGGATGTACAATGATGCGATTAAAATGTTTAACAATGTCGTACAGACAAAAGATACAATCGGTCAAACAGCCTATTATCATATCGGGGAATCGTATTTAAAGTTGGATAAATTGTCAGCTGCAAGAGCTGCTTTTGAAGAAGCTTCTAAAATTGATATGGATCCTAAAATCAAAGAAGATGCCCTTTATAATTATGCCGTTTTATCGTATAAATTAGATGTAAATCCGTACGATGAAGCAGTAGAAGCAATGCAGTTTTATTTGAAGCATTATCCAAAATCGATACGTAAAGATGATATTTACCAATACTTGGTAACTGTTTATACAACGACAAATAACTATGCGAAAGCCTTACAATCGTTGGATAAACTGCCGAACAAAGACACGCGTTTAAAGGCAGCCTATCAGATAGTAGCATTCAACAGAGGAGTTGAATTGTATCAAAAAGTCGATTACCCATCGGCAATTTCATCGTTTGAGTTAGTAGATCGTTACCCAATTGATCCAGTGATTACAGGAAGAGCAAAATATTGGTCGGCTGATGCCTACTTTCAACAAAAGAAATACGATAAAGCAATTCAAGGGTATAAAACGTTTTTAACACTTCCTGCTACTCTTTCTCCAGAATTAAAAAGCGATGCGTATTACAACATTGGGTATGCTTATTATGCTAATAATGACACTCTTTTAGGAATTGAAGCTTTTAGAACATATACACAACAATCCAATTTGACAAACAAACACAAATTAGCCGATGCGTGTATGCGCGCTGCTGACGGTTGTTATGTGACTCGCCAAAACGAAACAGCGATTAAATATTATGCTGAAGCCTTAAAATTAAAATCTGGTTACGAAGATCAAGCCTTGTATTATTTAGCGAAAACATACGGATATTCACCTAACGGGACTCAAAAGAAAATTGAACACCTGCAAGATTTGGTGAACAATTACAAAGATTCTAAATACATGCTTTCTGCGATTGAGGATATTGCAATTACGTATAAAGGAATTGAAGAATACGATAAAGCGAAAAGTTATTTCGAACAAATCATTAATGATTACCCATCGAATGTGTTAGTGAAAGCGGCACGTGTTGAAATCGCGGATATTCATTACAAAAAACAAGAATTTCCTAAATGTGAATTAGCTTATAAGTTGATTTTAGAAGAATTTGGGGAAGACAGAGAAATGTGTGAGATCGGAGCTAAAGGATTAATCACTTTGTATAATGCTTTAAAACAACCAGTTAAAGCATTAGAAATTGGAGAGAAATATCCGTGTGCTGGAATGACGAAAAATCAACAAGAAGAATTGTTCTTTGCTCCTGCGAAAGAAATGTACGATGATACACTTTCACCAATAGCAGTTACGATCACGAAATTCGAAGATTATTTAACGCGTTATCCAGACGGAATTTATGCGAAAGATTCTAAAAATTACTTAGCAGATTGCTACTATCGTTCGAATAACATGGAGAAAGCGATAGAAATTTATAGAAAAACGTTAGAAGATCCAACGAACGGATTTACAGAGATCGCTGCGATTCGTGTATCTAAATTTTTGTTTAACAATAAAAAATACGAGGAAGCAATTCCTTATTACGAACGTTTAGAAAAAATCAGTAATACTCCGAGTGTTGTCTATAATTCTAAATTAGGATTGATGAGAAGTTATTTCCTTTTAGAAAAATGGCAAAATGCATCAGTTTATGCGAAATCTGTGTTAGAAACAGGTCAGTTAAATACAACGATTCGTTTGGAAGCTGAGTACTCAAATGCCTTGTCAAATTATGCATTGAAAAATTATACAGATGCAAAACCATCATTGGAATGGTTGGTGAAAAATACAACAACAGTAACTGGTGCAGAAGCGAAATTTTTATTAGCAGAAATGTATTACGATCTTAAAGATTTGGAAAAAGCAGATGCCGAAATCAGAGGATTGTTAAAAATGAAACCAACGTATAATTATTGGGTAGCGAAAGCACTTATTCTTCAGGCGAGAGTCTTGATTTTAAAAGAAGACTTGTTTCAAACAGAAGAGACCTTACAATCGGTTATCGAAAACTACCCAAACAAGGAAGATGGTATTATAGCTGAAGCAAATGAAGTATGGGAAGAATTGATGTTATTGAAAAACACCGACAAAGAAATCGCCCCAAAAACAACAACTGAAATTGAAGTAAATGAAGAAACTAATGATAAATAAGGCAATACTTTTCGCATTTCTTTTTTGTGGTTTCACAGTGTGGGGTCAGGAAAAAATTGTTGATTTAAAAGCAAAAGGAAATCGTACGATTGAAAAAGCGTATCGTCTTACGGAGAACCCGAAAGTAATTGATACAATTGTTGTTACACCAGCTACTAATTACCCTTTGTTGGTTTTGCAGCACAAGACTTCAATTACCTTAGAGCCAATTCAACCGGCAACAATTAAGACAGAACCAAAATTAGCGCAATTGTATCATTCGTATATCAAAGCGGGAATTGGAAGCACCTTGATGCCTTTGGGAGAAATTTATTTTTCAAATGCTCGTTCTAGAAAATATACCTACGGAGTGCATTTGAAACACGTTAGTTCTTTCGGTGAAATCAAAGGGTATGCACCTGCGCAATTTGACAGAAATTCAGGTAAATTGTTCGGAGGAATCAACGAGAATAACTATACTTTGTTAGGTGACATTCATTATAATAATAAAGGATTTCATTATTATGGTATTGAAAATCCTAAGTTGAACAGAGATACTATTGCACAAAGATTCAGTGATGTGGGCGCGACTTTTTCATACGCTTCACACAAAGCAGATAGCGCAAAAATCAACTACAAAATCGGTTTGACCTATAATAATTTCTTGTCTAAAAAACCTATTATTGACAGTTTATCAAAGTGGAGAGCGCAAGAAAATTTCGTAGCCTTAACAAGTACGTTGAATTACAAGTTAGGAAAAGAAGTTTTTTCGGTTGACTTAAATGCTGCTTTTAATGGGTATAAATACGGATTAAAAGATTCAACTATTTCAGTTTTGGATTCAGGAATTGTTCGCAATAATACGGTAATCAGTTTAAAACCATCGATTACAACTTTTGCAAAAGAAAACCGTTTCAAAGCAAAAATAGGTTTAGACTTAACAATGGATGCTGACAAAAAGAATAGTTTGTATATCTATCCGATTGCAGAATTAAAGTATTCTTTATTCAATGATTTATTCATTCCATACCTTGGAGCGAAAGGGGGAATCAAACAAAATACATTCAAAAGTTTAACAGGTCAAAACGAATTTATGTTGACCAATGTGAAGATGCGAAATGAAAATACAGTAGCGGATTTATTCTTCGGTATCAAAGGAACAATTACAAAACGCATCAGTTTCAATGCGAGTGCCAATTTTGCTTATGTAAAAGACAAAGCGCTATTTGTGACAGATACTACTTTTTCATTAGGTAATAAATTCAACATCATCTACGATACGATGAGTATTACAACAATTGAAGGTTCTATTTCGTATCAATTGGTTGAAAAATTAAAAATCGATGCGATTGGTCGTTATTACTCTTATTCTTTAAATAACAATTCGTATGCATGGAACTTACCACAATTTCAAATCATCGCAAGAGGAAGTTACAATCTATACGATAAGTTCTATGCTAACGTAGATGTGAATTTTGAAGGAGGAAGAAAAGCACTAGTTTATAAAAAAGAAGAAAACACAACAGTTGAAAATAATCAAATTGCCAAAACGTTAGGATTTGTAGCAGACGCAGACTTAAGTGTAGAATACAGATATAACAAACGTATATCAGCATTTTTACAATTCAATAACTTAGCAGGTCAACGTTACAAAAGATGGTACAACACCCCTGTACAAGGTTTCCAAGTAATGGGTGGGGTTACATTTAGGTTTTAATTAATGTTGAAAATATATTTAGGAGGCTGTTCATTAGGACAGCCTTTTTTCGTTTTCCCCCTTTGGAGGGGGGCAGGGGGGAGGACAAATTCGTTATTATTATTTCCCTAAAATTCGAACTCTAAGTTATAATTTAAACAAACTATTGATTATCAGTATTTAATTTAATTCGTCCTCCCCCTCAATCCCCTTCCGAAGGGGGAAGAAAAACTACAACACCTCATTTATCGATAAAATTAAGTACTTAAACCTTTAACTTTCCCCGTTCCTCTTTTACCTAAACTTCAATTTTAACTCCATTCTTTCCCTCAACCTTCACCTTATTCTCAACCTCAACAACAATCAACTAAAATAAATCAAAAAATCTCTTATTTATAAGCGTAGAATTGTATAACTTTACGCTCCATTATTGTCTACAATTAAGATATGGATAAAGTAACATACGTCGGTAATGCAGATGTCACAGCGATTGATCATTTGTATAAATCATATCAACAAGATCCCGAAAGCGTGGATATCGGCTGGAAG
>CANCEQ010000043.1 GCA_947375085.1 Flavobacteriales bacterium
TCGAGAATATGAATGAAGCTTTGAAATTAGCGTGTAAAAAGTGATTTTAAATTTAAAAAAGTATAAACAAAAAAAATAGGCTACCCTTTTGAGGTAGCCTATTTTTGTAGTAGTTAATTAATTTTTAAAATGAACGAACAGGTATAGTAGAATAAAAACCTGACCAAGTTTTTGTATCTGGAACCCAAGAACCATTCGACATTGACATTATCCAAGCTGTACTAGAAGTATTTTGAGATGACGACCAGTACATATTATTTGTTATCCCTATTGGATAATTATGAGCTGCCAAAGCTGATTTAGCTAAATACAACTTGCTTAATTCATCTTTACTTGCTAAATACCAATCATTGTATCCTTGATAATTTCCAATATTGAAATTATTCATACCAACACCTGCTGTATGGCTACCTGCAATCATTGCTGCTGTGTTAGCAGGACCAGAACCGAATGCCGTTGATGTTGCTGTATTAACATTAGTTCCCCATCTAGGGAAACCTCCAGAGGATACCTTATCAACAATTAACCCGTGTCTCACTGCTGGGTCATATCCAACGTCTCCTGGTTGTAAAAAGTAAAATACAGCGCCACCTTGGTATGCATCACCAATTGCTAAAGTTGACAATACATCAACAAGAGTAGTAAAAGTAAGGTCGTTACCGTAAGCTGTACCTGCACTATTTGTTGCGTATGCTCTCACGTGGTAAAGTGTATTTTGACTTAAACTTGATAACGCTGCAGAGAAAGAACCTGTTCCTGAACCGTTTGTTACAACAATATCTGCTAATGTTGGGTTTGCACTTGTGCTGATACAAACACCTCTTGCTGTAACTGCTGCGCCACCATCGTCTGTAATATTACCACCTGAATTTGCTGTATAAGAAGCAATTGTAGAAGCAGCTGTAGTAGTAAGTGTAGGAACAACTACAGGACAAGTTCCCCAAGTTGGAACCCCATTACAATAAGATAATGTAAGACCTCTCGCTGTTACTGGAGGAGCAACTGTTAACCAAGAAGTTCCATCCCAATATAACATTTGTCCTGCTTGTGTACCACTTTGAATAGCTGGAGTAGACCACGTTAATGTTCCACTTCCATTTGTAGTTAATACTTGATTTGCAGTTCCGTGAGTAGTAGGATATGTTACTGCACCTGTTGTAAGATTTCCAGATAATGATGCAGTTGTTCCTGTTAAACTTCCTGTTAAAACACCACCACCAAGAGATAAGTAATTTGAAGCTTTCGTGTCAACCGCATCTTTAACGAATGCAGTTGTAGCAATTTGCGTTGTATTCGTACCTGCAATTGCTGTTGGTGCTGCTGGAACACCCGTTAAAGTAGGAGAAGCAATATCCGCTTTTAATGCATCAGCATTTGTTCTATTCGTTACTTCAGTAATTAAATCAGTTGCAGTTTGAGCTAAATTTGTAGATAATGTATGTTCTGCATTTATTGCTCTTGTACTTTCTATAGTATTATCATTACCAAGGTCTGCACATGCAGCAATACGATTCGATACTTCTGTTGCTAAATCTGCACTTACTGTCCCAACTGCATCAGTTACGAATTCTGTTGTTGCAATTTGAGTTGTATTTGTTCCTGCAATTGCTGTTGGAGCTGCTGGTACACCTGTTAAAGTAGGAGAAGCAATATCTGCTTTTAATGCATCAGCATTTGTTCTATTCGTTACTTCAGTTGCTAAATCAGTTGTGTTTGTATTAATCAAACCTTTTAAGAATGTAGAATCAGAAACTACTTTTGAAGTAATTGCAGCATCATTCGTTGCACGCGTTGTAGCTTCATTTGTAATAGCAGTTGTATTTGCTACATCACCTGAAATACGATTCGTTGTTTCTGTCGCTAAATTGTTTGTTAATGTAGTTTCTGCCCCCGTTGCTCTTGTCACTTCGTTTGCTAAATCAGTTGTGTTTGTATTAATCAAACCTTTCAAGAATGTTGAATCAGAAACTACTTTTGCAGTAATTGCAGCATCATTTGTAGCACGAGTTGTAGCTTCATTTGTAATAGCAGTTGTATTTGCTACATCACCTGAAATACGATTCGTTGTTTCTGTCGCTAAATTGTTAGTTAATGTAGTTTCAGCCCCAGTTGCTCTTGTCACTTCATTTGCTAAATCAGTTGTGTTGGTATTAATCAAACCTTTCAAGAATGTAGAATCAGAAACTACTTTCGCAGTAATTACAGCATCATTTGTAGCACGCGTTGTAGCTTCATTTGTAATAGCAGTTGTATTTGCTACATCCCCTGAAATACGATTCGTTGTTTCTGTCGCTAAATTGTTTGTTAATGTAGTTTCAGCACCTGTTGCTCTTGTTACTTCGTTTGCTAAATTCGTATTCGTTGTATTGATTTGAGTTCTTAATGCGATTGAATCCGCTTTTACTTTTGCATAAATTGCGTCATTACTTGCATTGAAATTCACTGGAGTCCATTTTGAACCATTCCATTTTAACACATCATTTGTTTGAAGATTCGTTGTGTTTACATCTGTTAATTGACTCATAGGAAAACGTGGTGCAGCTAAAGCAGTATCAGCTACTAATGCATAAGGAAGTGTTTGCAATTGAACATTTCCCATCGGTAATAATCCATTACCAAAATCGGCTCTTACATTTGTGAATAAATCAGCTGATGTCCAATCAATTGATTTAAAAGTAGATAAAGTTCCAATACCTGTAGAAACTCCTTTACCAATAATCACATTGAATAAACCAAATTTATTCGTTACTACTTGATGTGATTCTTGCCACAATGTTGTTCCAGTTGCTGACCCTTTGCGGATACTAATTTCAACTACAACACTTTTATTGGCTAGTGCTAAACCACTGTTATCTCTAGCAACTGCTTGATAATTAAAGCCTAAATCTTTGATGCTTTGGGCCATTAAATTGGAACTAGCAACTGCTAAAATTCCAATTGTAAAAAGTAAATGTAAAATTTTTCGTCTCATTTTGTTGTTTGTTTGATTCTTAATTGAAGCTTCGTTTATATAATTTATTAGTTAATTTCCGTTTTAGTTACTTTAAATGTAGAAACGATTTTAGCAGTTTTAATTTCTTTAAAATTTACTAAATACATTCCTGTAGGAATTTGTTTTAAATCCAATTGAATGGTCGTCTCGTCAATCCAATTTTTTTCTAATTGTACTTGTTTCCCTAACATATCAAACATAATTAGCTCATAGTCTTTTGCATTTAATTCCTGATTTTTTCCTGAAATTTTAATATTTAAAAACTCTGTTGTTGGATTTGGATATGCTTCTACATTAATCGCAACATCTTTTAATTCAATTATTCCAACAACAGCTTTAAAACTATTTTGCTGAAATCCTTGCGTTAAGGTTTGATTAAAATTACTAGTTGTTGCAACCATTGTTTCTCCTATACTATAGGACAAAGAATTACCGTTTGATGCTTCGCCATATCCACCTCCAATTCCATACAATTGAATGAAGACAGTATCTTTTTCTTGCGCTTTTGAGAAAAAGGCACTCATCGAAACCAAGCCTATTAATAAATACTTTTTCATATCCTCTATTTTTATTTGTCTAAAATCTATCGTCTAAAAATCTAATGTCTAATTACTAATACCCAACACCTAATTCCTAACACCTAATCATTGAACCTTTACCCAAGATTTTTTGTATTTCTTTCTCGTCTCTTTCAATGCTTTCATACTAGAATCTAAATCATCGTATTTTTCAGTCGCAATGAAATACCAATTAGATTTTTTTGATTTGATAATGAAAATCGATTCTTCTTTTTCATTCCATATTTTTAAATCTCTTTCTAAAGCAACTCTATTTTTTGAAGATTCAACAACGATATAGAAACCAGCATCTTCATTTATCGTAACATTTTGATTATCGATTGATTTTGAATTCGTTGAATTGGTTACTTGTTTACTTTTTCCACTGATTACTTCTTTTTTAGCCTGAATATCTTCTTTTGTATTCTCCTGATTAGTGTTACTAGTAGATTTTTCAGTTTCAATTGATTCAGAAACAATTTTTTGCTGTTGATTTTCAGTAGCAGCCAATTGTTTTTTTAATTTATCAATTTCTTGAAGTAATGCTGTATTTTTTTCATTTACATTCTCATACTCAATTAATCGGTAATTTTTTTGTTTCAATGTATCTTTTAATACAGATAAACGAGAGGTTAAACTATCCAATTGAGCTTCTCTTCGTTGGTCATCCAATTTATGTTCTCTTCCATTTCTTAAAGGGAATTTGTAGGCTAAACCAATTTCAAAACCTCCTTTTGTAAAATTTGCTAGTTTACTAATTGCAATATCTTGACCATAAAACACTTTACAGTTTTTCTTTATTTCCAAAGCCAAAACAACCGGAACTACTCCTGTACTTCTATAACCAGATGTTAAACTGAAACGTTTGTCATATTGGATAGTCGCCACATAATCATTCACCCAATAATTACTTGGTTGATTTCTTAAAATTAGTGTCGGTATGATTTGAATTTTTCCAGATTTAGTAATGTCAAAAACATAGGATGCGTTTACAATCTTTTGTTGTCTTAACTGATAATTGAAATTGGTGTTTTCATATCGGTATTTTACATTGGTGCTATAAAGTATAGGTAAACCAACTCCCAAAGTCAAACGTTTATTGGTAAATGCCAAACCAAAGCCAAAATTCAACATTAATTTTCCGTTGTTTGATAACGTTCCTAAATCCGTTTTATCTTCTACACTAATAGAAGCAAAATCAAATCTATTTTCAGCTAGACCTCCAGAAAAACCAGCACTCAAATAATTGGATGCTTTAATTTTTAAACGATAAGCATACGATAAGTTAATAGCTGTATTTCTAAATAATCCAGCTTGGTCGGTATTAAAACTTCCACCAAATCCGTGCTTGTCGGTATTTCTATAAGTTAAATTCAAAGCGACAGTGTTTGGAGCTCCGGAATAACCAGATATACTTTTACGGAAACTTCCCCACGTATTTAATCCTTCTTGGTGACCTGTATAAGCAGGTTGAAGCGTATATGTGTTTAAATAATTTTGGTGACTTATCGGTAATTGCTGTCCAAATGCAATTTGAAAAGAAACTAGTAAACCACAAAAAACAAAAAGTAAAATTTTAATCATCTAAAAATGTTTTATAATAATGTATTAATGAAGAATATTGATAATTCCTTTTTTAACTCCTTCTAATTCACTTGCTTTGATAGAGTAATAATAGGCTCCTTCAGGTAATTTAGTTCCCGAAGTTGTTTTTCCATTCCACGTATTTTTATAATCTTTACTTTCGAAAACGATAAATCCATCTCTGTCAAAAATGGTAACCTCACATACACCGTAAGCTTCTATTTCATAAATTTTCCACACATCATTTTTCCCATCGTCATTCAATGTTAAAAGATTCATAGAATTTATTGGTAGTTCTTTTATCACACTAACTGAATCAGAAACTAAAGTTGTTTTACAGCCATAAACATTTTTTAATTCAGCAGAATATATACCAGCAGTATTTACTGTTATGGTTGGTGTTGTTGCATTTGTATTCCATTTAACAGCATCGAAATATCCACTTACAGTAAGATTTACACTTTTATCATTGTAAAACTCTAAAGGTCCACTGTATGTTAAAACACCAGATGGAATTTCATTAATTGTTAAATTTGCATTTACTGTTGTTTTACACCCTTTGTTTGAAAATGCAGTAGTAGTTACATTATAGACACCAGCAGTTTGAAAAGCTCTACTGAAATAATTTTGAGTATAGGTTTCGTCCTGATTATTGAAATACCAATACGTATTATTAATAGAACCATCAGCAACATAAAAATTATTGAAAAAATTAACTGTATCTAATTTACAAGCAACAGGTTTGAATGGCGGATTACCTGAATTCAATAAAATTGGTAAATAATTTACATTTATAGCCTTTGGTAATGAATATAATGTATCATTTAGAGAAGTAACAACTCTCAATTTAACATTGAAAATTCTATTAGAAGTATTTCCATACACATTGAAAGTGGTATCAACAGAAGAAGTCTTATCATAAATTCCATCCCCATTAAAATCCCAAGCATATTCAACTGCACTTGCGCCAATAATAGTTGAATTATCTTGAAATATAACTGTGTCATTTTCACACACTTCCAATGGATTTGTGAAAGCAATCGTATTTTGTGAAAATGTGTTATTTGAAAGTGACGAAAGTGTTACTACACTCAATGATAAACGTAAAAATAATTTTAGACTCATTTTAAAGTATTTAAAACAGGAATTCATTCTTCTAAAGGATTGAAATCACTATTAATTTTTCTAAAGTAGTTTATATAAAGAAATCGTTGAATAGTAAAATACGGCTTTGGTGATAATCAGTATTTAAGGGGTGAAAATCAGATTTTAAAATGAATTTATTTAGGCAATTTCTCAAATAATTCTTTTTTATATTTTCTTCCGATTGGAATAGTTTCATTGGTGTCTAAAATAATTTCGTGATTGGAAGCACTTTTGATTTTTTTTAAATTTATTGCAAATGATTTATGGGTTCTAAAAACATCTTCATTGTCGAAATGCAACAATGTTTGTTTTAAACTTTTTTTGATAATTATTTTAGAGTTCGAAGTGATTATATAGACATAATTTCCATCACTTTTAAGATAGCTTAACTCATCTAAATCAATTTTAAAATACTTGCCAGATTCCCAAATAGCAACCTCTTTTTTGTTTAATTTATTTAAGTTTTCTGTCATTTAAGTTTAAACATTATGTAGTATAATTTTAAATTTAAATAACTATCTGAATTATGTCTATTTCTTTAATTGAATTGGTGATAAAGTGTATTTAAAAGGTGATAATGTGTCTTTTTTAAATTAATCATTCTACTTTAATTTTGAACGATAAGTTCGTCCTATTGGAATGATGTGATTGTTGGTCAAAATAAATTTGTTTAATGTTTTTTCTTTTATACTTAACTTGTTAACAATAAATGATTTATGCACTCTTATTAAGAAGTTTGAATCAGTTTTTTTTATAATTTCTCTTAAGCTTTTTTTGAAAACATATTTTCGAAAAGTTGTGTGAATAAATGTGTAATTTCCATCTGAATTTAAATATAAAATTTCGTTCAACGGAATCCTGAATTCTTTTCCTCCTTCTTTCAAAATAATGTTCGATTCACTATCTTTTTGTTCTATTTTTTTGAAAACCATATTGATATTTGTCAATAAAACAGTTTCATTAAAAGGTTTTAAAAGATAAGAAATAGGATTTGTTTTCATTAATTTCAGAATCGTTTCCTCATCAGAATAGGCGCTAATATAAATGTAGGGTGTTTTAGAACTCGAATCGATAAAATGGGCAATTTCAAAACCTTCTTCCATTTCATCCAAACGAATATCGAGTAAAACCAAATCAGGTGTTTCTTGTAATAAGAAGTTTTTAGCTTGTTCAATAGAAGTTGCAATTCCAACAACAGAATAATTTGCTTTCTTCAATAGTATTTCGAGTTGAAGTGCACTGTACGCTTCGTCCTCAACGATTAATATTTTTTTATTGTCCGTCATTTTAAAAAACTAATTTCTGAATAAACGCCATTTTGAGTATCAAATTTCCATTGAAAGGAATGTTGAATACAAAGTTGTTGAATTACTTTTAATCCTAAACCATCAGTAAGATTTTCAAATGGGATAAATCCTTTTCCGTTATCTGAATAATTGAAGTAAATTGAATCATTCGTGGATTTTAATTCAATTTCGATAATTCCTTTAGAGATTGAATCGAATGCATACTTAATGGAATTATTATAAAGTTCATTTAGAATCATAATAATTGCTACTAATTTCTTGTGCTCAATTTCACAATTTTCTATTGAAAATTTTAATTCAATGTTCTTATTTTGAATCGGATAAATTAAATGAAAGTACTTTTCAATTTCCTTAAAAATCTGGATGGTATTGCTTTTTTAAGTTGATTTTTCAGAAGATAAAAAGCTATGTATGAGACTCAATAATTGAATTTTATGAATGCTTTCTTTGAAAATTTCTTTTTCTTCTTTTTGTGAAAATTTGGACTCTTCGATGGTTAATATTCCAGTAATTATTTGAAGATTATTACTGATTCGATGTTGAACTTCTTTGAGTTCATTTTTCTTCATTCTTAAATCGTTTTGAATCAATTTTTTCTTATTTCGATAGGCATAAAGTGTTACTAAAAGGATTGCAATAGAGAATGTAAAACTAATAATGATAATTTTTCGATTGTATGAATTTTTTAAAAGTTGTTTTTCAGCATTTTTCTTTTGAAGCTCAATTTTAACAAGAGATTCTAGAATATTGATTCTCTTTCTTTTATTTTCTATTTCATTTTCAGTATTACTTTCAAGTAGTTGAATATAAGCTGTTTTTAACTCGTTTAGTTGATTTGATTTTTTAATTGATTTGATTTCTAATTTATGAATTAACCAATGATAAGCTTTGGTTTTTAGACTGAAATTTAAGGCATCATCCGAATTTTTTTTGATGCATTTTTCCATATTTAGTATGGCTTCATCAGTTAAATTTAATTGATTATAAATTAAAGACTTAACAAAAAAATACTTGACTGAATCTATTAATTTTGAATTATTTGATTTTTTTAAATTGATAAGTTCAAATGCAGATTTATACTCTTTTTTAATAAAATAATATTCTGCTAATTTTAGATTGTCAAATAGATTTGTTTGCTTTTTATACTTTGAAACAAAATCGAAAAGAGAATCTTTTTCTTGTCCCTCAATGAAATTTTCCATTTTAGCATTAAGAAGTAATTTATAAACGATTTTATTATTCTGATTTTTTAAAGCCAGATTGTAATAATAATTAGCTCGTTTATGATTTGCAGATTGTTGATGTATAAAACCTAAACTAAAATAATTTGAAACCAACGTTTCTTTGTTTTTTAATGTCGAACGAAATAAACTTTCAAATGCTTTGTCGTAAAGTCCTAAATCAGTTTGAATAAAAGAGATAATCGTTTGAAGATTGTTTTCGAGAATTCGATAGTTTGGTTTCCCTTTTATTTTTAACAGTAAATTCGTTGCGTTTATATAGGCTGAATCTGATTCGTTCAACAACCCCATTACCAAAATTTGCTTGTATTTAGTAAGATTTACAAGACTGTCATTTTTAGCTATTTGAGATAAAATTAGCGCTTTTTTATACTTTTTTTTCGCTTCAACTAAATTTCCTTTTGCTTGAAATTTTTGGCCAGTCTTAATGATTTCTTCAATATTTTGAGCTGAACTCAAAAATGAAATTCCAAAACAGAACAGTAAAGTAAAAATTCGTAGTAGCATTTAATTTTATTAGATTTCAAAGTTACAATTTAAATTTTTATTGTTGTTTACTGAAGCTTTTAACCTTACCTTTAATCAACTAATTTTTAAGCAAAATGAAAACAGCATTAATTACAGGAGCATCAAGTGGTATTGGATATGAATTAGCTAAAATTCACGCTGCGAAAGGTGGAGATTTAGTTTTAGTTGCTCGAAATAAAGCAAAATTAGATGAATTAAAAGTTGAATTGGAAAAACAATTCAAGGTTTCCGTTTATACGATTGGAAAAGATTTATCTCTTGTAGATGCTGCTTTAGAAGTATTTAATGAAACTACTGAAAAAGGAATTCAGATTGATTACTTAATCAACAATGCTGGATTTGGTGATTTTGGGATGTTTGCCGATACAGAATGGGAGAAAGAACTCCAAATGATTAATTTGAATATCACTGCTTTAACGCATTTTACAAAATTGTATTTGAAAGATATGTTGAAACGTAAAAGTGGGAAAATAATGAATGTTGCTTCAACAGCAGCTTTTGTTCCTGGTCCTACAATGGCCGTTTATTGTGCAACAAAACCGTATGTTTTAAGTTTTTCTGAAGCAGTTGATAATGAAGTAAAAGAATTTGGTGTGACAGTTACTGCACTTTGTCCTGGAGCTACAGAAACAGGTTTTATGAAAGCTGCATCAGCAGAAAATAGTAACTTATTCAAAGGAAAAAAATTACCAAGTGCAAAAGAAGTCGCTGTATATGGTTACGATGCAATGTTAAAAGGAAAACCGGTTGCAATTCACGGTTTTGTAAATCAAGCTTTAGCTTTCTTTGTGAGATTAATGCCAAGAAAATTAGTCGTTGCAGTGAGTAGAAAAGTAATTGGAGGTTAATATCTTCCTCCAACTTACTTCACCTTTTAGAAATCTTATTATTTGTTATCGACCGTTGTAAATTACATTTGAAACGGTCGATACCATCTACTCGTTTTTTAGCGTGTTTGGTTTTACAATTTTCGACACGTTCTCGCCATAATTTATAACTGCTAAATTTCAATTCTTTTTTCATTAATGCTTTCACGTCAGCTTCCAAAAGTCCAAATTGAAATTTGATCGCATCGAATGGAGTTCTATCTTCCCAAGCCATTTCGATGATTCGATTAATTCTGTCAAGTTCTTTTTCTTCTGCTAAAGCTAAATCAGTTGTATCGAATAATATTGAGTTTGTTTTCATATCGTTTTTTGTCTTTAAATCTTTTTCTTGAAGTCTATTGTCTAACATCTAGTTACTAAAAACTATTCACTAAAAAGAGGTTTCGCATAAGGTAAACGTGAAATTTTTTCGGTTCTATGATAACTGTCAAGACCACTATTTGTAATTGTTCCAGCTTCACTTAAATCTACAAATCCATCTTCATGAATGATTGATTCAGGTAAATAGATTTGTTGTATTTGTCCAACAATAAATACAGTTCCATTAATTTTTAAATCTATTCTTTCTTTAAATTCTACTCCAAATTGTATAGATGATTCCGCAACAAAAGGCGCTGTAAAATCATCTTTATAAATAGGCGTTAATCCAGTTGCTTCAAATTCAGATTTTCCTTTTGGGTATCTAGCCGATGTTTGATGCGCCTTTTCAAAAAACTCTTCTTTGATTTGATTAATGGTGTAATAGTTTGATTCTAAAATATTTTCTAGTGTATGTCTATCAACTGAATCTGGACGTATAACTAAACCGATGAGTGGTGGATGTGCTCCTAAATGAACTAAAGAATTGAATATTGCTAAATTTTCCAGGTTCGTATTACTTTTCGTACCAATTAGTGCGACACTTTTAAATCCTGTTAACGAATTGATAAACATTGCTCTATATCGTTTGTCCATTGAATCAATCAGTTCTGTTGTAAAATGTTTCATTTTCGTTGGTTTACGTGTTTACTTAAAATGCGAATTCCTTCTATTTTTGTCTCAACTTCTTTTCTTTTACCCCAAATAATATCGCTTGCGTATTTTCTAGTAGATTCTAAATCTACAATGGGTTCGGGATAGTCTTTTCCAATTTTACACTGGTAAATTTCTTGTTCAAAGGCATTTAATTTCCAAGGTTCGTGAAGTAGGTGAGGAGGTATTTCGGCTAATTCAGGACACCATTTTTTGATAAAAATTCCTTCCGAATCATGGTCTTCTGAATTTTTTATGGGATTGTAAATGCGAACAGTATTTACACCCGTAATTCCTGACTGCATATGAATTTGAGGATAATGAATTCCAGGTTCATAATCTAAAAATTGTCGTGCTAAAAAATGTAATTCTCTCCAATCTTGCCATAAATTGAAAACAAAAAACGAAACGACCATTGCACGCATTCTAAAATTGATAAATCCCGTTTGGACTAAACAACGCATACATGCATCAACCAGTGGAACACCCGTTTTTCCGTTTTGCCAAGATGTTATATATGTTTCATTTCGTGTTTTCTGAATCGAGTTATAGGATTTATTGACTGGTTCAAATTCCATTGAACATTCATCTTCAAACTTTTGTATAAAATGACAGTGCCAGTGCAAACGAGAAATGAAATTAGTCAAAGCGCGTTTATTTTTTGAATCTTTATAAAGCTGAAGCGTATATTGATACACCATTCGCATACTGATATTTCCATAAGCTAAATAGGGGGAAAGACGACTACATCCTTTCCTACTTAATTCCGGTTTAGAGATGTGTTTACTGTAATTTACATAACGTTGATTCAAAAAACTTTCTAAATACCTCCAAGCTAAAGATTCTCCTCCTTTTTGAAAATTTGAATGGGAGGTAACAATTTCTTCTGGAAGTTCTGTTCCTTTATAGTTTTGATAAAATTCAGTTGGTAATTTTAGAATATTCCAATTCGTTTCTTCAATCAGTTTAGGTTGTGAAAGCATGGTTGACTTCCATCTTTTTTCCCAATCAAAACGAGATTTTAATTTACGGACAACTCCATTCGTTAGCGATTCTTTCCAATAAATAGCATTTTTTTGACAAAACGATTGCACTTCTATATCACGGTCAAAGCTCATTTTATTTCCAATTTCTTGATGTGAAAAGAGATTTACTATAGAATAGTGAGAAGCGATGAATTCGAATATTGGAATTACCTCTGCATGAAAAATATAAATTTTCGCATCTAATGAGGATAATTTTTCATTCATTTCTTGAAGCGACTCGTATACAAAACGCCAATGTCTGGTATCGCTGTCATCGTAAGCCATCATAGATGGTTCAAAAAAATAAATCAGTAAAGTTGGAAGTTGAGATTGTTGAGCAAGTAAAAGAGGTTCGTGATCCGTGAATCGTAAATCTCTCTTGAACCAAACGATGTTTATTTGCTCGTTCATCTGTACTTTGTTTAAACAAATATACTAAATGTTAAACAAAAAAAATCGGTGCTTTGATTTTTAATTTAATTTATTTTTCAATTTAAAATTTTGTTTCAAAAAAATCCATTAAACTCAACACAGGAATTCCTTTATACGTGTTGCCTTCAAAGCCATTTCTTGTTACAACATATTTCGGATAATTATCTTTAATTTTCAATAAATTTCCAAATTCACGGTCAATTGTTTTTTGTTCATCGAGAGTTACAGCTACCTGAATATAAATTGTTTCTCCATTCTTTTCACAAACAAAGTCGATTTCTTCAGTATTTAAAACCCCTACTTTGACAGTATATCCTAAATATCTCAAATGATTATAAACAACATTCTCTAAAATCTTCGCTTTATCTTCCAAACGATATCCCCAAAGCGCATTTCTAATGCCTAAATTTTCAAAATAGTACTTTTCACCAATTTCAAAAATTCGTTTTCCAATAATATCAAATCGAGGTACTTCGTGGATTAAAAAAGCACTTGTTAAGTGATGTAGATAGGTTTGTACTTGATTAGGAGCTATTTTTATTTGTTGCGATTTTAAGAAATCACTAATGCTTTTTGCTGAAAATAAACTTCCTGTATTACTTGCTAAAAATAATGTTAATTGCTCTAAAAATCTGACATTTCTTATAGCATAACGTTCTACTATATCCCTGTAAATAATAGTAGTATAGATATTTTTTAAATATTCAAACACGATAGCATCTTCCAATGGTAAATGAATGATATAAGGTAAACCTCCGTATTTTAGATATAAATCGATTGATTTTTCAGTATTTTGAATTTTGTGAAATTGGGTAAATTCTGAAAATGAAAGACTATAAACAGTTATTTCTATAAATCTTCCACTCAAGACTGTTGAAAGTTCACCTGATAGTAAATTTGCATTACTTCCTGTGCAATATAAGTCAATTTGATCATCTAAAACCAATGAGCGAAGTGCTCTTTCAAACTCAATTATATCCTGAATCTCATCAATGAAAACGTATGTCTTTCCTTCGGTTGATTTATTTTCTTGAATGTATTTTTCTAATTCTAAATAATTTTTTATATCGTCGAATTGTAAATCCTCTTTGTTGATGTATAAAATTTTAGCTGTTGAATCAATGTTTTGAATATACTGCATCACTTGAAACAACAAATAACTTTTACCAACTCTTCTCTGGCCAGTAAACGCTTTGATCAATTGCTTTCCTATAAATGGAATAACTCTGTCAACATAAGCATTTCTTTGGAAAACAATATCAGGTATTTTGTATGATTTCATAAATGTATGTTTATAATTCAATACAAATATACTAATTATTAAATTTATAACTACAATAAATATATAAATTACTAAAAGTTATAAGTATACTTATAACTTTTAGTAAAAATAGGGCTTATTTCAATTCACCGGCGCTCCATTTGATTGCATAAATTGTTTTGAAGTATTTAGTTTTCAGATCAATCAATTTTTCTAATGCTTCTAATGATTTATTTTCACGACTGTTTACAAGAAACAAAGAACTCTCACCATTCATCAATCTTGATTCTTCCGCTTTCACTAATAATTGGTAATTATCAAACATTTTCGTTTGAAGATCAATTTGTGTTTTTAAAGTCAAGTATTCGTTGTAATAACTTTTCAATTTCACTTCAATTTGATTTCTCTTAATCGTTTGGTCAATCGTATTTTCAGCAATTTTAAGTTTGGCCAATTTATATTCAGATCGACCTTTCATAAACAAAAGAGGCATTTCTACTTTTATACCAGATTGAAAGTTGTTTTCGAAATAAGAATGATTCGAAACGGATTGACCAATATCATAACCTTTTCCTAAATAATTGTATTTGAAATCAACTTTAGGTAATAATTCTTGAAATTTTAATTTTTTCTCGATTGCAAGAGCATCTAATTTATACGTATAAACCAAATTAGCAGGGTGATTTTGAGATGCATTGGTAATCATTTGAGCAATATCAAAATTGAATTTAGAAGCATTGATTTCTGACTCCCAATTTTCTTGAGGAATAACTGTTGTCGGAATTTCGTAAGGTTCAGTTTCACTTTTCCACAAAAAGAGGGAAAGATTTAATCCCGCATTTTGAAATTCAAGCCATTTTGAATTCACCTGAAATTGAAAACTTTGGTATTGAGAAAAAGCTTCTAAGGTATCAATAGCTGGACGTTCACCATTTAAAAAAGATCGTTTTACGAAGTCTACTCGAGCATAACTATTTTGTGTATTTTTTTTGACTACTAAATAGGTTTGATACGATTTTACCCAGTTCCAGTAAGCTTCAATCGCTTGCATTAAAACATCATTGACCAAACCATTTTTGTCTACTTCTGCTAATGAACTGAAAAGTTTTGCTTGTTTTAAAGCGGCTCTTCTTTTGTCCATTAATAAGTTCTTTAGTAAGGGAATAGATATTCCAGCATAATTTGATTTACCCAATGTTTCAGTAGGGTCGTATTTAGAACCGCTTAAATTTTCAATTCCTGCATTCATTTCGATTCCGAACCAGGTTGGAATTTTAATTTCAGGATTTGTATAGTCGTAATAGTTTTTCCCGTCAAACGTTTTTCTAGCCATTGAGCTGGAAAGTAAAGGGTCAAAATTACTTTTCGAAAGAAGTACTTCTGCATCTGCTTTTTCAATTCGAATAGACGATTGGGTAATCAAAGGATGATACGTTCGTACAATGTTCAATAACTCCTCCATATTCAATGTTTGAATCTGTTCTTGGGCTATCGATTGAATCGAAATAACGACGAATAAGAATGTATAGAAAAAAGTTTTCATCTTTTTTTTATTTAGTTTTTTCTTTTTTGGTATCTTTTTCTTTGATGTAAAAGTCAGGAGGGAACCCATTGATATTTCTCCATAGTTCATACCAAATAGGTACATTTTTTAACAGTGTAATTCCTTGTGCTCCACTTCCGATTTTTAATTGATCTGGCCATTTTTTATCGTTTGGATCTTCGGCAACTAATACTCTAAATAAACCATTGTCACCAATGGAATGTTCGAATGAAATAATGATTCCTCCAAATGTTCCAAAACTATTTTTAGGCCAACCACTGAATACAATTGATGGATAACCATCGAACATAAATCGAACTTTTTGACCTTTATTAATCAAAGGTAAATCAACTGGACGAACATACATCTCAACAGCATAATTCACGCGACTAGGAACGATTTTAGCGATGTGATCACCATCCTTTAAAATTTCACCTATACCAGACTTTTTGGCTTGAACGATTTGTCCATCTTGAGGAGCTAAAATAATATACATCCCATTTCGAATCGAATAATTAGTTACCGAATTTTCTAATTTAGCAACATCCCCTTCACTCATCGAAATCTGACTTAAACTTTGGAATCGTTCTCCTTCTGCTTTACTTATTTTTTCAGTGTATTCTTGCTCAATCCCATTTTTTTCCAATTTGTTATTTAAAATTTCTTGGCGGGTTTGAGCCAATTTATTTTCTGTTGCAATTTTCTTTGAAAGTATGTTTTGAAATGAAATATTACGTTGTTGCAATTGTGTTTGAGAAACCAACCCTTCCTTAAACATTTTTTCTTGACGTTCGAATTGATCTTTTACCAATTCGTATTCATTTTTAACCGCTTCAAATTCAGCTTTTTCTGCTGCTAGTTTATTGTTTAATTGCTCTAATTTATTTCCTATTTGTTCCGTTTTTAAACGTTTTCCAATTTTTAATGCTTCGATTTGAGAAGTGGCTGATTTAATTTTTTCTTTATAAAATTCAATACTTCCTTTTTTTGCATCTACTTGTTGTTGAGCACGATTTACCAATAAAGGGTCTAAATAATCTCCTTTTATTTCAGAAAGTTGAAGAATGGTATCTCCCTTTTTTACAAAGTCTCCTTCTTTGATCCACCATTTAACAATCTTACCTGGAATAGGGGAATTAATTTCTTGTGGACGTTGTTCTTGATACAAAGAAGTAATCGTTCCTTTTGATTTAATATTTTGAGTCCAAGGAAGTAGAAGTCCTATTATTAGTAATAGAATAAATCCGAAAAACCAGTATTTGATTTTACTTTCCTTATCAATTCGATAGATTTTTTCTACCGACTTTAAATTGAATTTCGATTGATACTTTTCCATTTTTTAAATTTTTATAAATGAACCAGTTTGATTTTCTAATTGAATTTTATAATCGCATTTTGAAACAAAATTCGAATCATTCGACACGATAAAAATGGTTGTGTTCATTCGAATTTTTTGAAGATATTCCATAAATGATTTTTTTGTTTTCTCATTAAAAGCTAACCAAGGTTCTTCAAGAAATAAAATATCTGGTTCATTCGCTAATGCTCTTAATAAGACAATTTTATTTACGCTTGAAGCAGCTAATTTTTTACCTGCTGGATCTATTTCTGTCTCAAAACCATTTTGAAATGAATTGATAAATCCTTGGAATCCACATTTATTAGCTATTTTGTTTATTTTTTCAACTGTTATATCTGTTCTCCCAAATGTAATGTTGTTCAATACGGTTCCTTCGAAAATTTCTTGTTGATTTAAGAAAAGTCCCATTCGATTTCGAATTGTTTCCAAGTCATAATTTTGAAAAGGGACATCGTTAATAAGTAATCCTCCTTTGTCAAATTGATAGTTCCCGCTTAAGAAATGCAATAAGGAAGTTTTACCAACTCCTTCTTCTCCTGTAATTGCAATTAAACTGTTAGATGGTATTTTAAAATTTAAATTTTGAAGAATTATTGAGTTGGTATCATAAGCAACTTCTCCGTTTTTTAATTCAATTGAAATACCATTTTTGTTTGATTGATAGGGGATTGTACCACTTTTTTCAACAACACTTTCAGTTACAGTAGCTAATTTTTCAAGTCCTGTGATTATATCATAAATACTATCCAAACTTCCTATTAATTTTTCAATTGCAGCTATTATGGAAAGAATAACAATTTCAGCAGCTATAAATTCTCCAATGTTTAGTAATTGGTTTAATAATAAGTAAGTACCTACAATAAGCATCGTTGCAGTAATCAATACTTTAAAAAGAATCAATGCTTTGTATTGAAACAATAAAACTTGAAAATGAGATGTTCTTGCACGAAGGTATTTCACTGTTATATCATCCGTTTTTTGAATGTTTAAATTAGATGATTGTCTGAATTTGAATGATTTAATTACTCGTGCTATTTCTCCAAACCAACCGACAACGGCATATTTATTTTTACTTTCCTCTAAACTGGT
>CANCEQ010000044.1 GCA_947375085.1 Flavobacteriales bacterium
TCTGCCAAACCTTTTTCTATTTTCAAATACGAAACAAAATGCTTAATATAGCGCTCCCAAGTAGACATCTGTATGAAAATATTAATTGTAAACGGTCCAAATTTAAACTTGCTAGGCAAGCGTGAGCCACAAATATATGGTAATCAATCGTTCGAAGCATATTTAGAAGAATTAAAATCTAAAACTTCTTGTGAAATAGATTATTTTCAATCGAATAATGAAGGTGAATTAATCGATTGTTTACAAAAGTCAAATCACGAAGGAATTATTTTAAATGCAGGAGGATACACTCACACAAGTGTTTCATTAAGGGATTGTATAGATGCTATTGAAACACCAGTTATTGAAGTACATATCTCTAATATTTCTTCAAGAGAAGAATTTCGTCACACATCTTTAATTTCACCTGTTGCAGTTGGTTGTATTTTTGGTTTTGGATTAAAAAGCTATGAATTAGCAATTCGCTTTTTTGAAAATAATTGAGTTTTTATTTTAACACAGAATCATTTGGAGTTCGGCACTGAGTTACACAAAGTTTATACATCTTTCATAATATAGGTAGATATAATTTAATATACTCTATGTATCATAAAAAAAACTCTGTGATACTCTGTGAAATCCTCTGAGAAACACTATGGTTAAATTTTTTCAGTCAAAAAAACGCTGATTTAAATCTTTAAATTTAGTTATCCCTTTAAAATAACGAGCCCATAAAATACTAGCCTTGTATAAACCTTTCGTATTACTCTTCGTTATCGATTGTTTAATTTCTTTTCGTTGCTTTAATAAAATTGGCAACCTATAATACATTGCCATATGTGCATTAAAAACACTTTTAAAGTTTTTAAATTCGCCTCTAACTAAAAAACGAATTGCAGCGATTCCATCTAAAATCATTCTATAAACCAACTTAAAAAACAATATACCTTCATGATTTTTAACAATCATAAACAAACTGTTTCTAAAGTTTAAATATAATTTTTTCGGTGAATTATAAGCCAATGTCCCCCCTCCAACGTGATATATTACCGAAGAAGGAATAACCATAAATTTATATCCAAGCTTTTTTATTCTCCAACACATATCGATTTCTTCCATGTGTGCGAAAAAATATTCATCTAAACCTCCAACTTTATGGTAAATTTCAGAACGTATCATCAAAGCAGCACCTGTTGCCCAAAAAATTTCTACTTCTCCATCATATTGTTGCTCATCATTCTCAAACTTTTCAAGAATTCGTCCTCTACAAAATGGGAAATAATTTCGATCTAAATAACCACCTGAAGCACCAGCATGTTCGAACTGGCTTCGATTTGAATAAGATAATACTTTGGGTTGACATCCTGCAACAGATGTATCTTTCATCTTTTCATATAACGGTAAAACCCAATTAGGCGTTACTTCAATATCACTATTCAAAAGAATATAAAACTCTGATTTTATATGTTTTAATGCATCGTTATACCCTTTTGCAAAACCACCATTTTCATTATTGATGATAATTTCAACTGTAGGAAAATTTTCAATTACATACTCTACAGAATCATCAGTTGAAGCATTATCTGCCAAAACTACTCTACAATTACCAGAATAAGCAATAACATTAGACAGAAACTGCTCTAAATATTTTTTCCCATTCCAGTTTAATATGACAATTGCAACGTTCTCCAAACTTCTACTTTCTATTTAGAACAAATGTACACAACTTTTAACAATTGAACGTTTTTCAACTTTGAGTATACTTTAATTAATACTGTCTAAAGTTATTATAACCATTATCACCGTAATTTGGTTGAATATTTTTGTTTGGATCATCAATTGTACCAGTAGTCGTATTACGTTTACTAAGTGCTAATTGCCAAGCTTGATTTTTCAATTCACCTATCATATCTGAATGTAAAAGTCTATAAGCATTATTCACTAAATCGGTATTATAAAATATAAATCGCTTGTTACTAAATTTTCCAATTTTATTGTACTGCCATATTTCATATGGATATTCTGAAGAGGAAACTTCCTTTTGTAAAATATTTGTTGGTGGTCCATATTGGAGGTAAACTCTTCCTCTATCAGTTTCAAATCCTGCTTGAAAATTACTTTTGTATATTTTTTCAACCATATCTACCTGTTCTTTGTATTTTAACCAACCTTCATATGGATTGGCTGAAGCTGTTACAGTCCAAAATGCCTGAATATATTTTCTTGCATTTTCACGATTTTTACTTTTTAAAATATCTAAAATACTTTTCACATCACTTGACTTAGACATTGGTATCAAACTAGCTAAATAAAAGGTCACACTATCATCTGTGATAGAAGCTTGAAAAGCTGGATCTATAATTTGGCTCTTTAAATTGATTGCCAAATCCAAATCATTACTTCTATCAAAAGTATATGAAGTTGTTGCTAATACTTTCATTTCTTTATTAATAATAGCGTAATTAATCGTATAATTTCCATTAGGAAGATTAGAAATATCTACTGACCTTAGAAAAGGTACAACTTCATTTTTTTTACATTTTGTAAAAACGGGTTCAACCACATCCTTTTGACTAAAACTTTCAACGATCGATTGTTTTATTCCAAACACACTGTCTTGCAATTGATTCGAATTATAAATTTCAAAATAAATGGGTAATCTTGTCAATTCCTTCGGATAAAAAGAAGAAAAATTAGGTATCATCGTATATCCTGATTTATAAAAAAGAGACGATTCATCTCCGCCTTTTGTAATAATTTCTGAAACTTGAATATCTGAAACTGAAATTTGAGTTTTAAAATCATCCATTACAAATGGTGTAGTTGCTTTAACTGACTCTCCTTCTGTATTCAAATCTCTTAATTCAATAGCTAAAACATATGCTCCTGGCTTTAAAGCATAGCGTCTCAAATCAAAAAAATCATCGATTATACTATCTTTCATAACAGGTGATTTTAAACGATAGGCTTCATGCGCAATAATAGTGTCATTTTTTTTAATGTTTAAATTTACTACTACTTCACTCTGCAGACCTCCATCCACTTTTAAATATTTCAAACTATACCCTACAAATTTTATTTGCACTTCTGCATATTCACCCACTCCTGGAGCAGAAAATTGTTTCGTATCTAAAAAGGCTCTCACTTTTTGAGTCTGGCTAAATCCAAAACTCAAAATGCTTATAAAAATAAATAGCAAATAATTTTTCATAATTAGACAATTTGTTTAGAACAAAGTTACAAAACGATTTCACAGCTCTTTGAAATTGTTTATAAATTGATTTATCTGTAGAAGATTATTTATAAAGTGTCTGAAAATCAACATTTATACTTTTAAACAAATACATAATTTAAATTAATTTCATATTTTTTTAATAAAAGACTTGCAAATAGAGAAAGTATTATTAATTTTGCACCGTCCGGAGAGATGGCAGAGCGGTTGAATGCACCGGTCTTGAAAACCGGCGTACCGAGAGGTATCGGGGGTTCGAATCCCTCTCTCTCCGCCAGAATAAAGCTCGAATTAATTTTCGAGCTTTTTTTTTGCACTTTATTTTTATTTTCATGAATTCTAAATTTGCTTTCGTCTTTATTTTTATTACAATTATAATTGATTCTACTGGATTGGGCATCATAATTCCTTCACTTCCAAGTTTAGTTGCAGAAGTTTCAAATGTTGGCGTTTCAGAATCAGCAAAATACTACGGAATTATCTTAGGTAGTTATGCGTTGATGCAATTTATTTTCTCACCAATTATTGGTAGTTTGAGTGATCATTATGGGAGAAGACCAATTTTATTAATGTCCCTTTTTGGTTTAGGATTAGATTATGTCTTTATGTATTTTGCTCCTACAATTGCTTGGCTGGTTTTAGGTAGATGTCTTTCAGGAATGTTTGGAGCTAGTTACACAACAGCTTCAGCATATATTGCCGATATATCAACACCTGAAAATAAAACCCGAAATTTTGGTTTAGTAGGTGCCGCTTTTGGTATTGGTTTTATAATTGGCCCTGCTATTGGTGGTTTACTTGGCGATTTCAATATGAGAGCTCCCTTCTTATTTGCCGCTGGACTTTCATTATTAAATCTAATTTATGGCTCTTTTGTTCTTAAGGAATCTTTATCTCTTGAAAATCGAAGAAGTTTTTCATTTTCAAGAGCAAATCCGATAGGAGCATTTTTTCAATTAAAAAAGTATAAAAATTTAGCCTGGATATTTATCGTTATCTTTCTATTATTTTTTGGAGCAATGGCTATTCAAAGTACCTGGAATTACTATACAATGGAAAAATTTGGATGGAAAATTAAAGATGTTGGATTGTCATTAACCTGTGTAGGAATATGTATCGCTTTGATTCAAGGAGCATTAGCAGGAATTATATCTAAAAAACTTGGAAACATAAAAACAGCCTACTTAAGCATTATCATCACCATATTCACCATGATCCTGATCGGAACAGTCACAAAAAGTTGGATGATTTATTGTTTAATGTTACCATACGCATTCTCAGGTCTTGCAGACCCTGCAATTAGAGCTATATTATCTAACAAAACATCTGAAAGCGAACAAGGTGAATTACAAGGAGTTATAACGAGTGTGTTAAGTATTGCCGAGATTTTAGGTCCTCCAATAATGATGGCTATATTTTACTTTTTCACAGTAAACAGACAATCTCCTATCTATGGAATGCCATTCTATTTTGGTGCATTCATCGTAACCATCGCATTGATTTTATTTTATCGAATCGTTAGAAAAGAAAAATAATTTAAAGTAGTCGTAAAAAAAAAGACCGAATCGCTTCGGTCTTTTTTAATTATTTGAAATTATAATCTTACCATTTAAACAAAGGTCTTCCACTTACCAAAGCATTTACTTCTTTACGAACCGCTTCAATCGTAGCATCATTTGTAACATCTGATAAAACTCTATCAATCAATTCAACAATTTGTGGAATTTCTTTTTCATTCACACCTCTAGATGTAATAGCTGGAGTACCAACTCTCATACCTGAAGTAACAAATGGAGATTCAGTATCAAATGGAACCATATTTTTATTTACCGTAATATCAGCTCTAACTAATGCGTTTTCAGCATCTTTTCCAGTTACATTTTTAGAACGTAAATCAATCAACATAGAATGATTTTCAGTTCCTCCAGAAATTACTTTATATCCTCTTTTTACAAATTCATCAGCCATTACAGAAGCATTTAATTTCACTTGCTTCATGTACGTTTTGTAATTATCAGATAATGCTTCACCAAAAGCAACTGCTTTAGCAGCAATTACGTGCTCTAATGGACCACCTTGCATTCCTGGGAAAACTGCAGCATCTAATAAAGAACCTAATGATCTTAAATTACCATTATTCCATTTAATTCCAAAAGGATTATCAATGTTGTGACGCATCATAATTACACCTCCTCTAGGTCCTCTTAATGTTTTATGAGTTGTAGTAGTAACAATATGACAGTGATCAAAAGGATCATTTAATAAACCTGCGGCAATTAAACCTGCTGGATGAGAAATATCTGCTAAAACTAAAGCACCGATTTTATCAGCTACTTTACGAATACGTGCATAATCCCAATCACGACTATAAGCAGAAGCTCCACAAATAATTAATTTTGGATTTTCACGTAAAGCAATTTCTTCTAATTGATCGTAATCAACTGTTTCAGTTTCTTTGTTTACACCATAGAAGAATGGTTTATATACTTTTCCTGAAAAATTTACTGGAGAACCATGTGATAAATGTCCACCATGAGAAAGATCAAAACCTAAAATTTTATCTCCCGGTTGTAATACCGCTAAAAATACAGCTGCATTTGCTTGTGCTCCTGAATGAGGCTGAACATTAGCCCAAGTTGCACCAAATAATTTACAAAGACGATCAATTGCTAATTGCTCTACTTTATCAACTACCTCACATCCACCATAATATCTTTTACCTGGTAAACCTTCTGCATATTTATTTGTCAAAACGCTTCCCATTGCTTCCATTACTTCATCACTTACAAAGTTCTCAGAAGCAATCAACTCAATACCATGCAATTGACGATTGTTTTCTTCAGAAATTAAATCGAAAATTTCTTGGTCTCTTTTTTCCACGTTGACACTAACTGTATTTTCCATCGTTTATTTTTTATGTTTTGAAATGCAAAGATAATTCCTTAATAGTTCTTATGCAATTGATTTTAGATTGTTTATGCTTTTTTAGATGAAAGAGATTGGAACGAAGACGTAAGACATTTATTTAAAAATGAAACTTAATATCTTTTAATGCAATTTAAATGATGCGTTAATTCATTCGATTCTTTATGAATAATTCCGTCTATTGTTATAATATCTAATCTAACACATCCACTTGCATGAATAATTTCGCCGTTTCCATCTAAAATTCCGACATGTATAATTTTACCCGCCTTATTATGAAAAAAAGCAACATCACCAGATTGATGTTCTGTAAAATCAATTTCTAACCCATGCTCTACCTGTTGGGAAGCATCTCTTGGCAAATTGATTCCAAAAAATCGAAAAACTGTTTGAGTAAAACCAGAACAATCAATACCAAATGGTGTTTTCCCTCCCCATAAATAAGGTGAATTTAAATACTCCTGAGCTGTATCGTAAACAGACGTTATTTCTACCTCAGTAGCTGCTTCAAGCTGAAATTCATCAGGTCCAATTTTAAAAGGTAAATTATCAGAAAATGGTATAAATGAACCTTTTACAATTCGTTGGTTTCCCCAAGGAGTAATTAAATTTCTATAAATTGATTTTTCATAGGTAACACCATCTAACCATCTCCCAAACTCTTTTTCAGTTAAAGGTTTAAAATGTTTTACATCAATCCATCCAGGATAATTATCATAAAAAGTCAATATCTTACACCAAGAACCTTCAATCTCCTCAATTTGAAACACTTCTCCAAAGAGTAATTGTGTCACAATTTCTGCTTGATCTTTGTTTTCTGCTCTTACAGGTGAAATACTCACCTTGCAGTAAGCGTATTTCAACGACATTATTTTTTAGGGAAATTTGGATGAGTCATAACATTTAATGCTTGTTGCATGTGACGTTCATTGTGATAAGCAACAAACAACAAAGCATCTCCTAATCGGAAACGTATGATTTTAGATATAGAAATTGGAACTTTTACTTTTCTTAAGTTCACTTCTTCAGCACTTTCAATAATGGATAACAATTCGGCCTGACCTTTTTCTAAGTCTGATACTTCGTTTCCTGTAAGAAGAGAAATATCAATCGTAGGATTACTTGTTTTAGGAGATTTAAATTTTCTTTTTACATTCTTAGCATTACCCAACTTCATTGACTGCCATGCCGAACGTCCTAATGGCGAAGAAACGAAAACTGAAATAGGTTCTCTGAAACGAGTGTTTGCAATTCTTGTTTTAAATGTTGAATGATAAAATTTGGCGTATTCATTCATATGAGCAAAAATCTCATTAATACTCCATGAACTATCATTCATTTTCCACGACTTTTGTTCCTCATTTAAATAAACAATCTTTTTACGAATCACATCTAAGTTCGTTAATGTAATCGATCTAATATCGTTTAGAAGTTCTTTTGTTGTCATTGAAAAATATTTATTGCACTCAAATTTAGAATGAATTTCATTAATAACAAACTGTTTCAATATAAAGTATTCTATTTTCTTTCTCTTTTATATAAATAGAAGAAAAACGAAGCTTATTCGTCTATTTTTTTAAAAGAACAATAGTCCATCAGAGTATTCAAGAATATTCATTTCAGTTGAATTAATGAAAATATCATTACTTTCGCTTAAATTAAATGAATTGGTATGAACTTACGAAATTGGTCTAGACTTCACACTTACGGACTTCTGCTTGGAATTGCAACTACTTTGGTATTTGTACCCATATTATCTCTCTTGTTTGACGCATTCGACAACCCTCAATATTGGTTTCTACATGAAGCTAAAGGGAAATTAATATCATTAGCAAGTATTGCAAACTTAGCTTGGTTTCATTGGTTTATAAAAACTAAAAAAACGGACTTAGCAATGGGAATTATTCTTGCCACATTTATAAACTTCATTATGATTGTATATTTAAAATTAATCGTTTGATGGAACAAGCTAAAACAAAAAAAATATACATCATTTCCGGAGAAGCTTCAGGAGATTTACACGGAAGTAATTTATTAAAAGAATTCATTCAGCAAAACAATGAAAGTTCTTCCCCATTAAATTTACAATTTAGATTTTGGGGCGGCGATAAAATGGAAGAAGCAATTGGTCACAAACCTATTAAACACTTTAAAGATTTAGCGTTTATGGGTTTTGTAGAAGTATTAGCTAACATTCGAACCATTTTAGGAAATATTTCATTTTGTAAAAAAGACATTGAATCATTTCAACCAGACGCCCTTTTACTTATTGATTACCCAGGGTTTAATCTACGAATTGCCGAATGGGCGAAATCAAAAGGAATTAAAATTTATTATTACATCTCTCCTACTGTTTGGGCATGGAAAGAATCAAGAGTCTTCAAAATAAAAAAAGCAGTTGACCATATGTTTGTCATTCTGCCTTTTGAAAAACCTTTTTACGATAAATTTAATTATCACGTAGACTATGTAGGACACCCTCTTTTAGATGCTATTCAACAATATAGATCCATCCAAAAAGATAGAACCCAATTTATTCTTGAAAACAATTTACAAACTTCACCTATAATCGCTATTCTTCCAGGAAGTCGAAAACAAGAAATTCGTAAAAAACTTCCTGTCATGTTGGATGCAGTTAAAGATTTAAAAGAATATCAAATCATAGTCGCAGGAGCACCAAGCCTCGACCACTCTTTTTACCAAGAATTTATCACATCAGATTCAGTTAGGATTGTTCATGGCAAAACATACGATTTACTGAGTGCCTCAGAAGCAGCGATAGTAACTTCTGGCACAGCAACATTAGAGACTGCATTGTTAGATATACCCGAGGTTGTTTGTTATAAAACATCAAAAATATCCTATTCAATTGCTAAAAGACTTGTAAAAATTAAATTCATCTCACTTGTCAATTTAATTATGGACAAAGAAGTTGTTCGTGAATTAATTCAAGATGACTGCACTTCTGAATCAATAAAAATGGAACTTTCTTATGTTCTAGAGGGAGGAAAGAGTAGAAAACGTATTCTTGATGAATACCAAGAAATGAAAAAAATACTTGGAGAAGGTGGAGCTAGTAAAAAAGTTGCACAATTGATGTTGAAAACTATTCAAGACTAGTTTAAAAGAACTTTTTACTTCTGTTAATTTTGTAGTGTGAAAATCTTCATGCTAATATTTCTGCTAGGTGTATCCATTCATTCTATTGCACAACAAATGCATATAGGTGTATTGCGCGATTACAAAACTCAACGATTAGTTTTTTCATACAATAACGGAAGTTACTCTATTTATGGAGATTCTACTGATTTCGGCTCTATCTTACCAAACGAATTTATTGAAGTTTCATTTGCTGAAGCAGGAGCAGTTCGTTTAAAAAAGGGAATTACTGAGTTAGGAATATTCTCAAAAATATTTATTACTCAAAATTATCCAAATACCTCCATCACGCTATCATCAAGACAACCCATCGTAAAAGACCGAAAGTACAAAGACGACTTTGAAGTCACTGCAGGTACAGATGGTTTACTCATACTCAATCTAGTTGATATAAATAATTACCTAGCAGGTGTTGTTGAATCAGAAGGAGGTCCAGGAAGAGAACTTGAATACTATAAAGTTCAAGCATTAATGAGTAGAACCTATGCTTTAAAATACAAAGAACGACATATTAAAGAAGGTTTCGACCTTTGTGATCGCGTTCACTGCCAGGCTTACCACCACATGTTAAAATATACCCCTTCAATCGACTCTGCCGTTCAACAAACGAAAGGAATTGTTATGATGGATAACAATGGAGAATTACTTGATTCTTATTTTCACGCAAATTGTGGAGGACAAACCTCTGAAGCAGAAATTGTTTGGAACAAAGCTGTACCCTATCTTAATTCTTTTAAAGACACATTTTGTATTTATACCAAACAAGCTACTTGGGAAAAAAGAGTTAGTCAAAGTAAATGGCAAAATTTCTTGATATACAAATACAACTATCCTTTTACAGATAGTTTATATGGTGGATTAATTTTCACTTTTACTCAACCACAACGCCTCGCTTTTTACCAAAACCCAACACTAGGAATTCCGTTAAGAGACTTAAGAGAAGAATTTGAATTAAAATCAACTTATTTCAATTGCTATCCAGAAGGAACAGATGTAGTTATTAGAGGTAGAGGTTTTGGTCATGGAGTTGGCCTTTGTCAAGAAGGTGCTATGAAAATGGCTAAATATGGATATAACTATCTTCAAATTGCTCAATATTACTTCCCAAATGTTTTCTTCAAAAACATGAGTAATGAATCCTTTTTTAAACAGAAAGTAGAGGAAATAACTTATTAATACAAAAAAGTCGGAGAATAATTCTCCGACTCTTAAAATATAATTTATTTAAAAAAGCTTATTATTAAGCATTTTGAGCATTCATATTATCTAGCACATCCATTACATCTTTCACTGCAACAGCTGACTCAGCTAATAACGCTTTCTCTTCTGCATTTAAGTCTAATTCGATAATTCTTTCGATACCGTTTTTACCTAATACTACAGGAACTCCTAAATAGATATCTTTTAATCCATATTCACCTGTTAACCAAGCACAAACTGGGAAGATTCTTTTTTGATCACGAACAATAGCTTCAACCATTTGAGCAGCTGCTGCACCTGGAGCATACCAAGCAGAAGTACCTAATAATTTAACGATTTCACCACCACCAAATTTAGTTCTTTCGATAATTTCATCTAATTTTTCAGTTGAAATTAATTCAGTAACTGGTATACCACCTACAGTAGTATAACGTGGAAGTGGAACCATTGTATCACCATGACCACCCATTAATACTGCTTGAATATCTTTTGGAGAAATATTTAACTCCTCAGCTAAAAATGCGCGGTAACGAGCCGTATCTAAAACTCCAGCCATACCGAAAATATGGTTAGGGTTAATTTTAGCAGCTAAAAACGCACAGTAAGTCATAACGTCTAACGGATTAGAAACGATAATGATTTTAGCATTTGGAGAATATTTAACGATGTTTTCAGTAACTGATTTTACAATCCCTGCATTAGTCGCGATCAAATCATCACGAGACATTCCTGGTTTACGTGGCAAACCTGAAGTGATAACAACTACATCAGAATCAGCTGTTTTAGAATAATCATTTGTAGATCCAGTTGTTCTTGAATCATAAAGATTAATTGGAGAAGTTTGCCAAATATCTAACGCTTTACCTTCTGCAAAACCTTCTTTAATGTCAAGCAAAACAATCTCGTTTGCGATTTCTCTTTTCGCTAATACGTCAGCACAAGTTGCTCCTACGTTTCCAGCTCCTACAACGGTTACTTTCATTTTTATTAGTTATTGTATTAATATCAATTAATTATCTATAAAACAAAATTAATCAATTTGTATAGAAATGTAGAAGAAAGTATTCTAAAATTAATATGATTTTCGTCTTGATTTAAAACAAAACATATAAATCGCTTATTTACAATAACATAAAAAATAAATAATCATATTAAATGAATTAAATAACTTCACCTTTTCTATTTAAAAACAAACAAAAAGATGATTGTCAGCATTAAAAATTAAAGCCTATCTTATATATTGAAATTTTTATTCATTAATTTTAAATAAAAAAAGCAACCCTCTGAAAGTATAGTCGTCTAGGAATTAATAAGAATATGGTGAACAAGGAAAATTTAATAGAGCTTATTAATGGATGTTTACGAAATGATCGTAAATCTCAGGAACAGCTTTTTAAACTTTTTTACGGCAAAATGCTTGGGGTTTGTATGCAATATACAAATGATAGGGATACAGCTCAAGAGATTGTTCAAGATAGTTTTATAAAGGTTTTTGAAAAATTAAATTTATTTGATAGTTCAGGTTCTTTTGAAGGATGGATAAGAAGAATTGTGGTAAACACTGCAATTGATAAAATTCGAAAATCAAAAAAAGATCCTTTTCTAACAGATAATGACAATGATTATAGATTAGGTGGTGAAAATCCGATGGAGGAATTAGAGAATCTTCAATTATCAGAAAGCAAAGCTGAATTGATAATGGAAGCGCTTCAACAGTTATCTCCAGCATACAGAACAGTTTTCAACTTGTATGTTATCGAAGATTTTAACCATAAAGAAATTGCTGAAAAATTGGGGATTTCTGAAGGTACTTCAAAATCAAATTTATCAAAAGCTAGAGCAAACATACATAAACTAATTGAAGATAAACTTTTTAAACTGCATTAACGAATGAAAATTGATTTCGACAAAAACATTCAAAAAAGCTTAGAAAACTACGAACTGCCGTATGACGCTAACGCTTGGTCTGAGTTAAGCAAAAAGCTTGACAAAACGATGCCTGTGACAAAAAAGACGAATACTAAATGGTGGATTTTATCGACTGTATTTTCTATTATTGCTGTTAGTTCTATTTATTTTATTCAATCCGATGATAAAAAAGAAATAGCTTCAACTTCTAATTCAGAAAATCTAGATAAAACGCAACATTCTAAAAATCCAAAAACAATTAAACTATTAAATTCTAACAGAACAACCGAAAAAATAATTAAAAATGGAGAACAGAAAATTAATATTGCTGCCAACTCAAATATGTTAGAAAAAGATGGAATAAATATAAAAGAATCTATTGAAATTAATTCTAATGACAATACTTTTAATACAAATCAAATAACACATCAAGATAATAAAAACTATCATTCTAGTGATGATAATAAAAAACCAAATTCAGCGGTTAAAAACGATAACCAACTACCTACTATTACTCAAAATTCAATTGATTTTGAAATAGATAACGAATTCCAGTACGAGAATGGGCTTCCGACTATTCATGTAAAAGCAACCACTTTTGCTTCCAACTACGAATGGAATTTCGAAAAACTAAAAATTGCCCCTACAACTAAAGAGGCTGAAGTTCACTATTATAAAAAAGGAGCTTATAATATTAAATTATCAACAACAAATTCGAATGGTCAAGTTATATCTGAAACAAAAAAAATAACAGTGCCTGAAGATTACAATTTATTAGCAGTAGATGCGTTTAGTCCAACTGAAAACAATGTTAAAACGAGTACTTTTATCCCATTTGCATTAACAGTTAGAAATGTACGTTTTACGATGACCATCATGGATGCTAAAAATGGAGGTATTCTCTATCAAACAAGTGACTCGAATCAACCTTGGGATGGTATTGACAAAAGAACTGGACTTCTTGTAAATGCTTCTGAAAGTTTTATATGGAAAGTAACCCTAGATAATCCAGAACCAGGTGAGAGTTCAATTTACAAAGGCGTAGTAATCCGTTTATAAGATTACCATGTAACTTTTTTGTTTAGATTCAAAAAACAAGCAATTTTTGAATCTAAACTTTCTTTCCTTGTTCTATTTTCAATAGAATCTTCGTGTATACTTCGATGTAGAAAACTCCTTCTAAGCTGACTTACTTTTGAATTTAGTTCTATCGTTTGAATAGAGAAATAAGTCGATTCAAATCGTCTCCAAATGTAATCAACAGCTTCTTCTGAAGGATGTACTCTATCTTGTTTGAAAAAACGATAATCTCTTAATTCATCGATCATTATTTCATACGATGGAAAATAGCTACAATTAGTCGTTACTTTAAGCCTTCGTATTGTTTCAATTAAAATTGCTTTACTTTGATTGTTTTCTATTAAACCATCTTTACTATGTCGAACAGGGCTTACAGTAAAAACTACTTTTAAATTAGGATTTAGAGACTTTAATTGCTTTAATACTCCACCCCATTCATGTACTAATTCATCAACGGTTGACAACTCTTTCTGAAACTGATCACTTGCTACTTTATGACAATTAGCAACAAGCTGATTATCCGAAACAAGCCTATAAACCCAAGCAGTTCCAAATGTTATAAACAAAGCTTTAGCTGAAATTAATTGAGAAATAAAATCAGTTCTTAAAAGAGATAACTTTTCTTTTAAATTATTGTCTGTAAAAGCATATACCGTACTATTCGCATCCCAAGATAAATATAGATCATCTCGAGTCAATAATCTTTCTGTATTTTTATAATCAATTGATTCTGAGATAAAACGCGCAATTAATGAGGGATGAAAAATTGTTCCAAAAGGATTAGAAGAAACATTTAAACCAGCAAACTTAGCTTTTGTTGCAATTTCATCAGAAAAACAACTACCGATAAACAAAATACCTTCCCCATGTTCTACTGAAAAATCAGCTTTAGGTAAATCAAATTGAAGCGAGAAATCCATTCTTAATTCATCAATGCTTTTGCATTCAACAAGGCTGCTTCATTGATTTCTTCTCCACTCATCAAACGCGCAATTTCTTCTACTCTTTCAACTTCTGAAAGCACACGTACATTAGTTCTAGTTCGATTGTCATTCAATGATTTCTCTACTTTAAAATGGAAATCAGCTTTTCCTGCTACTTGCGGTAAATGCGTAATTGCCAACAATTGTAAATTATTCCCCATTTTCTTTAAAAGTGCTCCGATTTTTTGAGCGACTTCTCCAGAAACACCCGTATCAATTTCATCGAAAATTATCGTGGGTAATTGTTTTTTAGAAGAAACTAAATTTTGTAAAGCCAACATCAAACGAGATAATTCTCCTCCACTGGCTGCTTTTTCAATGCTTATTGGTTGCATTCCTCTGTTAGGTGAAAATAGCATCTTCACATCGGTACATCCATGATTATTCAATTCTTCTCTTTTTACAAAATCAAATAAAAATTGAGTGTCAGGCATTTTTAAATCAGCTAATAAAGCTTTAACAGCTTCTTCACTTTCTCCCGCAGAAGCTATTCGTTTTTGATGTAAATCCTCTGCTAATTGGTCAATTGCTGTTTTTAATAAGCTAACCTCTTCGGTTTTAATTTCTATTAATGATTGTAACTCACCTGTATCATCTAGATCAGCTGACAAACGTTCTTGCAATTCAACTAATTGCTCTTGATTTAACAAATTATGTTTTCTCAAAACGCGATTATATTGATCTAACAACAAGGTCAATTCACTTAATCGTTCAGGATCAATTTCAATTTTTTCTAAATAATTTTCAGCTTCACCTGCAATATCTTCTAATTCAATCAAAGAAGACTGAATTCGCTGAGCTAACTCATCAACAACCGTATCAACTCCTTTTGATCTTTCTAAAAGTGTCTTTAATTTTCGAAGTGTTGATGACGCTCCTTCTTCGTTTTCAATAGCGGAAACAATGGCATCCAAGGTAGATTTTAATCCATCGATATTCTCGTTTCTTGTTAGTTCAATTTCTAAATCTTGGTAATTGTATCTTTCAAGATGTAATTCTTCTAATTCCTCTAATTGAAAACGATTGTAATCACTTTGCTGCAAAGAATGAGCTAATTTCTCTTTTAATTGAACTAAATTTTTTCTTTCAGTATTCCAAAATTTAAACTTAGTAAAATATTCATTTCTAATTGATTCTAATCCACTTAACGTATCTAATAATTCAATTTGAAAATCAGGTTTTCTTAATTCTAATGTATTGTGTTGAGAGTGAATATGAACCAATTTCTCAGTCAATTCTTTCAAAATGCCTAATTGTACAGGCGAATCATTAATAAAAGCTCTAGAACGACCCTGCGTATTAATTTCTCTACGAATAATCGTAGGATTTACAGAATCAATATCATTATCTTGAAAAAAGGATTCTAAATGAAAATTGGCTAATTCAAATTCGGCTTCAACAATTGCTTTATCCGAAGAGGGTCCAATAACTGAATAATCTGCTCGTTCTCCTAAAATTAAATTCAGAGCTCCTAATAAGATTGATTTTCCAGAACCTGTTTCTCCTGTTAAAGTTGTATATCCTTTGTTAAATTCCAACGTTACCTGATCTATCAAGGCAAAGTTTTGGATTCGTAAAGTAGCTAACATTAATTTAAAATTTGTTCGTATTTAGATGAATTTGCAGGATCTATCTTCTTCAATAGATTTACTACATCCGTTTTTTCTTTGGCATCTGCATCAATGTACAAATTCTTTAATTCAGTTGATTTCGCCTGACAAAAATTCAATAAATTAACAGAATTTGGACGGGTAGCAGTAATTTTATTCAATTTAGTTAAAGCTTCAGTAATAGCCTTTCTCCCTTTTACTTTATCTTCGTATAAAACATCCAATCCTTTTCGATGATATTCATAATTACACTCTCTTAAAGGTTCAAATAATTGATGTAAGATATTATCAACTAACCAATATCTGTTTCTTTTACCTTTGCCTGTTTCTCCTGATTGCCAACCTGCATTTCCAGAAGATTGAGCATTTGAAACAATTTGTTGTGCTTGTGTAAAATATTGAGTCCCTCCTTTTAACGAAAAAGAATCATAATCCATTCCTAAAATAAAATAGCCATAAAATGCCAAAATTGAACTAAGATTGTCTCTATATCCATTTTTAGGGAGGATTAATGCTGTACCTCCTGTGTAATTTATTTGAACTTCGGTGTCATCGAAGTTAAATAAAGTGGTATTATATGATGAATTAAAAACCGGACGTGATGCTTGAATTTGCATTGATCCATTAAATTGGCCATAACCAGTAATCGCAGTGATTTGAAATTGAATTTGACAATTAATTCTTTCTTCTGTTTTGAATTTATCGTTCGTCCATTGCTGGTTATTCATAAACTCATACATTGCAGTTTTCAATTGTTCTAACAATGCTTTATCAGCTGTTGAAGCTTCCACTTTTGCTTCTAAAACATAAGAAACCTGACAATTAAACTCCTGAGAAAATGAAAAAACCGAAGAAAAAACGACAAGAAAAAAGAATAGAATAATGTTTAAATATTTCATTTCAAATAAGTTTGCATATAATCAACAATGTCAATTGCGACATCTACTTTAGTCTTTAACTCAAAGCTAGTAAAATTATTGTGATTATCGAAAATTGAAATTTTATTCGTGTCATGACCAAATCCAGCACCGTGATCTTCTAAGGTATTTAAAACGATGAAATCTAAATTTTTACGCATTAATTTATCCTGAGCATATTGCTGACCATCATTGGTTTCTAAAGCAAAACCAATCAATAATTGACCTTCTGTTTTATTAGATCCTGCCCAACCTAAAATATCTGGATTTTTAATCAATTCAATTATTAAATTATCATCCGATTTTTTGATTTTTTGATCAGCCATTGAAACAGGTCGATAATCGGCAACTGCTGCTGAAAAAATTCCAACATCCACTTTATTCCAATTCATCTGAACAGCATCTAACATATTTTGAGCCGATTGAACTCGAATCAAATTTAATTTGGGATGTTTTAAATCTAATTTTGTTGGACCTGAAACAAGAATCACTTCTCCTCCTCTATTTAAAATTGTTGAAGCTATTGCATATCCCATTTTACCCGAAGAATGATTTCCAATAAAACGAACTGGATCTATTGATTCATAGGTTGGTCCTGCGGTAATTAAAAACTTTTTACCTACTAAGTCTTGCGATTGAGCAAAAAAAGACTCTAAAACTGAATATAATTTTTCAGGTTCAGCCATTCTTCC
>CANCEQ010000045.1 GCA_947375085.1 Flavobacteriales bacterium
GTAGTTGGAGATGGATTTGTTTTAGTACAACTAAACGTTAAAAGTGCTAAAATTGAAAATGGTAAGATGATTTTTTTCATAATAGTTTTTGTTTTTAAAAAAAATATAATTCCATAACACTTGTTTTGGATTCACCATTAGGAAATACAAAATTATAGCTAACAGTAGTTTTATTATTTATTATTATTCCTCCGGTATTAACTTTCATTTCTGTTCCATCACTAATTTTATATATAGTTACTTTACCGTTTTCTACAAAAACATTTCTTACATCACAAAATGAAACACCATCTAAAGCTTTAACAATATTCCATCCATTTTGAACAACAGGCAGTTTTTTTAAAGATGTATATGCAGTTTTAATTTCATTTATACAATCCTGTGCATTATTATAATTTGTTAAATAATCTATAAAATAAATTTCCTCGCTAATACTTGTAAATGACTTATTATAACTATTTATATCATAAGTGATATTAGCTAAACCTTTGCTAATAATTGAACTGTAAGACATTCTGTATTCTAAATCATAATTTTTTAATTCAAATGATTTTGGTTTAACTCTCAGATATCTATTATTGAATTCATCAAAAAATCTGAATTCTTCAATCTGATTATTTTTTACTATAACATCAACTTTTTCATTAAATGAATTTCCACAAATTAAAACACATGTATAAATACCATCAGGATATGAAGTAGGATATTTTTTAAAATTATTCCATTTAAATTTTATTAAATCTATATATGCTTTTCTTATTTGTTTTTTTTCAGGAGAAGTGTAATTATCTATTATTTTTTGAATTTCAGGAGAATATTTTGAAGATTGATTATCTGTTTTGTTTAGGCTTTGTTCTAGACCTTTTTGATATGAAAGAAAATCAAGATTAAATGTTTCAAATTTTGGAACATACCCTTTTTGACTTTGATAAATATTATTATTTGAATTTACTCTAACTTTAGAAATTGAAGCATTATTTGTACCTGTTAATAATCCTCTATTATAACCATCTAAATAATTATCATAAGATTCACCAATTTGACAATTTGGAGCAACTGGAACCATTGGTGTTAAACAGCCTGACTTCTGATTATAACAATAACCAATTTTGTATCCATCAGAAAAACCTTTAGAGAATAATGTTTGACTAATTAAAGTTAAATTCAAACTTATAAAGCCAATTAAAGTAATTGATTTTAGCATTTAATTTTATTTTATTGAGTTTATTAGTAATTTATATTCATTAAGAATTTCTATTCTAGTTTTAGAGCCATTCCAATATTTTTCATCTTCATATAAGGCTGTAAGTGTATAATTTATTAGATTAGATAAATCAAGTATCCTTAATTTAAATTTAGTTTCAAAAAATGATAGATTATCTTTTACAATTTTGAGAACATCATTAATTTGAAAAATTGTCAAACTGTAATTAGTAAAAGTTTTTGTTATTTCTTCAAGATTTACTTCAAGATGAATTGTGTTAAAGTGTTGTTGGATAAGTTTTTCTATTTCTGACATTATTGATAATTGGTTTAAACCAAAAGTACCCATATCTCAAGATTTCATTCATTATAAATCAGACTGATATATTCCTTAAAAACTTAATTTATTCCACAAACAACTATTTATTCCTTTACAAGAAGTAAAATATCTGATGAAAAACTTACATTTGTGAAACAACAAAGGATAATAGTATGAGTATTGGGCAGAAAATCAAGAAATTAAGAGAGTTACGTAATTTAACACAAACTCACATGGCTGAAAGATTGAACTTAACTCAAAGTGCATACTCAAAACTTGAATTAGGGGATAATGAGATTTCATATTCCAAGCTTGAAAGGATTGCTGAAGTACTTGAAATGAAACCGGAAGAAATTATCTCATTTAATGAAGCAATGGTGTTTAATGTGATGCATAATGAAGTTGGAAATGGATATGTTGTTTACAATACTTCTGATTCAGAGAAAAAACTTTATGAGGGACAAATCACAATTTTAAAAAATGAAGTTGAATACCTAAAAACTATTATTGAAAAACTTTTAAAAAAATAAAATTCCCTAGAATTTTTCACTTGTATCAGAAAGAGTAACTACTACTGCACAAATACATCCCCACCACTAAATTAGAAAGAAGTACCCCCCCACCTAAATAATAGCTTTTAGTTTTTTTGTGTCTTAATGTTTGATGAGATAGCTATATTGGTATATTTTCATTTTAAATTCATTTATCAACAATTTTTCACTCCATTTCAATATATATAGCTAATGTATAAGCTACTCAATTAAAAAGAACTCACCTTTTACAAATTTACATTATTGCACAACCTTAAAAGCTGTGTAGAATCTTCTTTTAATCTACCTCTTATACTTAATGAGAGAGAAAATTGTTAACCAATAAATGAGAAATGAAAGATTTAGGAGTTTTGAGAGAGCTTGAAGTAAAATTGAAATTGAAAATACCATTAATAGAAATGCCTATTATTAGCAACTCTACTGATGTTTTGAATGCTTTGCGTGTTCTTTACAGTAAAAAAGGAGAAGTAGGCTTACAAGAATCATTTATAGTGTTCTTCCTGAATCAAGGTAACCAACTAATTGGAACTTATAGTAGTTTGAATAATGTTAGCATCAAGATTATAACAGGTATTGCATTGAAGTGTCAGGCGGATAAAATCATTGTAACAACAAATAAAACACATTTGAGCCATTCTGTTTCCAGAAAAGATTTATCACTTGTGAGCCAATTAAAACAAGCTTTTGAAATGTTTGAAATGGATTTGATGGATTACATAATTGTAAATTCTATTTATGAATACACTTCATTGAAAGTTAAAGGAATGGTTTAGTAAAAAATTGAAAATATTAATTAATAAATTGAATTATGAATATAGTATGTTTTGGAGAGTTAACAGTAGGGTATAAGGTTAAATCACCACTTAAAATAAGACCAATAGTAAATACATCAGAAAAGGCTTTAAAGATTTTCTTATCAATCTACAAGAAAGATGAATCAATTGCTCTACAGGAGCAGTTTATTGTTCTTTATTTGAATAATGCTAATAAGTTAGTTGGTAGCCTTGCAAATTTCAGAGGAAGTACAGCTTCTTGTATAGTTGATTTTAAAATTATCATTGGAACAGCATTGAAATTAAACAGTACAGGAATTATTCTATCTCATAACCATCCTAGCGCTGATATCAATAATATTAATCCAAGCCAACAAGACCTAACATTAACAAGTAAGCTAAAAAGTGCTTTAGAATTGATGGATATAAAGCTTTTAGACCATTTAATTATAAGTCCTGATGAATCTTATCTATCTTTTGCAGATAAAGGAATGATGAATAATTAAAGTGTTGATTCTTCCATTTTGGTAAATTGATTGTTATGTCAATTTACCAAAATGGTGTCTATTTAGGCTTGCTGAATTTCAGCAAACCTTGCTGTGTACTTAATATTCTGTAATTCAATTGTTTAAATCTTGTTTTTAAGTAATGGTATTGATGTAAATTCCTATAAATAAGATATAAAATAATAATTTAAAAAATAAAATAATAATTAAATGTTTAATCTACCTTTTACGTTCAAATAGATATTTTTTTTGTGGTGTTGAAAAGGTAAATTCAGATTCATAATTGTACTTATTAAGTGGGTTGGGTTTAATGTTAATGAATTTAGTTAACCATTCTAAACCTTTTTCAGGTGATTTCTTAATATCTATTTTTAAACTTAATGTCAAATCTTCAAACATTTCAGCTAGATTAGCAAGTATTTCATCTCTTTTTTGTGTTTTATTAATTGGGAATTTGTCTTTAATATGCTTATATACTTTTGATTTTTTAGTATCTCCCACTTCTCTCAAATACTCTAATATATTTTTTAATTTAGTTTGACTTTGTTTTTTTTGTTTAGTAATTACGTTTATAATGCTATTATGAGAAAATAATGTAATAGCTACTTCATAAATATCAATTAACAATTTTGAATTTTTGCTTAAGGATGAATAACCGCTATATTGTTTATTTGTAATAATTTTATTGGTAAGCTTTGAAATAATATCGTCAATTTCTTTTTCTTTGTTTATTTTATTTGAAGCGCTTAATGTTTCAGTTGGGTAATCTTTTGCTTTTGTTACAATATAACCGAGATTTCTTAAACTATTTACTAATTGACCTGATTCAGAGTAGTTATTTCTTTTGTTCTCTTGCATTATAATACAGGCATCAATATTTAAATATGAAATTATCACCTCTTCAACATTGAAATGATTAGTTCTCACAAAACTTTGTTCATTATAATCTCTCACATTGATAATTGCATCTCTGGTTTTTATTCTACTTTCCTGTAATATTGTAGTAGTAAAGTTTGATTGAATGCAATCCAAAGCTATAATTTTGGCTTTAGCACTTTCAATTAATGATTCAGATGATTGTTCATCTGAAGGTTTTGATTGAAAATTATAGAAAAGATTAAAGCTTTTTAACCCAACTCTACATCTACCTGCAATTTGCATTATTTGAGATGGATTTAAAATAGTGTTTTTAGCATTGACATCAATAATGACTATTAAATGGTATTTTTCTTCAATATCAAAACCACTATAATAAGCTGAAGTTTTAAAGATTAATTTTGAGGGTAGTTTTTTTTGTGAAATTTTACAACCTGAAAATTCTTCCATTTTCTTTTTATTTTCTTGATTTGAATCACCAAATAATAAACTAATATCTTTTTTCTCTAATTTGGTTTCATTTTCAATTAATTGAGCAAGACTATAGCATTCACTTGTGCTATTTATTGCAACAACTATTTTTTCATTATTTGGTAATTCCTCTAAACTACTTTTGATAAAATTAAAGCCTGATTGAATTGGTTTTGGAGAATATATTGCATTTAAGTTTATATTATGAGGATTTTCATATTTGATTTTAGTAAGAGGCTCTTTTGTAAGTAAAGGATCTGAAAAGTCAAATAATGTTGCTGATATTAAAGCTCTTTTATTATTATTAAACTTTTTATAGTAATCAATACAAATTTCCATTTTAGACCTAAATGTACTATCAAGCTGAAAGCTATCAATTTCATCAATTAACAAAAAATAATCTTGAAAAACATTTAAATCAGTATCCTTATAATGTAATTTCAATTTTTCAATTAATACTGGTAAACTATCTGCGACGACTGAAAGCTTTTTGTAGGGTATGGTATCATTATTTAAATAATCAATGAGCTTTTGAGCTACAGAAGTAGTATTTACTTTATCTTTTATCTTACCAAAGAAAAGTATATCCTTTTTAGTTTCAATAGTTTGAGAATTTGCCTTTTCTTCAGCTGTAATCCTTAATGGTTGAACTATTATTGAGTGTCTTTTAGAATTTAACTCTAGTGTTGTTGCTCCAATTCCTGTTTCAGTTTTATTTATTCTTCCCCAAGGTAAAAAATTAAAAACTGATGAAAGTTTAGTGTCATTTTTAAGAATAAAATTCATTCCATCAGAATCATTTTTTTCAGGCTCACCAATAATTAGGCTTATATCTAAAAAATCATACATTTCAATATTTTCAGGCATACTTTATTACTTTATAGATTAAAATAGTATCCTAAAGTATAAACTTCTTTTTAATTCACCTCTTAAACATGTAAAAAGTATAAACTAAAAAAAATATTAAAATGAAAGAGCCTTAAAATTGAGAAAAGTTAAAAAGTGGGTTGGGTTTACTGTGGTAAATTGATAACCTAACAGAATGTAATAAATTAAAATATTAATTTGCTATTTATCTATGAAAAGTGTGCACATGGAGCAAAAAAAAAGCCTTACAAAAATGTAAAGCTTTGAATATCAATGTGGGAAATACAGGATTCGAACCTGTGACCCCCTGCTTGTAAGGCAGGTGCTCTAAACCAACTGAGCTAATTTCCCTTCTATTTCGCTAAAACCTCTATTGGTTCGTTATTGCGTGTGCAAATATACGGAGCTTTTTTTAATTGGCAATGGATTTTTTGAAAAAAAATTAAAAAAAGTCACTTATTAAAAAAAAGCTTCCGAAAATTAGAATTGTATCTTTTTCATTTATAGTCTTTTGAGCTAATTCTAATGCAGTATTTGGATTTAAAAAAAAGTTACTATTTAAATTGTAAAAGTCTGATTTTTCTATAAGTTGATTTAATTTAGCACTTCTTTCATTACTGAATTCTGTAAAAAAGTACTCCGCATTATTTGGAAATAACCTAAATATTGATTCCAAGTCTTTGTCTGAACTTGTTCCGTAGACTATTTTTAAATTTCCTTGGTTGATTTTTTCAATACTTTTAAGTGTTGCTTTAATTCCATCATAATTGTGTGAAACATCCATGATAGTTAAAGGTGAAGTGTTTATTATTTGCATTCTACCTCGAAAACCTGTATTTGAAGTTAAGTTTAATAAACCTTTAGAGATAGAATTTTTGGTAATAGTAAATCCTAAATTATTTAATAAAGGAATTGAAGTTTCAATTATCTTGTAATTTTTAAGTTGATAATCTCCTAATAAAGGAAACCCCTCAGGAATTTCAGTTTGTATTTTTTCGGCTAAAAATAGATCTGATTTTTTTTCGTTAGCTATTTTTTCAAATACATGTATTGTTTCTCTTAATGTTTCACCAATAACAATAGGAACGCCATTTTTTATTATTCCACCTTTTTCTGATGCTATTTTTTCCAATGTGTCACCAAGAAAATTCGTGTGTTCTAGTCCTATATTGGTAATTATGGAAAGTATAGGTGTGATAATATTGGTAGCATCCAGTCTTCCTCCTAATCCTGTTTCAATTACACAAACGGTGCATTTTAGATTTGAGAAATGAATCAGAGCCATCGTCCAAGTGATTTCGAAAAAAGACGGTTCAAAATCAAGTTGAAAAGATTTTATTTTGTTGCAGAAACTGATGACTTCATTTTCAGAAATCATTTTACCATTTATACGAATTCGTTCTCTAAAGTCTTCAATGTGTGGAGAAGTAAATAAACCAACTTTTTCTCCTGACTCTTGAAGAATCGAGGCAATCATACTTGAAGTAGAACCTTTACCATTAGTTCCTGCAATATGAATAAATTTTAAATCTAAATGAGGATTTCCAAATAACTCACTTAATCGTAAACAATTAGTTAAATCGGGTTTGTAAGCAGATGCTCCAACTTTGTGATAGGCCGGAAATTGATTAAATAGCCATTCTATCGTGTTTGAATAGTTATTATCGGGCATTTAAAATGATTGTTATAAATGCTTCTTCAATACCAGCTCCAGCTTTTTTATTGTATTTCGCTTGACTGATTGTAGCAGCAATAACTTTATTGATAATCGTTTGGCTAGTTGTTGTTGTTCTAGATGTGCTTACGGCGCTGATTACGTTCCCGTTTTCATCAATTTTTACTCTTAAATTGATTTTATTATCTACATCTGATTCAATGTTTTCTACATTAGGGTCATTCAAACGAATTCTTCTAGCACCTGCGTTGCCTCCTCCAGATCCAGGACCGTTTCCAGGACCTCTTCCTTCGCCAGTATCAGGACCAAAACCTACACCTTTTCCTTTACCTACACCTCCTCCAGTTCCAGAACCATTTCCTCCGTCTGCAGTGAATAAATTTGTTGATTTCTTGGTGCTTGTAGCTGTATTTTGAGAATTTTCAGCAGTGGTTTTATTTGATTTCCCATTATCTTTCATTGCAACTGCTTCACTCGTTTTACTAGTTACTACATGATCAGTTTGCGGTTTTGGAGTAGGGTCAACTTTATCATTTGATGGTGTTCCTCCGCCACCTCCTCCGCCACCTTTTTCAGTGATTGGAGTAACTTCTTTAAATTCTTGAATTGTTTCCAACGGAATATCCGTCACAAGTGTAATGGCATTTATTTTAGGTTTACTATTTTCAATACTACTTATATATAGTAAAATAAATACAATAAGGAGTGTTGCACTAGATGCTAACACTCCTATTTTTTTATCTTTTAATTCAGAACTACTTATTGTTTCCATAGTCTTTACTTTTTAGTTAAAACAAAACTTAAAGATTCGTTGTTTTTTATATAACGCACCCTTTCTGTTTGGTTATACTTTTCATAAAGTTATTTAACTTGCTTTTGTTGCGATAACAAATTTTAAATTGTTTTTTACTCCAATTTGAAGTACATCAATTAAACTTTGAACCTGCATATCAAAAGGGATTCTTACGATTACTGTTTTATCAGTTTCACTTGCCATTTTTTCAAGTAACACTTTTTCTAAATCATTAAAAGCAATTTCTTCTTTATCTAGAAAGAATTTCTTTTCAGCAGTAACAGATAATGTTAAATGTTGTTTTGTTGTTTGTTCATTTGTTTTAGCTTTCGGAAGTGCCATTTTTATAACATTCGGATTCGCTAATGTTGATATAATCAAAAAGAATAACAACAAAAAGAACATAATATCACTCAAAGCAGAAGTTGCAACTTCTACATGGAATCTTTTATTTCGTTTTATCGCCATTGTTTGGTCGTTGAATAATGTTTACAAATTCTAAATTTACTTTTTGAACATTTAACGCAAATGAGTCAATCATACCATTCAATAAGTGGTAAGCAGCAAAAGCAATAATACCAACGATTAATCCACTTCCTGAACAAATCATTTTTTCATAAAGACCTCCAGAGATATTTCCGATACTTACATTTTCTGTAATAGAGATGCTATAGAAAATTTTAATTACACCAGCAATTGTACCGATGAATCCTAAAGTTGGAGCAATACCTGCTACTAATCCTAAATGTCCCAAACTTTTTTCCATTTTACCAATTTCAATATTGGTTACTTTGTCCATGTTTGATTCAATTTCAGAAACTGGTCTCCCAACTGTACATAATCCTTCTTTCACAATTTGTCCAAAAGCAGTTTTATCTCCAGAAACAAATGTGATTGCAGGCTCAAGATTTCCCGCTGTTAAATTTGATTTGATATTGTTTAATAAGTTTGAATCAAATTTCGCTGTTCTTTTAATATATCTATATTTTTCAACTGTTACGAAGATTGTATAGAATAACAAAAGGCAAATAGGAATTAAGAATACACCCCCTTTAATAAAAAACTCAAAAGCCGAAATTTCAGTTTTGACTAAAACAGTTTCAGCAGCAGCATTTGCAGCAGGTTCAGTACTTTCAATTTGTCCTGTAACAGTCCCAATTATAGCGAACGTAATTACAACAATGGCTAATTTTAAATATTTTTTCATTACTTTCTTAAAATAGTTTAATTGCGTAAAAATAAATCTTATATCACTCGACTAAATTGCTATATAAGATAGTTTTCCACAGTCATTTGTTTTTAGTGTTGCGTAATAATGATTTTCCTAATTTTATTTTAGTTAGAAAATAGTTTGCACATAAAAAAAAGGAGTAAGAAATGAATCTTACTCCTTTCGGGAAATTATTGTAAATTGTTTTAGACTAATTGGTTCAATGCTATTTCGAAAGCAGTTTTAGCTATACCTGTTTTATTAGAATTTTTAGCGTGCGCTGCTTTAAGAGCATTTTCAATTGTTGAACTAGTATCTTCAAAAATTCCTTTATCAGAAATTTCTTTTAAGTCGTTACTCATTAAGTAAGCGAAAACTCTCGCCATTCCACAATTTGAAATAAAATCAGGAATGATTGAGATTGTATTGTCAGCTTCATCAGCGATTGGGCCAAAGAAGATTTCAGGATCAGCGAAAGGAACATTTGCACCAGATGAAATTACTTGAACTCCAGCTTTTACCATTCTATTTAATTGATCTTTTGTGATCATTCTAGAACCAGCACAAGGAATAAATACATCTGCTTTTAAATCCCAAATTTTAGAATTGATCTCGTCATAAGATAGTAAATTTGGATGTGTGATTTCGTTTCCGTTTTTGTTTAGGAATAATTGTTTGATTTCTTCAAAAGAGAATCCTTCTTCGTTAATTAAACCACCAACACGGTCAATGATACCAACAACCTTTGCTCCTTGTTGTGCTAAATAATAAGCTCCTGCTGAACCTACATTTCCCCAACCTTGAACGATTACTTTTTTATCTTTTACAGAGTCAGAACCGTTATTCCAAATAGAGTAATAATGCTTGATAGATTGAGCTACTCCGTAACCTGTTATCATATCAGCAACAACATATTTTCTATTTACATCAGGAGAAAATTGAGTATCTTCCAATACTTTTAATACCCCTTGTCTTAATTGACCAATACGGTTAATTTTTTGAGCTTCTCTAGGTTGAAAATGTCCATTGAATACTCCTTCTTGTGGATGCCAAACACCGCAATCTTCAGTCATAGGGATTACTTCGTGAATTTCGTCAACATTTAAATCTCCACCTGTTCCGTAGTAATGTTTTAATAAAGGGGTTACTGCAGCATACCATCTTTTTAATACTCCTTCTTTTCTAGGGTCTTTAGGATCGAAATTAATTCCTGATTTAGCACCTCCAATTGGTGGTCCAGCTACCGTGAATTTCACTTCCATTGTTTTAGCTAGAGATTCAACTTCTCTCTTATCTAAACCATTTCTCATTCGGGTACCACCACCTGCAGCACCACCACGAAGAGAGTTTATTACTACCCATCCTTCTGCTTCAGTTTCAGCATCTTTCCATTCGAAAACTATTTCCGGACGTTTATTTTCAAATTTTTCTAATAAATCTTTCATTGTAGGCTTTTTAACAATCGTTCCAAAGATAACAAAGAAAATATAGTTTGAAAATGATTTTTAACAGTTTAACGTTTTATTTTAGAATTGTTAGTAAATTATAGAACGATTCATTAATATTTTAACATATTGTAATCGTTTAATGGTTTGTTGGATTTGCATTTTAATTGAGGTTAAACTGAGAAGCAAAAAAAAAGGTTCAATTAATTTGAACCTTTTTAAATATTTTTTTTATAAATCATCAGGAAGATTGATTTCTTTATAAACTTGTTTTTTAGGTTTTAATTTTTCAATAAAAACAATTCTAAATTTTTCTCCATCTGTTGTGTAAATCATTTCTGAAATTCCATTCGTAATAGTAGGAGGTGTTTTTTTAGCATTGTAGAATTTTTTCTCCATTAATTCATATGAATTATCATTGAATTGAAGAAATACAGAAGTAATAGTTCCGTTTTCAACTCTAACCTTACCGCCAACACATCTTGTTCCTGTTTCTTCAAAAAAACTAACAATAACATTTGAATGAATAGCATCCGCAACAGTATTTGCACCTCTTTTAGCAAATGCTTCTTCAAGTTTTTTAAAGCAATCACTTTGAGAAAAAGAGCTTAAAGAAAGGAGTAGAACCGATAATAATAGAAAGTGTTTTTTCATAATCACATTGTTTAATTGGACAATAGTCCGTTTCAAATATAGTAAGTTTGATTGAATATCATTGTCAAGGCACTATTTTTTTTTAAATTTGACAAAAAACAACAATGATGAGCACTAAACAAATAGCGGACCATTTTTTTGAAGCAGTAGATGTATTGGTTAAATTTAATACAGAAGAAAATTTTCTTAAGATTAAAAATGCAGGAAATCTAATTGTCGATTCTTTTAAAAATGGAGGCAAGGTTTTTAGCTGTGGAAATGGTGGTTCAATGTGCGATGCAATGCATTTTGCTGAAGAATTAACGGGTAGGTACAGAGAAGATCGAAAAGCTTTGCCTGCTATTTCAATTTCAGACGCTAGTCATTTATCATGCGTTTCAAATGATTATGGGTATGAATTTGTTTTTTCAAGATATATAGAAGCTTTGGGTAATTCAGGAGATATTTTAGTTGCGATCTCTACTTCTGGAAATTCTAAAAATGTGATAAATGCTATAAACTCAGCTAAAGCAAAAGGGATGCTCGTTATTGGATTAACTGGAAAGGATGGGGGGGTAATGAAAGATTTATGCGATGTTGAAATAAGAGCTCCATTTTCTAATTATGCTGACCGAACTCAAGAAATTCATATAAAAGTTATTCACTCTTTGATTGATTATATAGAGAGAAACATCGATTAAATCTAGATAATTTCATTTTTCACGATGTTAATAACACATTAAAAATAGATGTGATTGGTTGAATTTAGTTTGTACTAAATTATTAATTTCGTCCTTTGGTTTTAATTATAAAATGGCAACACAGGAACTTCAATCAACTGTAAAACAAATTTTCTCCGCTTATATGGAGCAGAATAGCCACAGGAAAACTCCTGAACGATTTGCAATACTTGCTGAAATTTATGATTATCAAGGTCATTTCGATGTTGAGTCTTTGTATATCAAAATGAAAAATCAAAATTATAGAGTTTCTAGAGCTACTTTATATAATACAATTGATTTGTTGTTAGCTTGTAATTTGGTTCGAAAACATCAATTTGGAAAAAACATTGCCCAATTTGAAAAATCACATGGTTCAAAGCAACATGATCATATTGTGTGTACAGATACTGGTGAATTAATAGAATTTTGCGATCCTAGAATACAATCTATAAAAGCGACAATTGAAGAATTATTTGATATGAAAATCGATCATCATTCATTGTATTTTTATGGAGTTAGGAATAAAAAAGAAAATAAATAAGAGTGAGCTTTTACTTTTTAGGTGAAAATAAATCTCATTAAATTGCTAAAATAAATAAAATATATACGATTTATATTTCTTTTAAAAAGATTATAAATCATTTTAAGAATAAATGATAATGAAGGTAGATGTATTATTAGGCCTACAATGGGGTGATGAAGGTAAAGGGAAAATTGTCGATGTATTAACTCCAGAATATGATATTATTGCTCGTTTTCAAGGTGGGCCAAATGCAGGGCATACTTTAGAATTTGAAGGAATTAAGCATGTTTTAAATACTATTCCTTCTGGAATTTTCAGAGAAAATGTTTTGAATATTGTTGGAAATGGTGTTGTACTTGATCCTGTACTTTTTCAAAAAGAATTAGAAAAATTAATTCCTTTTAATGTTGATTACAAAAAGAGATTGTTGATTTCTAAAAAAGCTCATTTAATCTTACCTACTCATCGACTTTTAGATGCTGCTTCAGAAACAGCAAAAGGAAAAGATAAAATAGGTTCTACTTTAAAAGGTATCGGTCCAACTTACATGGATAAAACTGGTAGAAACGGATTAAGAGTAGGTGATATATTCTCTCCAAATTTTAAAGAAAAATACGACTGTCTAGTTGAAAAACATGTTGGAATCTTAAAACATTATGAAGGTTTTGAATATGATTTAGCAGAACTTGAAGGTCCATGGTTTGAAGGAATTGAAACTTTACGTGGATTGCAAGCGATTGATAGTGAGCACTATTTGAATAATGCTTTAAAAGAAGGTAAAAAAGTACTAGCTGAAGGAGCACAAGGAACAATGTTAGATATTGATTTTGGAACTTATCCTTTCGTAACTTCTTCAAATACTGTAACAGCAGGTACTTGTACAGGTTTAGGTGTTGCTCCAACAACAATCGGTAAAGTAATAGGTATTTTTAAAGCATATTGTACACGTGTTGGAAGTGGACCTTTCCCAACTGAATTAGATGATGAAGTTGGAGAATTTATTCGTAAAGAAGGTCACGAATTTGGGGCTACAACTGGTAGAGCTAGAAGATGTGGATGGATAGATTTACCAGCATTGAAATATGCAATCATGGTGAATGGAGCAACTGAATTATCTATGATGAAATCAGATGTTTTAGATAAATTTGAAACGATTAGAGTGTGTACTCATTATATCATCAATGGTGAAAAATTAGATTATTTCCCATTCGATATTACGGATTCAGAAATTACACCTGTTTATGAGGATGTTAAAGGATGGAATTGTGACTTAACTAAATTATCATCTTATGCTGATGCACCAAAAGAATTAAAGGATTATGTTCTTTATTTGGAAGATAAATTAGGTGTTCCAATTACAGTTGTTTCAGTTGGACCAGACAGAAAACAGACGTTAGAAAATAACTAATAAGTGAAAATTCAAACTTATATATTTAAAATTGCGCTTATTATAAGCGCAATTTTTTTGCTTAATTACCAAGCAATAGCTCAAAAAAATACTCTTGAGTTATTGCCAGGTTCTGATAAGTTTGAATTTAATCAAAAAACGGGTACACACCGATTAATCGGTAATGTGAGTTTTATTTACCAAGGAAACACAATGTATTGTGATTCTGCTCATTATAGAGAAATGTTTCAAGAAGTTCGTGCTTATGGAAATGTTCATATTACTAAAAATGATTTAAATTTATATTGTGATTCACTTTATTATCAAGGTTCTTTAAAACAAGCTAAACTTTGGGGGAATGTTAGAGTTCGTGATCAAGAATATAAAATTACAACTGATACTTTAGAGTACGATGCAAATAAATCTGTGGCTATTTATAGATATGGAGGTAAAGTTGAAAGTATAGTCAATGATGAAATTCTTACTAGTGTTGTTGGATATATGTACTCTAAAACCAAGGATATGTTTTTTAGTCAAGTTGTAAATTATAAAAGTTCTGATTTGAGAATGACGACAGATACTTTACGTTACAATTACAAAAAGAAAACAGCATATTTTTTTGGTCCCACAAATATTAATCAATTAGAAAAAAATATAACAAAAGGGTCCAAGATTTATTGTGAAAAAGGTTGGTACAATACGTCAACAAAAGAAGCTACACTTCAAAAAAATGCTTCTATTTTTAAAGATAATCAATTGATGACAGGAGATTATTTATATTCTCATTCACAAAAAGGAATTTCAATTGGTAAAGGAAATGTTGTCTTTAAAGATACTGCACAACATTTAGAGTTTAGAGGAAATTATGCTTATTCATCAGATAGTAAGAGATTATCTTACCTGACAGGTCGAGCTTTAGCTCTTAAAATTGATGGAAAAGATACGTTGTTTATTCACGCAGACACTCTTTTCACTTTGAAGGATTCATTGGGAAATGCAACACAAATAAAAGGGTATAAAAATGTAAAACTTTTTAGAAAGGAATTACAAGCAAAATGCGATTCTTTAGTATACGATAAAGTTATTGGAAAAATGGAATTGTATAAAGACCCAATTGTATGGGTGAAAGTTAAAACAGAACTAAAAGGTGATTTTATTGAAGTGTTTTTTGTTTCAGATACGATTATAGAGAAAGCAAATGTTTTAGGGAATTCTACGGTTTTATTTGAAATAGATTCGGGTAAATATTATAATCAAATAGGAGGTAAGGAGATTTATTCTTTTTTTAAGAACAATGATATTTATAGAACAGATGTAAAAGGAAATGCTCGAACGATTTCATTTCCAGAAAATACAGAAAAAAATGATTCAACTGTCGTTATTAAACGTTTAGGAATGAATCGTATTTATGCTTCTGATTTGAGAGTTTATTTAGATAGTAATGAAGTAGAAGGAATAACCTATTTTGAAAAACCGGATGGTGTATTTTATCCAATGGAAAAGTTGAACAAAGAGGAACAATTTATCAAAGGTTTTAAATGGCTGGCAGTTTTAAGACCTAAAACTTGGAAAGAAATTTTAGATTAAAAAATTCCCCACATTATATATTTTACAATGTGGGGAAATATATTATTAATGTTCAACATCAACATCCCAACGTTCTACTCGCATAACGCCTTCAACCTGTTCAAATTTACTCATCAATTGTTCTAAATGTTGAGTGTCATAAACCAATACTTTAATACGACCTTCGAATAATCCATCATTTGTTTCAAAAGAAATGAATTTCATATTCACGTTTTGTTGATTTGATATTATTTCTGTTAATTTGTTTACAATACCTAAACTATCTGTACCAAATAATTTAATAGCAGCTAAACGCTCTTTTAATTCCTCATCTTTCCATCTTGCTTTTACTAAACGGTAAGCCATTTTAGACATTAGGTGTTCAGCATTTGAACAGCTATTTCGATGAATTTTGACACCGTCGTTAATTGTGATGAATCCAAAGATTAAATCTCCAGGAATTGGATTACAACAACGTCCCATTGTGTATTGGATATTTTTGAAATCTTCACCTATAATGATTACATCTTCTTTTTGATTGATTTTAGAATAAACATCTTGTTCGTTTCTATCTTTTGGAGAAACATTTTTCTTCTCTAATAAAAGCGTTCCATTTTGGTTTTCTAATTCTCTTAAACGAGTTAAATCAATTTTGCTTTTAGCAATTCTAAAAAAGAGTTCTGTTGAATTAGGAAGGGCATAAAAACGTTCTAATACAGCAATATTTTCCTTTGTAGATTTAATATTGAATTGCTTTAATTTTCGCTCTAATATTTCTTTACCATCTTGAGCGATTGCTTTTCTTTCCTCGTTAAGCGTATTTTTAATTTTTTGTTTTGCTCTTGCAGAAATCACCATCATCAACCACTCATCTGTTGGTTTTTGTTTTGGTGAAGTAATGATTTCTAATTGATCACCACTTTGAAGCTGGTAACTCAAAGGAACAAGTCTATTATTGACTTTTCCTCCAATACATTTGTTTCCAATGTCTGTATGAAGATCATAAGCAAAATCAAGAATTGTAGATCCATTTGGAAGAACTCTTAAATCACCTTTTGGAGTAAAAATGTAGATTTCTTCTCTGAATAAGTTCAGCTTGAAATCGTTAACAAAATCCATTGCATTAGCATCAGGATTTTCCATTAAATCACGGATTTCATTAATCCAACGATCTAATTTACTGTCTTCTGTATTGTTTTCTTTGTATTTGTAATGAGCAGCTAAACCTTTTTCTGCAATCTCATCCATACGTTTAGAACGAATTTGGACTTCAACCCATTTTCCTGTAGGAGACATCACTGTTGTGTGAAGTGACTCATATCCGTTGGCACGAGGAGTTGAAATCCAGTCTCTTAATCTGTCTGGACTTGGTTGGTAGAAATCGGTTACGATACTATATATTCTCCAAGCATCTGGTTTTTCCAATTCTTGAGGAGTATCTATAATGATACGAATAGCAAAAATATCATATACTTCTTCAAAAGGAATACCTTGTTTTAACATCTTACGATGAATTGAAGAGATTGATTTTGTTCTTGCTTTTATTTCAAAAACATACCCTTCATATTGAAGTGCTTCCTTTATTGGATTTATGAAACGACGAATAAAACGATTTCTAACATCTTGGGTCGATTTCAAGTTTGCTTCAATACTTCTGTAAACTTCACCATCCGTATAGAGCATTGCTAAATCTTCAAGCTCACCTTTAATTAAGTATAAACCTAAACGATGCGCTAAAGGAGCGTATAAGAATTTAGTTTCAGATGCAATTTTCAATTGTTTATCCGGAACCATACTTCCCAACGTTCTCATATTGTGAAGTCTATCAGCTAATTTGATTAACACTACTCGAATATCTTCCGAAAGTGTTAATATCATTTTTCTGAAATTCTCCGCTTGAATTGAAGCATTTTCGTCAAATACTTCAGGGATTTTTGTTAAACCATCAATAATCAAACGAACTTTTGGGCCGAATAAATCTTCTACATCTTGAAGTGTAATATGAGTGTCTTCAACCGTATCATGCAATAAAGCACAAATAACAGATGTCGCTCCAAGCCCCATT
>CANCEQ010000046.1 GCA_947375085.1 Flavobacteriales bacterium
GGGAAGTTAAATGCAGAAATAATTCCTACAATTCCAATTGGGTGGTATTGCTCATACATTCTATGTCCTGGACGTTCAGAATGCATTGTTAAACCGTATAATTGACGAGATAAACCAACTGCGAAATCACAGATGTCGATCATTTCTTGTACTTCACCTAAACCTTCTTGTAAAGATTTACCCATTTCATAAGAAACCAATTTTCCTAATGAATCTTTGTGAAAACGTAAACGATCAGCTAACTGACGAACGATATCTCCTCTTTTCGGAGCAGGAACTGTTCTCCAAACTTTATAAGCTTCTTGTGCTTTTAAAACTGCAGCTTCATAATCAACTTCAGTAGCAGAATTTACAGATGCAATTAATTTTCCATCTACTGGAGAATAAGAATCAATTTTTTCTCCTCTTGTTTTTAACCATTTACTTCCTAAAGAAGCACCATTATTTACCTCCTCAATTCCAAATTGAGTTAAAATTTCTTGTATACCAAGGTCTTGCAATACTTCTGCCATAGCTTCGTGTTTTTACGTTTTTTACTCTTGTTACAAAATTAACTCAAAAAAGTGAATATTGTTAATATTTTGGTGATACTATTTAATATTATGATTTTTTAAGAAATCTGGGGTGTTTGAAAATCAAATTAATCTTAATTTTTTTGAATAAATTTTGAAAATAATCTATTGTTTTTACTTAAATTCAATTAAAAACTACAAAAATGACATTTAACTCTAAATTGAGCCACCGGAAATCCATACGTTTAAAAGGCCATGATTATTCACAAAAAGGGTTGTATTTTATTACAATCTGTTGCCATGAAAAAAAACATTTATTTGGAAAAATAATAAATAAAAAAATGATTTTAAACGATGCAGGAATTCATGCGAAAAAATGTTGGTTGGAAATACCATCCCATTTTACAAATGTGATTTTACATGAATATATAATTATGCCAAACCATATTCATGGTATCATTGAATTGGTAGGGGCGAATCAAAATTCGCCCGATATTGTATTTGATGAAAAACATTCAAACGATATATCAAATAGTATTATAAATACAGTTACGAATCAATATTCGCCCGATATTGTATTTGAAAATAATCAAACATCCGTTATTTCAAAAAATAGTATCAATTCGTTTACGAATCAATATTCGGCCGATATGAATAAAAATGAACATGTAAATGTAAATGTAAATAATGGGGCGAAAAATATAAATTTATGTAATGGGGCGAAAAATATTTCGCCCCTACGGTCACCATCAAAAACAATTGGGTCGGTTGTTCGGGGATTTAAAATTGGGGTTACGAAATGGTTTCGACAAAACACAAAAACACATGATGTTTGGCAACGAAATTATTATGACATCATAATACAAAATGAAAAATCATATTTCACTATTTCTGAATATATTGAAAACAATCCTTTAAAATGGAATAATGATACATTTTTCAATTAATTAAAAATTAACACTAAAATATACTTTTACAAATGCTATTTATTTTTTTCGGTTATATTTGCGACACATTAAAAAAAAGCAAAAACAACATTTAAAATATAAATACAATGTCACAAGAAAGCACACGTTACTCAGAAGCAGATTTAGCTGAATTTAAGGAAGTTATACTTGCTAAATTAAAAGAAGCTAAAGAAGATTTAGAAATGTTAAACAATTCATTATCAAACGGTGATAATGGAACGGATGATACTGGTAGAACTTTCAATATGATGGAAGATGGTTCTCAAACTTTAACTAAAGAAGAAACGGCTGCTTTAGGAGCTCGTCAAGAAAAATTCATCCAAAGTTTAGAATTTGCACTGGCTAGAATCGAAAATAAAACATACGGTATTTGTCGTGTAACTGGAAAATTAATTCAAAAAGAACGTTTGTTGTTAGTTCCTCATGCTACTTTGAGCATCGAAGCTAAAAACATGCAAAAATAATTCCTTCGTGAAGAAAAATATAATAATAGTGGGGATCTTGGTTATCCTCATTTTATTTTTAGATCAACTTTTAAAAATTTACATTAAAACGGAATTTTTACCTGGAGAGGTTCGACCTTTACTTGGAAAATGGTTGGTACTAGATTACATTGAAAATCCTGGAATGGCTTTTGGAACTACTTTTGGTTCAGCTATATGGCACAAACTTGCGCTTAGTATTTTTAGAATATTTGCTATCGGAGCGATTTGTTATTATTGGTTTCAACAAGCGAAAAAAGGAGCAAAAAGAGAATTCTTAATTGCTGTTGGTTTGATTTTAGCAGGTGCTGCAGGAAATTTAATTGATTCCATGTTTTATGATTTCATTTTCAAATACGATCCATGTATGGGATTCAATCATTCACCTGGATCAGGAATAAAAACGGATTGTGGTTTTTTTGGTACAATTGAAACTAGACACAAAGGTTTTCTTTTAGGTAATGTAGTTGATATGTTTAAGTTTCAAGCTAGTTGGCCTCAATGGGTCCCTGTAGTTGGTGGAGGCGAAGTTTTTCCAGCAATTTGGAATGTTGCTGATTTCTCAATTTCAACTGGAATTATTCTTATTTTTATTAGACAAAGGTCATATTTTCCGAAAGATTCTAAGAAAAAAAAGGAAGAAATTACTCCTGAAACAGCTAATGTGACAGAAGAAATGAAAGATGAAGAATAAATTATTAATTGGATTAATACTCTTTTTTCAATCTACTAGTTGGGGACAATTAGTTAATTCATTATTATCCAGTCAACAAATTCAACCTTCTAATAAAGAACAAGTTGGAAAATATACTAAACTGGAGTTTGGATTTAAATTTACTCCTAAAATTCAATCTAAAATTGATCAGTTTATCTTTGAAAACGATACTTCCGGAATCAATCCTTACGATCCTGAACAATTAAATTTTGAAGCCGATTTTATTTCTCCTTCTGGTACACATACCAAAAGATATGGTTTCTACTATCGTCCTTATAAAGCCAATACAATTTTTGATAGTTGGGAAGAAGACACAACTTCTTGGCCATTTAGAGTTCGGTTTTCTCCCGATGAAATTGGTAAATGGAAAGTAAAAATTGAAGTTTATACGAAAAGTCAACTAAATCCAATTAACCACGAATTAGAATTTATTTGCACTTCTTCCAATCATAAAGGAACTTTAAAAATTTCTAAAACGGAATCTGATGCAGATCGATATTTGTACTATAGTGAAACTGGAGAACCATTTTTTTCAATTTCCAATAATATAACGAGTGCCGGTGCTACATCTTACCTTCCTTCTCAAAATAAAGACCATTTAAAAGGTGTTCAACAGCTAATTGATGTAGGAGGAAATTTTACACGTTTTGATATGCAGCCTCAAGCAGAACTTCCAGATTGGCCAAATATGAAAAACTACAATGGCAAATTAGATGAAATGTTTGCGTTTGATAAAATGGTTGAACTTTGTGAAACAAATGGTGTCTATTTCATTGTTTTCCGTCATCATGTTGAATTAATTGATAGCTATTTAAATCCAGGTGGACCCGATTGGAGCGGTGTTAGTTGGTATGATAATCCCTATCGAACAAGTTTACAATTGACTAGAAAAAAAGAATATTTAACAAATGAAGAAGCAATCAAATGGCAAATGAATTCGTTGCGTTATGTTTTTTCAAGATGGGGATATAGTCCAAGTTTTACTTTTTATGGGTATTCTGAAATAAACCATTGGTACAGTGGGATTTTAAAAGAAGAACAAAAAGAAAATTCAAAATTTGATGAAAATGAAGCAATTACCTTATTTAAAAATTGGTTTGTGAATCAACAAAATTACATAAATACTAATCTTAGTAAAAAAATACTCTATTCAAATTCCTATAGCAACATTCCAAAACCTGAGACGAATGTAAATTTTGATGGTCTTTTTAAACATTCTGACGTTATCTCAATTCACGATTATGCTACTAACAAAGATGGGAATTTCAAAAATAGGTACAATAAAATAGATGAATTTTGGAAACTCTATAAGAAACCAGTTATTCTTGAAGAAATGGGAGTTTCAGATAATAAATTACGAATTTATTGCTGCACTGGTATCGAATACCACAACAGTATTTGGGCAAGTTCTATGATGGGATCTATAGGAACTGGAATGGATTGGTGGTGGAACAGAGGAGTACAAGATTTTGGCTATCATTCAGGATTAAAACAAGTACAAACGTTCTTTCAAAATGAGGATTTAAGAAAGGGATTATATAGTCCTCAAAAATGGAGTGACTCCCCTTCAAATAACAAAAGAACATTAGAAAACATTGCACTGGTCAGTGAAAATAAAGATAGAGCCCTTGGATGGATTCACAACGCTACTTTTTACTGGAGAAATTTAGAAAAAGAATCGCCTTGTATACAAGAATTATTGACTAAAAGTAAATTAGCTTATCCCTGCTTTGTAGTTGGAGGATATGACATAAACAATGAAGGTCCAGGTGATTACGAAAGAGAAAGTTATGAAGATGACTTCACGAATAAGGGTGGGGCAAAAGAAATTAAAAGTTCAACTAATTTTTTAGAGAATCCAACTTTTGAAATATCAGAATTAAAAAGTAGTCTTGGCTCAAGAAAAAATTGGTACAAAATTGAATTCTACGCAACAAATGGAAAAAACTTAGAATTAATTGAAAAATACACGCAAGTAATCTCTACCAACATATTCTCAAAAATAAAAATCCATACACCCGATTTAGATAAAATAAATCCAGATTACTCATATAAAGTAACTTATATTGGAAAATTTGAAGAAAATCAGGAAAAATAAAAATCAGTAGTATAAACTTAAAAACTCAAAATGAAAAGATCATTATATATTGGAATCGCTTTAATAAGCACTTTTTTATCTTGTAAACAGACAGAAGTAGTTTCAACTCAAAAAGCACCTATTGAAAACAATACAACCAATATTAAGACAGATGCCCGACCAGTTGAACATCAGGGGAAACCAATACAAATTGAAACAGAAAGCAAAAAGAATACACCAGTTACACCTACTTCAACTGAATAGTAAACTTCTGTTTATCAGAATATTAAAATTATTTAATTAAAGTAAAATCGGGACAAGTCAGTTATTAACAATCACAGGTTGATGTAAATCTAAAATTGTTAATAACCTGCTCCTTATTTTAAGTATGTTTGTTATATTAGGAAAATAACAAACATGTTAAAATTAGTATTCATAGCAGTTTTGGTTTCATTTTTAGGAAATGCACAAAATATTATCACGATAAATGATAAGAATTTTGCGAATTTTCTAGTGATCAATTTTCCTAACTGTATGAATGAAAATAAATTAGATGCTTCATGCGACATTATTCGTTCAACTGAAAATTTAAATTTAAACGGACTTCAAATAGAAAATTTAGAAGGTATTCAAGCATTTACAAATTTGAAAAGTCTTGAGTGTTTAGAAAATAATTTAACTTTCTTACCAGTACTTCCTTCTAATTTAGTGAAATTGGATTGTAGTATGAATCAATTAATTGAATTACCAACTTTACCAACTTCTCTTGAAGAATTAAGTTGCGCTGTAAATAAATTAACAAAACTTCCAAATTTACCTGTTGCGTTAAAAGTTCTTTACTGTAATTTTAACGAAATTTCTTCTTTACCGGTAATTCCAAATGAATTAGAATATTTAGCTTGTGGATCAAATAAAATTACTTGTTTACCAAAATTACCTTCAACAATTTATTTAGGTGATATTGCATTAAACCCATTAAATTGTGTTGCATCTCACGCTGAATGGATGGATGAAGAGAGTTTAAAGTTACCAATTTGTACTGAACACTCTCAATCAGAAAAATGCATCTGTATTTCAACTTCAATTATAAGTGTAGATAAAATTGAAAACGAAGAGAATAAATCAATTCAATTAGGCTCTACGATTGTTTCAAATTTGGAAAAGAATTCATTGTCATTCAAAAATGATTCTGAAATAACAATTTACCCAAATCCATTTGAAAAAAACATTATAGTTGAGTCAAAAGATATTATTCAAACTATTAACGTAAGAGATATTGAAGGAAAAATCATCCACCTTCAATCAATAAATGACAAAATTCTTAATTCAACTCATATTGAATTGGATTTAAGTGAATTAATCAATGGAATCTATTTTATAGAAACTAGGGTTAATGCAATCGTAACAACCTATAAAGTAATTAAAACTAATTAATCAACTAAGATTAACTGCTTATTAGCGATTATTAGATTTTAATAAATCAATCTATTTGGTAAGTATTTCTTAAATAAGTTATTATCAAATTTCATTTAAACAAATAATTAAACAGAAGTTTATTCATTGTATACTATTTGTTTTAACAATACGTTAACTTTCAGTTATTCAAATTAATAAAAATAATTCTTTACTTTATTAAAAGAAAATTGTATATTAACATTAACTATTAATACTCTATACCATGGCTAAGAAAAAAAAAATATACGTACTTGATACGTCCGTTCTACTTCACGACCACCAGGCAATTATGAGTTTTGGGGAGAACAATGTAGCGATTCCAATTACGGTATTAGAAGAATTAGACAAATTTAAAGTTGGAAATGATTCCAAAAACTTTAGCGCAAGAGAGGTAATTCGATTTATCGACAAACTTTCTGGCGAAGCAAGTTTACAAGAATGGATTTCACTTGGTAGTCACCACGGAAGTTTTAAAATTGCTTTAGAAAGCAACCCAAGAGAGGTGAATGCAGAATATGTTTATTCTATAGGAAAAAACGATCACAAGATTATCAATGCAGCATTATTTTTAAAGGAAACGGAACCGAAATTTGAGGTAAAGTTAGTTACCAAAGATATCAATATGCGCATCAAGGCAAAGGCTCTTGGTATAGTAGCAGAAGATTATGCAACGGGTAAAGTAGATCCTGCTGAATTAGATAAATCTGGAACATATACAATTGATAACGTAGACTCTGAAGTGATTCGTCAAATTTTTACTAGAGGTAAAATTGATGAAGACGGAATTTTAGGAGAGAAAAAAACTCCAAACGGATATTACATCTTAAAAAATGGTAAAACATCTTCTTTAGTTGTCTATGATGAAGCAAATAAACAAATTGAACGTATTGAAAAAGAATTTGTTTACGGAATAAAGCCTAAAAATGCCGAACAAGCATTTGCATTTCATGCGCTTCTAAATAACAATGTGAAATTAGTAGCTCTACAAGGTGTTGCTGGAACTGGTAAAACATTGATCGCACTTGCATCTGCTTTAGAACAAGCGAAAGCATACCAACAAATAATCTTGGCTCGACCAATCGTACCGCTTTCTAATAAAGAAATTGGTTTCTTACCGGGAGATGCAAATGATAAAATTAGTCCATACATGGAACCGCTTTGGGATAATTTGAAATTCATCAAATCACAATTTGGCGAAAATGAGAAAAAACACAGAGCAATTCTAGAAATGGAGCAACAAGGTAAAATTGTGATTACTCCTCTTGCTTTTATTAGAGGTAGAAGTTTATCCAATATTTTATTCATTGTTGATGAAGCGCAAAATTTAACACCGCACGAAATCAAGACGATTATTACGCGTGCAGGTGAGAATACAAAAATCATTTTTACGGGAGATGTTCATCAAATTGATACACCCTACTTAGATGAACACAGTAATGGTTTGGCTTATTTAATTGATAAATTAAAAGGTCAACCACTTTTTGCTCATGTTAAACTAGAACGTGGTGAACGATCTGACTTGGCAAACTTAGCAAATGATTTATTGTGAAAATTGAGAATTTATTTACTTCAAAATCCGTCAATTGGCGGATTTTGTTGTTTATATACAGGAATATAGACTTTAATACAAAATATATTAATCATTTATTTTTTCCCATAAATTTTCTTAAACGTCTTATCTAAATCCGTAAACTGAAACTTAAATCCTGCATCAACAATTTTCTGATTGGAAACATTAACACCTTTCAACAAAATCACTGCCATTTCTCCAAAAATAAGTTTCATAATAAATGCTGGAATTTTAGGGAAGAAAAAAGGTTTTTGTAACACTTTTGCTAATGTTTTAGAAAATTCATTATTAGATCGATTCCCTCCAACAATATTAAACGATCCTGCTATAGGATGTTGAATAGCAAACAAAAAAGCATTCGTTAAATCATCAATATGAACCCATGACATAATTTGTTTACCATCTCCTATTGCAGAACCGATACCAAATTGAATTGGTTTAGCAATTTTAGAAAGCGCTCCCTCCTTCTCGTCTAAAACAACAGCTGTTCGCATTTTAACGACTCTACAGTCACTTTCGAATAAATTAGCTGCATTTTCCCAGCTTTTAACAAGTTGAGACAAATAATCGCTTCCAAATGAATCTTCTTCTGAATACAGTTTCAAATCATCATCAAATCCATAACAGGTAATTCCAGAAGCTGAAATATAACTTTCTAAGTCAGGTAAATCGTTTATTAAACTATATAAAAATTTAGTTGGTTCAATTCTAGATAGATATAATTCTTCCTTTCTTTTTGTTGTCCAACGGTTATCTCCAATTCCTGCACCACATAAATTGATAATGGTCGAAACATGTTCAAGTGCTTTTTTATCAATCTCTCCTTTTGAAGGATTCCAATAAAATTCATTATCCGATTTTGGTGAACGAGAAAGAATAAATACTTTATAATTAGATTTCTCTAGTAATTTTTGAATTCTTCTTCCAATAAATCCTGTTCCTCCTGCAATTAAAATTGTTTTCATTCTATAAGGTTAAGGATAATATTGAGATTAAGAGAAATAAATTCTACCGTTTATCCATTCAGGGTCAAGTAAAGCATTTTTACGTTTGTAAAAGTCGATTGCAGTTTCATTCCAATCTAATACTTGCCAATCCATTCTCTTGACTTTCTTTTCTTTTGCAATTTCAACCACTCTATCAAACAATTTTGATCCAATACCTAAACCTCTACTATTTGGTTTTACATAGAAATCTTCTAAGTATAAACAAACACCTTTCCAAGTAGAATAGGATATATAAAACAAAGCAAAGCCAACTATTTCATCCTCCAATTCGTAAACAATTGCCTCACAAATAGCATCATCAAATAAATGTTTTGCTAATTCTTCTGCTGAATTTGATACCTCATCAGGAGCTTTCTCAAAAGTTGCTAAATCTTTTATCAGTTGATAAATAGCGAATTCATCACCTCTTTCTGCCTGTCTAATTATACCCTCTTTCATTATTGAACACCAGCTAAATTAAAACGTAATTTCAAACCACAGCTCATATTTCCTGTTGGATAAGAAGTTGCTATCTTAGGAGTTGTAATCACTTGGTCATAATATGCTTGAATAACTAAATTTGGTCCAACATTGTAATCTGCTGATGACTTAATAGAGACTACTTTTTGACCAGCAGTTGCTTGGTTTGAATTCTCAACGATCTTGCGAATTACAGTTAAATTATCACGTATTGATAAATCAAATCTTAAATTAACCGGACTAGCAGGTACATTTTTAATCGGCATTTTCACCTTAGTAAATTTATAACCGGTTCCAATTACCCATTCAGTACCTAAAACTTCTGTTACTTGATTATTATTTAAAGAAAGTGTTGCACTTCTATCTTTTTTAATCTCAAATTTAGTTATTAATCCTTGTCCACCAACATTCCAAGTTGCATCAACCCCAATTAAAGGAGAAAAACGTTCTACAATTGTTACATTTTGTATAACTCTCTGAGCTTCGAAATTATTATTTATATCACGATTTGTACCCGCTTCGTTTGCTTTTAAGTTGGTTTGCATTCCAGCAATAGAAACTGTTGAACTATATCCATGGCGAACAACAAAGTTTTTAGCTAATTTTTTCATAAAAGCCATTTTTGTCAAACCGTTATAATTTATACTCCAGTTAGGAATAGGTAAATTTTTAACCGGATTTACATTTCGTGAATTAACCGTATTATTTGTATAAGATGTTAAAAAAGCACCCAATACCACTTGTTGTTGAGAACCATCATAACCATCATAATAACCAGATGATAATTTAGATGAAGTAGGATTAGCTTGGCCTAAAAGAGCAGAAACCAATTGACGATTTTCAAGTAATTTATCAAAAGTCGCTGAACCATAGTGATTCCCCCTATTTGATAAAGCAAAAGCTGAATTAGTAGAAACTGTTGTATACGTTAATGTTGCTGTTTCAACCTGACTTTGAGTTCTGAACTGTCCCGATGCATTTGGATCTGTACTAGTTGGATCATCTTTTTGCCATCTGTAAAAATCACTTGAATTATTCGTATAAACTCTATTAGCATTCAACTCAATCATAACATCTTTAATTGGTTCAACACTACCTCTTACTGTTATATTTTGAGTATGTGTTACAACATGAGCCTTAGGCAAAGCATCATTTTTAACCAACCAATTATTGGTAGTATTTCCAACTTCTGTACTTCTAGATGATGCCAAAGTAGTAACATCATATCCATTTGGTCTTCCTAATAAATCATAACCTTGCTTACCGAATGTAAAACTTGTCAATGGAGAATTTAATCCATTTGAAGTACCTAAAATTCTAGTATCTTGATTAAATCCTGGGAGTAAAGTCCCATCTGTCATAGAATAAGTACCAGACACATTTCTAACACTCATCAACATTCTAGCTAAGAAACCTGCCAACGGATCTACACTTTCTTTTCTGCGTTCTTCTCTGTCTTTTTTACGTTTCTCTTTGCGCTCTTTTCTTTTTTCCTTCCTTTCTCTCTTACGCTTTTCTTTTTTCTCTTCTTCTGTCATTTCTGACTCAGGTTTTTCTACAACTGGAGGTTTATTTTCCGTTGTAGTCTTCCCTTTTATATCGTCTACTTTTTCAGTAATTTTCGATTTTGAACTTACAGCCTGTCTTTGATTTTTACCCTCACTATTTACTTTTTTCAAATAAGGAACTTTATTATACAAGTTCGTGAAATTCATCTGACTTGTCATATTGACTGTTCGAGTATTTTGAATAGTATTTCCGAAATCTGTTTGTCCTAAAGGTGCGCGTTGCCAATTATATGATCCTCCATATTTAACATTCCCTGTCATCCAATTTAAGGCTGGAATTTTATCTAAAGGAAGATTGTATCCTAATGAAAAATTTTGGGTATATTCCATTGTTTTACCTCCACTTTGAAGCTGAGCTGCAATTGTATCTTTGAAAGCTCTATAACCATCAGGATTGTCTTTTTTATTAACTTGGCCTTGACCTTCTTCAAAGATTGATTTGTTTGTAGCGTCAAACGTAAACTTTAAATTCTTCGTTATATCGTACCCTAAGGTATATTGGCGTCTCCAAGTAAATTGTTTGACATAAACTGCTCTGAAATTATAATCTGGAACCAAGTTATTTCTAATTTGTCGTTCATTATAACTTCTCATTAAATCATTCGTGAAAGCTACATTTTTAGGTACTAAGAACAAATTCATATCCTTCACAATCGCCCACCATTTAGACTTTTGTATGAATTTCACATTCTTAAAAGGTTCTAATGGTTTGGCATTAAAAGAATAATTATAATTTAACCCACCCGTATACGTTTTGGTTCTATCGTATTTCGTATTGAAATCTTTCTTTAAATTTTCAGCATACGAATAACTTGCAGCCCAATTCGAAACTTTCCAAAAATGTGGAGTTGAACCAGCTGCTGCTTCTTTTCGAACATTCGTGAAATTAAATGATTTACGTTCATTTAAATCTTGTCCTAATTGAGCTTTTTCTTTTCTCGTTTTTAAATCATAATCCGCTAATTTAATGTCAGGATTAAACGGATCGTATTCAGGATTTATAACATTTAATGAATGTCCATAGAAAAAAGGTAATGAAAGTCGAGTTTGCTTTCCAAAAAATTGCCCTAATTGAATATTTGTGTTTAAATCAAGTCCGATTTTTTCATTTCGTTGACGTTCTTGTACTCTACTCTCAACACTTCCCCAATTCACTCCACTATAATTTCCAGACATTGAAATGTTAGCAAAATCAGCAGCCTGAACTTGAGCTTGAGCTACTGCAGCGGAACCTCCTTCACTAGTAAAATCGGTTAATCGTAACTCATTTACCCAAATAATTGCACACTGAGGAGCACCATTATCTACACCCCCATTTGGCCAAGGATTTTTCTGTGTTTTAGCTGGATTACGAACACCAATCATGATCGTTTTTATCCCTTGTAAATTGGGACTTCCTTTCACCTTCAACATCCTTTTTGGATTTTTAGGATCGATTTCTGAATACTCTAAAACATACGAAATAGTATTACTACCATTCTCTACTGCTTTATTTCTTGCTGCTTTTAAATTCAGTAAATCTTCAAAAACAATCTCCATATTGTTAGACTCAGGCCAAATATCTTCGGGAAGCGTAGCACCGTGAGCTGTTTTGTTCAATGGGAATTCGTATTCATAATAATTATCAGAAAAATCAGAACCTAAACGAGCAAACAAGGTTAAATCTTCATTGTTATAAGGCATTGCAGCACTCACTTCTTCAGCATGCACAAACATTTTCAATTTCTTATACGTTCGAACGTCAAATTGTACGTTTTTATAAGTCGCTCTTGCATCACCATCTTTCAAATTACAAACATCTAACACTAATGATTGCTCATTTAATTGACGTTGAACCGCTTGAGATGGATCTGTTTCACGCACAATTCCAGGAGGAACTTCGTATTTAATCGGCTGACGCTGATCGTTTTCTTCTACGTTTACTGTTCCAATATTAAAAGCTGTAGAATTAGGTTCTGGATTTAATCCATCTCCCGGTTGATTCAAATCATCCACATATTTTCTCCATTCACCTCTAACTAATTCTAATTTTGCAAAACGTAAAACAACCTCTTCATCAAAATCTTTCACGAACATTCGCATAAAACGAATAGATCTAAAATCCTGAATTCCATTTACTTTTCGTTGATATTCTTTTACTGGAACTTTAAATTGAATCCATCGTTCTTTCTTTTGAGTTGTTCCTGATCCTACCGTTAATTCTTGAATACTTGTAATATAGTTTTTTCCCTCTACAATTTCATTTGGACGAAGACTAACTCTATATTGAAAATAACTTTCTGATTCTGCTAAATTGTTATCTCCATTTATATCTTCAATATCGGGAGATGTATTTGCCGCAGTTGGATATGCCCCTTGATTAATAGAATTAGACATCGTAGGAGTAGGTGAATTCCCCTCTAACCCATTGTATTTTTTATATCTTCCTAAAATATTTACTTTATCTGCATCATATCGATCATCTCTATAATACGTATAATCATCATTCGATGGATCTGAAATCATTTTAGCCTTCGCAGCAGGAGATAAAGTAGCATTATTATTTACCCAATTTACATAATTCGTATAAGCATTTAACTCATCAGTATCTTTGTATCCATCTAATCCAACATCTTGATTCGCTCTTGCAACATCGTCATTATCAAAAGCATTAACAATTGATTGTTGTGAAGATACTCGAGCCCAAATCGTCGTATCTAAATCATTTTGAATACTAACCCCTTTAGCTGGTAAACCATTTTCAAAACTTTTATGTGCATCTGGTAATAAATCTTCTGAAATATTTCCTAAATTGAAATACAAAGTTCCACCATTATGAGGTGCATTTGGATTTACATTTTCAGCATCTACGTTAAATGGGTCTAACATCCAAAATTGAATGTACTGAATATTACTTTGCTCAAAATCATTTGTTGAAAGCGAACGCATAATACCACCCCAACGATCTTCAGGATTCACCCATGTCCCATCCGGGTTTACAGTAGACGTTGTATCATAATTATACATCCCTCTTTCTAAAGGATAATAAGCTAAATCAAGTGTCTGAATGGGAGTTGGCGTACCGTAAGCTAATTGTGTATTTGGAAATAATTCTTTTGTTTGAATAATCCTCATACGACTATCTGAAAGCATTTCAGGATCATCTTTTATGTGTTGAGGAGTATAACTATTACTCGCATAAAATAACTGGTCAATTTGGTACCAAGCAATTTTTGAACGTTTGAAATTATTCGGTAATAATTTAGTTTTAGCTTCTGGAAATAAGTCATCTTGACCCTGTGGAATAGTTGCTAATTTCCAAGCATTTTGAGATTTTAAATCGATTGTACTTTGAGCACCTTCAAAATCATCTACATATGAAATCCCAGCTTTACTAATTGCACTTGGTGCACCCGGAATAATATGCGCAAACTCACCTGTAAAAGATAAAGTTGATTTCTCAATAGTAGAAATCACAGGTAACATATCCACCATTTTTGTTAAAAAAGGAAGATTTGTTTTATATGCAACATCAAGACCTAAAATATTATTTTTAAAAGGCTCACTTCCAATATCCACTTTCTGTGTAACAGGACGTTCCATCATTCTCATCCATGTTGCACCAACGTTGAAATTTGGATTAAATCTATAATTATATCTACCTCCAACTAACGATTTCGATTGAAAACCAAAAACCGAATTACTTTCAATCGATATTTTAATTGGTGTATTTGATTCTAAAATTCCTGTATTTAAAATTTTAACTCTCCCTAAATTATAATCCACTGTATAATCTGTTCCTTCAATTAATTTAATTCCACCAGCAGTAACAGAAACAGCTCCTTCTGGAACGTTCAATGCATTTAATGGAATATCTGAAGTAACTGTAGATTGATATTCTCCTTTAAAACTAAATCGATTTTTACTTGGTATTTGTTGAGCAGCAGTTTTTGTAGAATCGTATAATTCGGTATAAGCTACTTGATCTATTGTAACATCTGAAAGCCCTGCTGTTTTTAATTTAGATTTTAATGTTGCTCCAAATGGTTCAATCGTTGAGAAGTAAACTCTACCGTTTTTAGTATTGATGGTTCCTCCATTATCAGCTTTGTTTCCGTTAAAATTCATTGGAGCAAAATCGAAAACACCATCACCAAAAGGTTGGTTATTTTGATTGATTTTATCCATATCTAACAATTCTACAAGCAATTTGTCATCTACTCCAGGATATGGGAAAAATGGGACTGGTAATGAAGTTGATGGATTATTATATAAAACATTCATTTTAAACCCTTGCTGACCAACTTGATAAGCTCCAATTGAATAAACATTTTTCATCATCAAATCCCATAATTTATTTTTAGGATTTGTAATAGTCGGTTTTAATAATTTAACAATCAAAGCAGACTGCCCGGCTACACCATCTGTAGAAAGTTCCCCCACAGTATACGTTTCACCTTTATATGTATACTCATATGCTACCGCTAAAACCTCATCATTATTTAAAGGTAAATTCAACGAAATAAAACCTAAAAGTGAATTATACGAAAATTCTGCTTCTGTTAATTTACGCGCATTTTGAACCTTCTCATAATGAGTCGCTTGTACGAATGGTCCAGGCGCAGCAGTAGTTACATTTAAAGCATTAACAGCATTTGAAAATCCTCTAATATCTGGATTTGCAGGATCAGAAGCCCATTTATATAATCCATTCGCGTTGTTATCTGGTAAATCTAATGCGGTATAATTACCTGGATTACCTTGACAGTTGGATTGTTTTGCTTCACCCAAATCGGTAAAAGCAATGATATTTCTTGTGTTTTCTGTATTGTTTGTTTTATTCGTCAACCAGACCTCCATTCTTGTAATACTTACACCAGAACTTACAATCGGCAGTGTAGACATTGCATGATCATAATTGTCTTTGTGGTATAAATTGACAAAATAATGCTTATTCGATTCGTAATTATCCGCACTTAACTCAAAAGTTTGAACTTGAGCTTTACCTGCAATATTAATTTCTTGACGTTTTCCTTTGGAAGATGCGGCGATTAAATCAACTGTTGCTCGACCAAACTTTAACTTTGTTTGAACTCCAAATAATGTTTGAGAACCCTGAATTAAAGTTGTTGGAAGTGGCATAGAAACATTTCCTAATGCAATTTTTTGCATAATTTGATCTTCGTTTCCTGTATATTCTAATTTGGAAACATTATCAAAATCAAAAGCTGCTTGAGTATTGTAACTTGTACCGATTTTAAATTTCGTTCCAATTTGCCCTACTAAATTTAACTGAATTTGTGGTTGAAAGTCAAAACGCGTTATATGCCTTTGTTTTACAGGAAGAATTGGATTATCGTAACGAGAAGAATTAACTCCAAATGACAACTCAACTGAACCTGCTGGACGAATTGTAATTTGATCTGATCCAAAGAAATTCTCAAACAATTTACTACCAACTTTAATCGGAAATTCAAATGGTCGACTTTTAGCCGTTTGATCTTTTATTTGTTCTTTCCAATTGTTACTCTGAGATTTTTGACGATCGTATTCAATATACTCGTCCAACGTCATCATCGATGGATTTCTATAATTTAAATCGGAATTCCCTACTGTTTCTTTGAAAACATATGTTCCAGTAACAGGATCATATACAATGGTTTGCTTCATAGAAGACGGATCTCCTAAATCGAAACTTTGTGGTTTTGTTTGAGTCGGGTCAACATTGTTTTTAATAGGAAATCTCAACGTATCTTGCGCCGAAACACACCAAGAAATACTTAGTGATAATAAGAGTAGCGCGACGTTTTGAACTAAATTATATTTCCTATTTATCTTATTCAAGCTTACAATATTTTCAATGCTTGTTTAATTAATTGCTCAACAGTTTCTTCTCCGGTTGCAATTTTATCAAGTGCTTTATCGACTAGTTTTTTATCGAAACCTAAAGAGACTAATGCAGTTAACGCATCAAATCGATTTGTATTGTTTTGAGTGAACACATTTTCCGTTGAAAATGCCATTTTAACCATTTTATCTTTTAAATCAATGATCACGCGTTGAGCCGTTTTCACACCAATTCCTTTTACACTTTGAATTGTTTTTACATCCTCCGACTGAATAGCATGTGCTACTTCAACAGGTGTCAATGACGAAAGCATAATCATAGCAGTATTAGGACCAATACCCGAAACGGAAATCAAATGATTGAAAATATCGCGTTCTTCTTTTGTTGCAAAACCAAATAACAATTGCGCATCTTCACGTACAATAAATTGCGTGAAAATTTTTATAGACTCATCCGAACCTATTGCAGAAAAGGTTGTCAATGAGATTTTTACCTCATAACCAACCCCACTGCATTCTATAATCAATGCAGTCGGATTTTTCTCGATTAACTTCCCGTTTAAATGTGAAATCATTCTTACTTATTTTGAGCGTCTACAACGGCAACTTTCACCATATTAATTATCTCTCTTACTGAAGATCCCAATTGAAGTACGTGAATTGATTTT
>CANCEQ010000047.1 GCA_947375085.1 Flavobacteriales bacterium
AACGTATCGTCTTTGTATCTTTCAAGTTCAATAAGACCTATAGCTGCTGAAATATCCGTCATATTGCATTTGTATCCAGCTTCTACAACATCATACTTCCAATTCCCTTTTTGAGTTTTAGCTAATGCATCTTTATTTTGTCCGTGTAAAGAGGATATACAGAATTTTTTATACAACTCATCATTATCAAAAGGTTCTGGAAAATTAAGTGCTATCGCGCCACCTTCAGCCGTAGTTAAATTTTTAACAGCATGAAAAGAAAAAACAGAAACATCTGTTAGATTACCAGCAACTTTCCCTTCATAATATGCACCAAATGAATGAGCAGCATCTGATAAAACCAAAATTCTACCTAGTGTTGATTGTTCATTTGTTTCTGCAACAAACTTAGAAACAACATCTTGCCTTTTAACCAACTCATTTAACTCCTTAAAATCACACGGTAAACCAGCAAAATCAACAGGCATTATGACTTTTGTTTTACTAGTAATTGCTTTTTCAATTTCTTTAACTGATATGTTAAAATCATTCGGATTTACATCAACAAAAACAGGAGTTGCTCCGCAATGAATCACGACGTTAGCAGTAGCGCAATAAGTATAGGCAGGCAATATAACCTCATCCCCTTCTTTAACACCGTACCATCTTAAAATCAATTCCAAACCTGCTGTTGCTGAATTTAATGCTACAGTTGCTTTATTTCCACAATACTCAGTTATTTTCTTTTCAAATAACTTAGTTCTTGGTCCAGTTGTAATCCATCCAGACTTTAAAGCTAAAGTAACTTCATCAATTATTTTCTGATCAATACGAGGAGGTGAAAATGGAATCATTATATTTTAAATTTCTGCTAATTTACTATTATCTTGATAAACTCTTTTGTTTATTTGAAGGTTTTTTTCCTAACATAACAAAATGAATAATTCCTTGTAAATATCCTAATCCATAGCTGAAATGTAAAATTGGAAATGTCTTAAATATACCAAAAAACTCATTTATCGTTTTAGCTATTTTAAATGAAAATAAAATAGAAAGTCCTAAGTAAAAAATAAACCCGATTGAAAAAAGCACCCCTATTTCAAAATTTAATGTAAATAAAAGAGGTAGCATTAATATATAGATTACAAATAAAGGAGGAACAAGTTGACGAAGAGTAGTAACATTTTTGTGTTTTTTGTTTACATAAACTTTCCAATATCCATATTGAAAAAATTGCTTTGATAACCCTTTAAAATTAGCTCTTACATAATACTTCATGAAAATTGAAGTTTCAAACCAAATTTTACCGCCACCATTTATAACTCGATAATTAAATTCATCATCTTGATTTCTTATTAACTCTTCATCAAAATAATCTATTTTTTCAAAAACCCATCCTGGATACATTGGACTACCCACAGTGTCAGTATATCCTGATTTATTCAACGTTCTAAAATTACCTAACCCCATTCCAAATGAAGTCGACATAGCTTTAGAGATAATTTCTCCAACTTCATTAATAAAAACATTTTTAACTTCACCTCCTACACACCAAATTGAGTGGTCGTTTTCTAAAACATTTATTGCTGTTTGTAAATATTCTTTTGATAATATATTTCTAGCTCCTACAATTTGATAATAATCAGATTTGATATGTTTAATACCTAAATTAAAAGCAAAAGGAGTTAATTGTTGTACATTATCAATAAGAAAAAGATTATTGTATTTACTTTTTAAATCAGTAATCAATTCTCTTGTCCCATCATCGCTCATACCATCGACAATAACAACATTTAATTCAAAATTGGAAGGTAATGTATTTGCATATATTGCCGAAATACATTCTTCTATGTACTTGACTTCATTTCGACAAGGTACTATGATAGAAATTTTCATTTTTTCAACGCTTTTGCAGGAACACCAGCAACCGTCTCATAAGATTGAACATCTTTTAAAACAACACTCCCCAGTCCAATAAAAGAATTATCTCCTATTTTTATTTTCTGTTTAATTGACGCACACGGAGCTACCCAAACATTTTTACCAATTTTCACGCTTCCAGCAATCATAGCATGAGCTATAATCAAACTATTCTCTCCAATGTGCACTCCATGAGCGATATGCACAAGATTGTCTACTTTCACTCCACTCTCTAAAATAGTAGAACCTAATACTGCTCTATCGATGCAAACATTATTTCCAATTTCAACATCTGATTTTAAAATAACATAACCAATATGAGGAATTAATTCAAAAATGCCTTCAGAATTAGGCTCATAACCAAACCCTACACCTCCTATTGTGCAATTCGAACCTATTTTAGTATTACTTTCAATTATTGTACCCGACTTTATAACTGTATTTGCTCCAATAATAACGTTATCCCCTATAACTACATCCTTTTCAATTACAACATTTGGAGCAATATTAACTTTTTCTAAATTTATTTTAACACTTTCATTAATTACAACACTTATATGTATCTGACCATATTTAGGTTGTTCTATAAAAAAGACTCTTAAAATTTCTGCGAAAGATAACCTTGGGTTATCAACCACAATTAAGTTAAGTTTATTTTCGGAAGTTAATTTAAAAAATTCAACACTTAACTCTTTAGATATTAAAACCGTCCCTTCTGAAAGCTTTTCTAAAAAATGGATGTTTTTATCAGAACACCAGCCCAACGTATTAGCATCAAAAAGTATATCATCAATGCTTCTAACATTAAGAATTTCAACTTCATTTTCTAAATGTATTGAAATTGGTTTTAAATAATTTATAATATCACTAATCTTCATATTCTAACTGATTATCCATCTTACCAACTCAAATGCTTCGGCATATTTTGTTCCTATTTGCACACCTCTTGTTCTCGCTAGTGATCGAATAAAATCTTCGTCAGAATATGGCCTATGGGCCTGAGATTGATATGCTTGTAGAGCATCTACTTTGGTTTGAATTTCTTTTTCTTCTAAATGTACAAAACAAGAAGTTGAAAATGAGAAATTATTCCATGGTAGTTCGTATGACAAAATACTATTAAATTTAAAGGCTCTCATGGCTTCTTCGGCAATTGTATGATGATCTTGATGTACATCTGTAATTGTAGGCATAAAAATTAATTCAGGTTGAATATCTGCTCTTAATTTTATTAAATCATCCAATATATCTTGACGTTGATATCCAAAAGTTCTAACATCATAATCAAAAAGAATCAAATTTTCAGGCTTAATTCCTAATATTTTTGTTGCTTCTTTTACTTCTGTAATTAAAATGTCAGATGGGAATTGAGGTAATACAGATTGTTGACATGCAGAAAAAGCAGCATAATAAACATCATTTCCTTCCTCAATAAATTTAGAGATTGTTCCACCACATCCAAATTCACCATCATCTGTGTGTGGGGCTAATACAAGTACTCTTTTTTTTTGACTAAACATAAATTTTAAATAAAATTTTATTATAAAGTTAGTTACTAAATAATTTTATAGCTAATTAATCTACAAAAATAAAATAGATTTTTTTCCGTAATTAAATAATAAATCAATTATCGAAATATTAGAAACAAATTCATTTCTATTGAATTGATTATACGTTTTTGGAGAATAATTTTGCCATTCTAAAGCTATATTGTTTTTTAACAAATCAGATTCATTCACATATCTTCGAGACCCGTTTCCCGATCCGGATAAGTAAGTAGATGCATTTAATTTAATTATCAAATTTAAAAGCTTATCCCAACCAAATGATTCATTATCTAAATCAGGGATTGAACTAGAGCAAATTAGCTTTGTATCAATTTCTAAATATTCACAAATACCCTTTATTAATGGAATATTATAATCAATTAACAAACTACTCTCTGAATTATAAATAGACTCAATTAAAGAATAAATTTCATCAAAAAAGGGAGCTCTTTTATATTCTAAAAATATTGTTTTTAGCTGCTTTTTCTTCCAAATAAAATTATCGTCGACATTTATTTCGTTTATATTCAATAAACGAGATTTATGTAATACTGGAATCGTTAACCAATTCTCAACATTATTAGTTATGATTTTTGTTCTAGAAGTAAAAGATTTCCCTCTTTCAAATTGAACATCATCTAATAATACAAATAAATCTGAATTTTTAATTTTATGAAAGTACCCTATCCATGGTAAAAAATTCGGTTGATGGATTGCTACTTTCATTTAATTAATCTTATTTTTAATATAATCATATTTCATTACAAAATAACTAATTATTAAATTGAACTTTACTTTGATTCAATAATACATTCTCAGTTTCCAATAATAAATCTTCTCGAAATAAAAAGATAAACAAAACAATATCAACTAAAGAAATACCCCAAAAAATACCACTCTGAAATAATGAATAAAGCATTAACGTAATTATATATTTATAATTGTTCTTATTCATATTGTTAAAAACAAGAATGATAAATAAAATAGATATAATTATCCCATTATTTGCTAAAAGTTGTAAAAAAGAATTATGGGCGTGGATTGCACCTGGATATCCCTTAAGATGTATTAAATATTTATATGAGCCATTTCCCAAGATTGGGTGGTAATTGATAAACTCAATGAAGTTTGCCCAAATTAAATCTCTTCCTGCTAAATCTATTCCTTTACCTCTAGTTAATTGAAGTATTATTTCATCAAAATTAATTAAAACAAAATAAGAGATAGAAAATAATGAAATTACCACTATCAGAAATTTAAATTTATTTTCAGATTTAATTTTTAAATAGACAAAATCAAAAAAACCTTGTAAAATTGGTTTAAAAAGCTGTAGGAAAATAAATATTAGCAACACCAATAAAACAGTTCTATTAAATGTTAAAAAAATTGACACCAAAAAAACAATTCTAATTAATTGATAAAACCATGTTTTCAAACTTAAAAAATCAAGCAATAAATAACCTAATAAAATCTTATATGCTATTACACTTGAATTATTGCTTAACCCTAACGGACGGTTATCATACAACAAAGTACTTTTCGATAAAGCTTCACTTTTAACTTCTAATAATTGTGGTATAAAGGTAGTTACACCATAAAAACTTTCCAATAAGACAAAAACGCTTTCAAAACAAATAAGATACACTAAAATTTTCAAATCTGTTTTTTGTATTTTTAAACTATAAAAATAGGTAAGTAACATTAAAATAGTATATGGAAAAACATCTGTAAAAACAGTTAGTTTATCTAAATGAATTATCTTATTAAAAAAACATAAAATAATAATAGCGATTATAAGTAAAAAATTTAGATTTATTTTTTGATAATTTATTGTTTTAAAATGAATATCTTTTCGATTTAAAACAAGGTAATAAAATAATCCTAAAAAAAAAGTTGCATGTGGCATAAATGCAAGTGTTGGAATAAAAAGCAAAAAACCGAACATAATTTATTTTTTTTTAAAATTAATAAAAAATAACCAAGGCATATTATACTTTTTAGCACTTAAAATCCAAACAAAAATAAATTGAATAAAAAAAGCTATCGATGTTGCTTGTGCAGCACCAATTGAACCATTTTTATTTATTAAAACAAAATTTAAAACTAAGTTAATCCCAGCAGTTAAAAAAGTAATCAAAGAAACCCAATATGTCTGCTTTATATAAAAAAAGTAATTAACTACCATTTTATACATTCCATTAAATGAAAAACCAAGAGCAATCCAAAAAACAAATTTTACAGCCTTGGAATAATCTTTCCCTAAAAATAACTCAAATAAAATTGGAGTAAATAAAGTCAAACCAATAGTTATTAAAATCATAAGTAAAAAATAGAAATAGGTAAACTTTACTATTTTAAGATTTGTTGTATCGCTTTTCTCATTTAATTTCCCATAAAACCATGGCACCCATGCTAAATTAAAAGAATTCTGAATTAAACTAATTATCTGAGCCACTTGAAATCCCACGGCATACAATCCTGCTTCAGATAAACTAACCATTTTAGTGATAAATAAACGATCAGCCATAGAAATTAGAACGGCACCAGTAACATGAGGAATAAGAGGTACCCCAAATTGAATAATATCTTTTATGTTCTTCCTATTTATACCTTTTTTTAATAATTTCTCTTTATATAAAAAGAAAAATGCTAAAAGAACAAATATGAAAGAAGCTATTAACTGTCCATTGATTCTACTTTCCCAGCTGCTTTTAATAGCTAAAATTAAAAACACAGACAATCCCAATTCAACTAAAGTTTTAACTATTCGGAATATCGAATATTGTATAGATTTATATTTTACCTGCCATACCGAAAGTAGAATTTCAGAAATATTATTTGAAAAAGCGCATACTACAACTACCCACAACCAAGGAGATGGGAAATCGGTTAACTGTTGAATATAATCACCTGTTAGTAAAAAAACAATCATTACAATTATACTAACAACAACTACTAAAAAAACTGAATTACTGACATAATGTGAAAAATTCGCTTTATTAGTTTCTTCAGAAAAATACTCCCTACTAACAGCCCCCTCAGCATTTAAACCAGTAAAAGGAATTGTTAAACTTAATATTAATTGAAAAATAGAAATCAATCCATAATCTGCCGGCGAAAGTTTATTAGTTAAAAATCCTAGTAATAAAAAAGGGATTGACGCATTTAATACATTTGAAAAAGTATAAATACTCAATGATTTCAATAATGATTTATTTACAAAAGCCATATTTTATAATTCAAGGATTTTTTTTAAATGACTATCGAGTTTATTTAAATAATCAGGTGAAATAATTGTTTCATTCGAATAAATTATTTCATTCTTCTTCAGCTTAATAAAAGAGTTAATAATATCAACATATTGATTAGGGGTTTCAGCATAACAAGTTATTTCTGAATTCGTCAAAATGTTACCGTAAACTGTTTTAGATAAATTATCTAAATTAATCATAATGTTCTGAACACCAATTGAAGGAGCCTCTATCGCACAGCTTGAAAAAACAGTAGAATGAAAGTCGGAATGCGCAATTATTTCATAACAATTTAGCCAATCAACCAAAATCACATTTGAAGGAAAACCATATTCTTCAGCACTTTTCCCTAATGTTCTAGGTATAAAAACATATAAAATAGTGTCATCTAATTTTGCAGATTTTATAACAAAGTCAATTAATTGTTCTTCAATATAATGATTCTGTGAGGTTATCGATACAATTTTTTTATACTGCTCTGAAATTTTACTCAATTCTTTATCTTGAACAGTTTGCTTTGATAAAAAATCTAAATAAAAGTGTCCAATCGGTATAATGTTCTTAGTATCAATAAAAAAGTTTTCTTCAGTAAAGACTTCTTTTTCTTTTTCTCCAAAAGTCAATAAAAAATCAGGATAAAACGAAGTGTCTATTTTCTTAAAAATCACATAGGCATCATGTGTATCATTTATTAATCCGTGTTGAATTTCAATCACTTTTATATTATTTTCCTTCAATGCTTTTATATACCCCATATTCGTATAGTAACACACAAAAAAAACTGCTTTAGGTTTATATAATTTCAACATTAAAGTCATTATGCGATACTGTGAATAATGCTTACAAATAATATCTCTATAATTTAATTCTAGATTGTATTCTTTTAATAAGACGTCTATTATTTTTGAATTTGTAATCTTAGCTTTACGTAAAAACAATTTTGAATGAACTAAAACTAAAAAGTATAAAATATATTTTGAAATTATATTTTTAGTTGGGATTTCATCTTTTTTATAATGATTTGGAGATGGGAATTCAAAGACTAAACCATCTCCTAATAAAGAAGCTATTGAATCAACACTTTTGTCGGTAAATTTATCCCTTGTTTTTCTTCTTTGGTCACTCGATGTAAAATACAAATATTTATAAGATCTAAAAATATTTGAAAATCCATAAAAAAATGATTTAAAAAAACTTTTTACTATTGAAGAATCAACTTGTTTTGAACCAGAATTATGGATCAGTTTTGAAGCAAAATAAATTCTTAAATAAGGCCATACTTTTTGACCTTTGAATTCTATAAGTTCAACAGGAGAATTTAATTCTATTTCTTTTAAATCCTTTAACATTCAGTTTCATTCTTTGATCCAATCAAGAAATCTGCCATTGCAAAATCTAGTTTCGTATCTATATCAATCGAAGACTCTCTACTCATTTTATATCCAAAAATATTTTTATCAATAAAAAAAGTTTTTTGTTTTAAAAATTCTGAAACTTTACAGATATAAATTGCTCCATTTATTCTATAAAAACTTGGCAAATCCTGTGATCTAGTATTTTTAACTTCATCTCTCAAAAAATGCTCTAAACTTAAATCCGATTCAATTGTATTTGACCAAAGAGGTGAATGATCCATTTCACATATTGAAACAATTGCATCCGCTTTTTTAGTTTCTAATAACTTTATGGCTCCATTTATATCTTCAGTTGTTCTGAGAGGTGATGTTGGTTGTAATAAAATTAAATATTCAAACTCTCTATTTAAGTTCGTTTTATAATATTCAATACAATGATTTACGACATCAAAACTTGTAGCAGTATCATTACTTAAATATTCTGGTCTTAAAAAAGGTGTACTCACAAAATTATTAGCTGAAATTTTTTGAATTTCAACACTATCGGTACTTACAACTACTTCTTGAATAAATTCAGAATTTTTAGCCGCTTCAATTGTCCAAGAAATTAAAGGTTTTCCTCCTAAGTTTAATATATTTTTATTTGGCAGTCGTTTACTCCCACCTCGTGCAGTAATAATGGCGATAAATTTTTCTTTCATTCTAGATGATTAAAATTTTATATGATCAACATCTTCCTGAGCTTTGTTAAAATCATCATGTTTTCCAATATCAAGCCAATATCCATGAATAGGGAAATGAATAACCTTTTTCCCATTTGCAATTAATACATCCATAAAATCGGTAGCATTAAAATGCTTTGCAACAGGTATTAAATATAATAACTCCTTTTTTATTAGATATATTCCTGCATTTGAATAATAAGTGTAAGTTGGCTTTTCCTTAAAAGAGAGTATCCTATTACCCTCTTTTTCAATAACAGCATAAGGAATATCAACTTTATATGGTATAGAAGCGACTGCCATGTCAGCATCTTCATTTTCAAAATTATTGTAGAAGTCTTCAAAATCAATGTTTGTTAATAAATCTGAATTCATTACCAAAATTGAATCGTTTTTAAAATTTTCTATCAAACTTACAGAACCAATAGTCCCTAAAGGTTCTAATTCTTCAACATAATTGATTGTGATATTTTTACTCTCTCCATTTCCAAATTTATCAATAATTTGATTTCCCAAATATTTGATTGTAATTGATAAATCAGAAATCCCAAATTCTGCTAAACGATCAATATTTCTTTCAATAATTGATTTATCTCCAACCTTCAATAGTGGTTTGGGTGTTGAATCCGTTAAGGGTCTTAATCTTTCACCTCTTCCTCCAGCCATTAATACTGCATCAACTGGAAGTATCGTTTTTAACTTTGCTAAATTTAAAATTTTTAAAATTTTATTAGAATCATCCAATAATGGTATGAAATTTATATTTAAATCTTTGAATTTATTTATAGCTAATTTTGAAAATTCATTTTTACGAATAAATCGATAATTCGTATACATTACCTTTTCAAGAATTTCATCAATCACAACTCCTTTCAATAAGCTTCTACGTATATCTCCATCAGTCAGTGTGCCAACTAATTGATTGTTTTCATTCAGTACAAACAAAGTTAACGTTAATGGTAAATCATTTAATTTCTCTAATGCTTCCCTAATCGATTGTTGACTATAAATGGTGTTATTTGAAAGTTCTTTATTCATATTGAAATTACCTGTAAAATTGAAGTATTTGTTTTCTAGACTCATAATCATCAGAACCATAATTAGAAATCCAATCCTCTACTATTTCTTTATATATTTTGTCATTAAAGATACGTTTTCCTATGAAAAAATCTTTATTCTGTTTAGAAAAATTACTCTTAAATTTGTATAGATGGTCATTTAAATCATTCGTTAATCCACCTCCAAAATTAATTACATTAATATTTTTAGATTTCAATAACTCTATCGTTTTTGACAATAGGTAATTAGTTGCTGGAATTTTTCCAAAATCTAAATTTCTAGCAGATAAGTAATATGTTCCAATCTCACCTGACAAGAAAAACAAGGAATAACTATAAACAATATTTTCTTTTTCAACTTTTACTAAAATTATTTTATCTCCTAAATTCTCATACAAATCTAAAATAATTTGCTTCTTAAAATAATAAAAAGAATTTGCTCCAGAATTATTCATTGTTAAATAATACATATCAATAAATGCTTCTAAATCAGCTAAACGATTTGTTTCTTCAAAAGTATAGCCCTCTTTTTCTAATTTTCTAATTAAATTTCTATTTCCGCTTGAAAATTCTTTTGTCCAAATATCTTCCCAAGATTGCTTAGAATTTAATACAACTATTGTCCTATTTTGAATATTCTTAATATTCTGACTAAACTTTACATTTTCATTATATATAAAATGATATCGTATAAATTCAGTCACACATTTTTCAGAAATATACTTTATGAATAATGATTCAGCTTCTTTAAAAAAAATGTCATTTGAGCAATAAGGTCCACAATATCCGTATGGAGAAGTTAAATCAAAATAATCTTTGAGTTCAGGTTTGTCAAATTTTAATTTAATATAGGGGTAAACGAAAATATTTCTGTTTTTAACTAAAGTGAAAATTTCATATTCCCCATTTTGAATTTGAGCATCTATATTTAAAAATTCAGGACTATAATAAACATCAAGAATTAATCCATTTTTAGTGAGAAAGTTCTTATAGTCTATCTCATTAGATTTATTAAATATTTTTACTTCTTCGAACATTCTTATAAAGTTAAAATATGCTTTTCTTTAAAATTAATTTTTCTTTATCTATAGTTTTGATCGCTTCTAATATTTTATCAGAACAATTCCCATTTCCATAAATGTTTATTGATGACTGAATTGATTTTAAAAAATCATCAGTACTAGCAAAATGAATTTTATTTATAATTTTATCTATATCAACTTCAACATCAAGAGTACATATATTCCTATCTCTCCCTTTCTGTCTATCACCAACATTAACTACTGGTAGATTAAATGATTGAGCTTCTATAATCCCACTTGAAGAATTCCCTAACATCAATAATGCATATTTCAAAATCGAATAATAGCGTTTTTGACCTAAACTTTTAATAAATTTTATTGATTTATTTTTTTTAGCTAGGTCTATAAAAGTATCATTTATTTCTGCTCCCCCATTATCGAAATTAGAAGAAGTTACCAAAAATTCACACTCAGGAAACTCTGTTAATAATCGTTCAAATAAAGTAGTTAAAAAATCTGAATTTATAGTTAATGAAATTGTTTCAGGGTGAAAAGTTGTTATTACTAACTTCTTATTTACATCTAAATTTAATTCTCTATATAATTCTTCTTTAGGAATTGATTCAATAGCTAAGATACTATCAATTCCAGGTTCACCTGTATTAAAAACACGCCAACTTTCTTCTCCCATTTTTAACAAATTCAATTTACTTGACTCTGTTCCAACAAAATGAAGATGTGCCATTTTTGAAACAGCATGACGAATTTGATTATCAATTGCTCCTTCAGTAACATCACCTCCAGAAATATGCGCGATTGGAATATTTAAAACTAATGCAGAATTAACTACCGGTAACAACTCAAAGCGATCTCCTACAACTATAATTATATCTGGTCTATTTTCAGTTAAATATTCTCCCATTTGTAGAGTCAAATGTCCCATTGAACGAGTTAGTACAGTACCTTCAGAATCACTAAATAAAAAGGGGAATTTTGCTGAAATAGTAAATCCATCGTTTATTATTTCATTTATTGTATTACCATGTTCACTTAATAAATGAGCTCCACCAACTAATAATTCCAAATCTAAAAATGAATCATTTTTAATTTTAGTTAAAAGAGGAATCATAACTCCATACTCGGAACGAATAGAAGTAAAAATAGCTATTTTTTGAATTTTACGCAAAATCTAAATCATTTAATTTTATAGCTGCACCCTCATTAATATCTCTTACGACTTTCTTCCCAATTACGAAATCATAATCTTCAGCACTCAATGAGTTCACAGGTCTTTTCATAATTAAATGATCGTCTGAAATTATTTCACCTTTTAAAATTGTCTTATTCAAATAAATTCCTTTTTGTACAATTTTTTTAGTCTCAACTTCAGTTAAATGTGGCTTTTTTAACCCATTTCCTCCTATAGCAACCTCAATATTTCGAATAGATTTAACTAATTCTTGTAATTCAATTGGATCTAAAGAAGCCTTATGGTCTGGCCCAATCATTTTCTTATCAAGAGTGTAATGCTTTTCAATTATTACCGCCCCCATAGCAACCGCTGCCAGAGAAATTTCAATACCTTCTGTATGATCAGAATAACCTACCTCACAATTAAAAACAGATTGTAAAGTATTCATTGCTTTTAAATTAACAGAATCTAAAGGTGCGGGATAATTCGATGTGCAATGCAATAAACTTACACTTGGTGCTCCAGAATCTAACAATGTATAATATGCTTTTTCAACCTCACCGATTGTTGACATACCGGTTGAAAGAATAATCGGTTTCTTTTTATTTCCGAACCTTCTTAAAAAAGGAACATTAGTTACTTCGCCTGAGCCAATCTTCAAAAGTGGTAAATCTAATTCATCAGATAAAAAATCTAAACTTTTATAATCATCTGGAGTCGAAAGAAATTTAACACCTCTTGATTCTGAATAGTTTTTAAGTTCTATGAAATCACTAAACGAAAGCTCCAACCTTTTCAACATTTCAAATTGAGTTGTACTATCACCATCATTTTGAATTTGATATTCAGCTTTTGCTGCAGATCTGTCTACTATATCTTCAGTAATCCAAGTTTGAAACTTAACATAATCGACCTTAGCTTCAGCTGCAACATCAATTAATTTCTTTGCTAAATCAATATTCCCATTATGATTTACACCCGCTTCTGCAATAATAATGACCTTTCCCATTATAAATTTATTCTTACGCTACTAGGAATGTTTACTAATCGATCTTCTAACCATTCAGCATTTTCAATATTCCCTTTTATTGAATGTTTAAACATCTCTAATTTAGACATTAAAGTCCAAACAGGTCTAGTCATAACATTATGATTATTAGTAAATTCAAGAAAAGCATTTCTCTCATCTATATCACTTAATAATATTGCATTTAACCAATAATTAGATGAGCAATTTTCCGGTTCAGAAATAAATTTGATATTATTTTCTTTAAAAAAAATACTATACTTAGAAGCTAACTCTCTTTTATTTTGAATAAAACTTTCCAATTGCTCTACTTGAGCACAAGCAAGTGCAGCATTTAAATTTGGAAGTCTATAATTATAACCTATATTATCATGATTAAATTCCCATCTATGTGGTATTTTAGATTGTGTCGATAAATGTTTCGCTAGTAATCCAATTTCATCATTATCAGTTACAATCATACCTCCACCTCCACAAGTAATTGTTTTATTACCATTAAAACTAAATGTACCCATTAAACCAAAACGTCCTGTTTGTTTTCCTTTGAAAGTACTACCAATAGATTCCGCGGCATCTTCAATTAAAGGTATATGATAGTCATCACAAATTTGAACTAATTCTTCTATATCTGCAGGATGCCCAAATGTATGCATAGGAACGCATGCTGCAATTCTTTTTCCTGATTCTTTGTGAATTAAATCTCCTTTGGAATTTAATTTAGTTTCATTTTTTAAAAAATCTTTTAATTTAGAAGGAGAAAGTCCTAAATTATTAAGATCAACATCAATAAATAAAGGATTGGCTCCAATATAACTGATTGCATTACATGTTGCGATAAAAGTTAAAGGCTGTGTAATAACTAACTCATCTTTCTTAACCCCTGCAAGTATTAATGACAAATGAAGTGCTGCAGACCCATTAGTTGTAGCAATAGCATATTTTGCACCTGTAAAATCTTTAATCTTATTTTCAAACAGATCAACATATTTACCAACTGATGAAACAAAAGTTGAGTCAATACAATCTAAAACATATTCTCTCTCATTACCAACGAATCTTGGTTCATGAAGAGGAATAAAGTCATCTACGACATTAAATGTAGTCTTTATAAAATCAACAACTTGTTTATACATTATAAATATCCGTTTTGTATTTTTTTAAATTTTCAACTTTAGTAAACCAATCAATAGTTTCAGTCAATCCTTTACGAATATCATATTCAGGTAGAAAGCCAGTCAATTCATTAATCTTAGTATTATCACACCAAAGTCTATGAACCTCAGATTTCTCAGGTCTTAAACGCTGATTATCAGTTATGAAAGTAACATCGCTTTTCATAATATCTTTGATCATATTCAATGTATCTCCTACTGATATTTCATAGTTAGATCCTATATTAATAGTCTCCCCAATTGTTTTATCAGATTCAGCTATTTCAATGAAGCCTCTACAAGTATCTAATACAAAATTAAAATCTCGAGTTGGTGAAACATCGCCTAATTTTATCTCTTTAATCCCATTTGCAATTTGAGAGATTATAGTTGGAATAACAGCCCTAGCTGATTGCCTTGGACCATAGGTGTTAAAAGGTCGTACAATCGTAACAGGTAAATTAAAGGAATTATAAAAACTAAAAGCCATCGCATCAGCGCCTACTTTACTTGCGCTATACGGAGACTGAGCTTGAATTGGATGTTTTTCATCAATCGGAACATATTGTGCAGTCCCATATACTTCACTAGTAGAAGTGTGGAGTACTCGTTTACAACCATTTTGTAAAGCTCCTTGGCAAATATTTAAAGTTCCAATTACATTTGTATCAACATAACTAGAAGGTGCAATATAAGAGTATGGAATTGCAATCAAAGCAGCTAGATGAAAAACGATATCAACCCCTTTCGTTATTTCCAAACAATAATGTGGATCTCTAACATCTCCAGTCAATATCTCAATTTTGTTTAAGCAGTCAATATCTTCTAACCACCCCCAATTATTAAAAGAATTATAGTATGATAACGCTTTAACATTATACCCTCTTTTTACAAGCATTTCAGTAAGGTGTGAACCTATAAAACCATCTGCTCCAGTAACCAATACCGTCTTTGAATTTAATTCCATTTTATACTCTAAAATATTAAAATACAAAAATAAGAAAATTCAACAATTACACTAGTAAAAATTGTCAAACCAAGTATAAAATATAATTTATGAAATTCTAGTAAATTAAAGCAAAACGATCAAATTACAAACCATTCATTCGGAAGTGCATTTTTATCTTTTGGCAAATCATTAGTATCTAATCTAGGTACTTTTAAAAAATCATTTTTAGTATAATCAAAAATATCAACATTAGTGGTTAATCCTAATTTACATCCTCTATCTTTTAAAAGATCCAATGTATCTTGATTAAAATCACCATAAGGATAACACATTGACCAATAATCTAAATCTCCCCCAATATTTTTAATAAAATCGATGGATCGATCAATTTCATATGCTTGTTTCACTTTATTTAAGGAACTTAACCAATAATGGCTATATCCATGCCCCCCAATATGCATTCCATTTTCTCGCATAATTCGAACCTGATCTTCACTCATATAAAGTTCTCTACTAAAAGACTTTTCATCAGAAGTTACGTATTTAATAAAAAGTTCATCAGTTATTTTAGATCTTAAAGATTCTTCAAGTTCCACTTGTAAAAGTCGTTTGATGAATATCACCTCTTTTGAATCAAAACGTGAAGAAATTGCAAGTTTTTGAAAATAAAAATCATTGTCCATTAATCCATATTCAAAACGATAATTATTTAATCGATTAAATATATCATTAATTAAATCCTGTTTATCAGGAACTGCTGCTAAAATATAATGAATTTTATTTACATCTAATATTTTATTTTCTAGAACAGTCTGAACAGGAATATAAAAACTACCTTGAATTTTTCTTTTTTCTAAAACCGGAAAAACACATTCAAAATGGTCGGTATAACCATCATCAAAAGTCAACAACACTGAATTAGGTGGTAATGATGTATTGTTTTCAAAACTATCAATCAACTCTTCAGTTCGTATGAAATTATAATTTTTAGATAAAAATTCTATTTGTTCTTTAAACAAATTTAAATCAAGACCTTTTATGTCGGGATATCTCGAATTTAGCAAATCTCTGACATAATGAAACATTACGACAGTACACTTAGAATTATGCATAGTTAATGAATTATACTTGGTCTATCCTGATCCGAATCTCCTTTAACAATTAAATATTCATGCTCACACTTAAATGCAAATTTAATGTTTTTCACACCTGCATCCAAAGGTTCAAACCATTGAGGTATAAGCATAGTATCTGATCTCTTATGAAACCCCATACTTTCAAATAATTCATTTGGAAATCCATAATTTAAACAATCGATATAATCAGAATTTTCTTTTATCAATAATTCATTTAATCCAAATTCATCAATAAAAAATTTATCTTCAAAATCAACTATTCGAAGGCAATTCCCTTTTTCTGTCTCAATTTTTCTATATATAATACCCTGAAATTTATTGTAAGTATAAAATGGATGTAATTCATATCTATTTTTATAATACTCTTTTGATTTACTGAACTTGTTTTCAAAATAATTTTCAGATTCAACTTCTAATTTTTCAAAAGTTATAAGATTACTTGGCTTTAAAAAATACCAAACATTTAAAACCCCTGATTTCCAACCTCTTTTTAAATATAATTGTTCAATATCATCATTAATACCAATACTTCCAATTGAAGTTGGCTTAAAATCTTCCTCTAAAAAATCTAATAATTTTTTTCCAAGTCCTCTCGGATGCTCTTTATCATTTTTTTTCCAAATTGCTAACCAAATATCCTTATTCGATGTGTCATGAGAATATTGAGAGTGAGGAATAAAACCTAACACAATATCAAACTCTTGTGTTAAAACATTAAAAGCGACTACAAAATTATATCTCTCATCTTCAATATTTAAATGTTGAAAATCAAGTAATTCATTATTTTTACTTAATATATGATCTTTCTTCCAATATTCATCAATGAACTTTTTTAACTTATCTCTTTCATCAAGCTTACAATACCTTATTTGATAATTTTCCATATTTTTTATTAGAATATTTTAATGTTTAATCATATTTTTTCAAAAATAAGTTTATTTATTCAAACTATCAAGTTATAAAAGTTTTAATCTTTGTATTCA
>CANCEQ010000048.1 GCA_947375085.1 Flavobacteriales bacterium
AATTCATTCTTCAATTCAAAAAAGTCGTATTCGATACTTTTCCATTTTCCTTTATTGTATTCAAAAGCATAGGTAATTTGATCTTCATAATTTCTAGATTTATTATTGATAACCACTTCAAGTATATCTTTGTTTTTCAATTCTAAATCCACATCAAAAGCATCCGACTCATTTAATCTGTTTTCTAGAGTTGTAGTGTTTATCTCTAAAAATACCATTGCTTTTTCGTTTGGCATCATATACGTTCCAACACAAAATTGCATTTCATCTAATTTAGCCGATTTTCGATGCAACACCCAATAATGTTTTAGGTTTTCAACGTCAGAGCTACACGTACAGAATTTTATTTTATCAGAAATCTCACACATTTTAAAATCAATTTAATTAAAACAGGGTAAAAGTAGGGTAGAAGAACATAATCTATGTAAGTTTTTCTAATTAAATTATTTTATAAAATTTGAAATTTGATTTAGTAAAGAAAAAGCAAAAAGAATTGTATCTGAATACTGATTTTTAATTGTTGGTTGAGGTTCTCAAAGACAACCAAACTTCCTAAAAAGCAAAAAGCCCTGCAAAGTTGATACTTGCAGAGCTTTTCTGATTCCCGCAGCCATACGAGACTTGCGGTCCGGACGGGACCGCAAGGTCAATGTTTACGGGGGTTTCAGTTTTTACACTAAGTTAGTCTAAATTACGTTTATAAAGTATTGATTTTTAAATGTTTAAAAATTTAAAAATTTTTTTTTATTTTTTTGAAACAACTTAATATAATTTGGTTAGACCCCTATCTGACCCCCCTAAAATTGAAATCTGACCCCCTTTTTAATTTAATTTTTGTATATTTATAAAAAAAAACGGGTATGCTTTCAATAAATTTCAACTTAAAAATTAAAGACGTAAAATCTTCTTCCAAAACAGCGGTCAATTTAATTTTTAATTATGACAGCAACCGTTTAAAAATGGGAACCGGTTTTAGTGTTCTTCCAAAATTTTGGAATTTCAATTCTCAAAGAGTCAAAGAGGTGATGGAAGTGCCTGAAGCAGGAGAAATTAATAAGCAATTAGATTTATTAGAACAAAATCTTAAACTCATATATAATAAGTATATTGAAAAAGGTATTCAGCCCAAGCCAGAAGTTTTAAAAAATGATCTCATAAATGCGGATGATATTTTAATTCGTCCTAAAAAGAAAGATGACTTTTGGGGATATTTCGAATTATTCCTTGAAGCGAAGAAAAAAATAGTTGCTAAAGGAGATGTGAGAGATTACGATTCGTCACTTCGTAAACATCTTAAAAAAATAGAAGAGAAACACGGTACACCTTTGCATTTTGATTTATTCAAAAATACGTTTGGAAATATAATAGAGAAACTGGATAATTACCTAGAATTTGAAGCCGTAAATGCTGAAGGAGATTACGGTTTAAAAGTGAATACCATTGGTAAGATCCATAAAAACATAAAAGCATTTTTAAACTGGTGTTTTGATAATGATGTCACTTCCCGTTTTGATTTGAAGCACTTACCGACAATCGTAGAAGAGCAAGAGAATGTTTTTTTGACGGAAGATGAATTGGTGAAATTACAGGAATTACAGTTGACCGATGAAGAAGATAAAATACGAGATTTGTTTTTAATAGGATGTGAAACAGCTATGAGATTTAGTGATTTTACAAACCTTACTAAAGATAATATCAAACAAAATGATATGCTATGTTATCGCCCCAAAAAAACGACAAAAGATATAAACGGAAGAAAGGGTGAAATCTATATTCCTTTTAGTGATCGAGTAGAACAGATTTTAGAAAAAAACAACTATACTTTTCCGAAACTAAAATCAATTGGGATTGCTGAATTTAATTCAGCCCTAAGAGAGATTTGCAAGAGAGCTGAAATAAATTCACACTTTATTAAAGAGTATAAAGTGGGCGGAAAAATGGTTCGAAAAGAATTTATGAAATATGAATGTGTGACATCCCATACTGCCCGCAGAACTTTTTGCTCCCTAAAATATTTAGCTAATTGGGATACCAGCGTCATAATGACGTTCAGTGGACACTCAACTGAGAAAAATTTCAGAACCTATGTGAAACTAGATGCTCTAGAGAAAGCATTAAAAGTGAAAAATTTGTTTAGACAGAAGAGATAGTAGTCTTGCTATTTGTTTAGCCAGTTGATGGTAAGTTATTTTATAAAATAATGCACTGTTCTTTTGTAAAATAATTTTAGAGGTGCTAAAAGCTAATGTTTAGTCCTTTAAATCCCGGATAATCCCGAATAAATGGTTCTTGTATAGGTGAATTTTAATTTTTATCAAATCAGTTGAAGTGAGATTTCTCGGGATTTCTCGGATTATTCGGGAAATCCCGAGAAATCACTTTTAAATATAGATTTTGATCTGGTTTATTAAATATAAATGAATCTGATTTAAAATCAGTAATCAAATTACATAATAATAGTTTACATTTGAAAAAAGATAAAATTGAATAATAACAAACCTTTCCTTCAACAATATTTTGACTTAGCTCATTATGAGCAAGAGTATATTATGTTGAAAGAATGCGAACCTATTTTGGAGGAGACATTCCAACTAACTCACGAAATAGAATTATTTAAAGCAGTTATTACTACAATTATTAAATGGAAAAAAATCGATTTCATAAAAAGATTGTGTAAATGGTTTAGTTATTTTAATGAAAATCAATTTCGTTCATCGATGATATATAATGGAATGATTAAAGCGATTTTATATGCTTCGATTCGAAACGATTTTATTAAAAAACAAACACAATATGAATTTGAAACTAGTCTTACTTTTTTTGATGTATTTTACAGTTTAGAAATAAAGTGTTCCATTAAAAATTTAAAGTCAGCATCGATTTTTTTAAATACAGCTTTAATTTATGGTTGTTACCCAGGAATGCAGATTGGTTCTTTGAAAAAATCTTTTATTACTTTTAAAGATGAAGTTGATTATCAGCAAGCCAGAAGATGTTTTGAAACAATATTTGTAAAATATGAAACTCCAAATGTTTTAGTTAACGATTTAGATAAAATTCAAGATAAAAAAACAATTAAATTATTACTTGAATTATTACGGGGTAAAAATCTAAAAAAAATTAATTATACAGGTTTAAATTTAACTAAAAGAGAATGTCATTTGTTTATCAATTACAAAGGTGAATCCTTGAATTTTGAGAATGATATTTTGAAACGATATTTAGTGTATTTTAAATTATTAAGTATTGACGAAAATGAAGTAAATAGAGTTCATCAGTTTCTTAATTGTTCTAAATTATTTCAATTGAAACTTTTCAAATTTATTGATCATATTGATTTCTGGCAACAAGCTTTGAGGATTTATGGTTCGTTTTCTGAAGAACAACAAAATAGATTGCATATAAGAGAATTTGTAGATTTTATTGAGTTTAAAAAGTTTGAAGAAAATGCAAATTATTCATTAACAGGAAGAACTTTTGATTCAATTCGGAATGCTGTAGAATTATGGCATAGAAGAGGGAGTTATGAGACACAAAAAGCTTTGTATAATTTTTCTTGGGAACCTTTAAACTTACCGGAAATTGAATATGACTATAGAAATTCGACTTATTTGTTTCAAGAGTTGACTTCAGGTTTTATGCTTTCCGAAGAATCTGAAAAAATGAATCATTGCGTTTTTTCATATACAATTAGTTGTGCAAAAGGTATTTACCGAATTTTTAGTGTAAAGAAAAAAGTAAATGATCGATTTATTCATTGGTTAACAATACAACTTGTTAAAAATGAAATTGTTCAAGCTGTTGGAGTTAATAATCGAGTTTTAAATAGGGTAGAGGTTGGTCTTTTAGAATTTTGGGCCAAAGAAAATGAATTGAGAACTGCTCATTAGAAAAAATATAATATTGCAACCTTGCAAAAAACTAAATTGAGGTATTAAAACGATGATCTTTGAATTATAAATAATTAAATAAAACAAAGGTTATGAAAAACAAAACAACTCTATACAATTTTATAATTGACCGAAGTGGATCAATGTCAGGAATGGAGGAAATGGCTGTTAATGGATTTAATGAACATTTGAAGACAATCAAAAATTTAAAAATTGAATTTCCAAAACAGGATTTTTTATGTTCTTTAACCACATTTAACCACGAAGTTAATACCGTTGTTTCCTCTAAGCCAATTAATCAAATATTACCTATTGAATTAGGTCAATATTCTCCTGAAGGCACAACAGCACTATTAGATGCAATAGGAGGAAGTATTCACGATGTAAAAGAACGGTACTATAAAGAGATAAATAACGATGAAATGTCTGTAGTTTATGTAATAATAACAGATGGATATGAAAATGCATCCCGTTTCTTTTCATATCACGATATAGCGCGAAAAATTTCTAAATTAGAAGAAACAAAAAAATGGACTTTTACTTTTTTAGGAGCAGATTTTGATGCTTTTCAAACCTCTAAAATGTTAAATATTAAACAGGAAAATGTTATGAATTTTGAAAAATCAGCTTATTCTCATATGTCTAAAGAAATTAATGAACAGATGCAATGCTATTCTTCAAATAAGGAAATTGGAATAATAAAAGAAAGTTTTTTTGATAAACGAAAAGATTCTTAATACTTTAGAGGATTACGTAATTTATGAAGGTACATTTAATAAGAACGTTTGATTTTTCGGATTATCATTTCGAAAATGTATATAATTTATTATCAGCATATCCTGGGGTGATAGAGTTTGTTCAAGGAGGTGTTGTTGTATTGCCTTTACCTAATGGTGAAAAGGTTTTTCCTAATCCTGAAACATTTGAAGAACAAGAAAAAGTTACAATTTTAGAGGATAGGGTTTGCTATAATATTTCTTATGGAGAAAATGATTCTAGCTATGAAAAACCTATTTTTCCTTATAAAAAAAGCTACTATGAATGGAATGCTTTCTTTGAAGTAATTCAAGAGTATAGAAATAATAATGGTGTAAAAGATGATGAATTAATCTTCTTATTAACGAATGAATACAATGAGAAGAATTGGTTTGCCTTTATGGATGATTCATTTAAGAATTTCTTTATTCATACAGCTGATTGGCCTTGGTTTTTTGGGATGAATACAGATATTCGTTTTCCTATTTCATACGAAGTTGCTGCTTTGATTTTGCGATCAATGATGTATCGTAATCAAAGGGAAATAATTGAGGGGTTTCATTTGTCTGCTTTAGGTTGCGTGAATGATTTTTGTCAAGATAAAAAAGAAATTACTTTAAAAATGCGAACAGCTGATGTTTGTGAGGAATGCATGAATTTAATTTCTGAACGTGATTTACCACCACATTATTTAAATCAGCTTTTTTCAATTTTTGATGGTATTCGTTCAAATTTAATGTTTCGAAAGAGGGCAGGAGTTGTATTCAAAGATAGCAGGATAAAACCAGATTTAGAATCTAAAAAAATATATTTTATTGATTTTGGTAATTTAGCAGTACGATTAAATCCTAAAGAAATTTCATTGTATCTATTGTTTATAAAGTATCCAGATGGTATCGCATTAAATTCGTTGTCAGATTATCAAATTGAATTATTACAATATTATCGTCAAGTTAGTGGAAGAGCAAGTTTGATTGAAATGCAAAACACGATTAAATTACTCTCCAATTATCTTGAGGGAGAGTTGAATACTACAATTTCAAGAATCAAAAATAAGTTAAAAAAGGAATTGGGTGATTCGATGGCTCAGAATTATTTTATCCAATTATTACCTAATGGGGTTCATGGGATTCCTTTAAATCGTGAATTATTAATAATTGAAAAAGAAGAAAGTTAGTATTCAAAATAGCTAAAATAGATTTATTAATTCTTCTTTATTGATTTAGGATCAAATTAGTTGTCATTAGAAGTGAATATTGCAAGAAAAACAATGTTTAAATTTTAACGTTTACCTTTATATTTTATCCTAATTTATTGAATATTTTTTTTTATGTTTGTCATATAAACGATTAACTTAACTTTTACTAACTATTTACATCAAACACAATGTTTAAAAATCCATTTTCCTTTGAAGGTCGTATTCGTAGAACTGAATATGGCTTGAGTTTTATAATTCTTTTTGTTGGTGCTTTTATTTCTGGATTAATCATCGGAATTACTGGTTTGCCAGCTGGAATGGTATATTTATTATTAATTCCACTATACTGGTTTTTCTGGGCGCAAGGAGCTAAAAGATGTCATGATCTTGGTAATAGCGGATGGTGGCAATTAATTCCTTTTTATGGCTTTTGGTTAATTTTTGTTGAAGGAGAGCAAGAGATTAATGAGTATGGGGAGAATCCTAAATTAAAATAATTAAAATATAAATGATATGAATAATTCAAAGCAATGGAGCTCAGCAACACCTGGTTATATTATTTTCCTTGTTGACCAATCAGGTTCAATGGGTGAAGACTATACAGGAGGTAAAAACAAAGCAGAATTTACAGCTCTTGTAATAAATAGAACCATAAATGATTTAATTTTCACAAATAGTGCAGGAGATAAAATTAAAGATAGAGTATTTATCTCTATTATTGGTTATGGTGGTCAGGGTGGAGCTTCTGTTGATGATATTCGCTCTGATTATTTGAGTGCTTTTGCAGATAGTCCATTAAGGATTGAAAAAGTTAAAAAGAAGATTTCTGATGGAGCAGGTGGTTTAGTAGAAATTGAAGAAGAAATGGCAATTTATTTAGAGCCAACATCTCCGAGAAATGGATTAACTCCAATGGGAGAAGCATTTGATTTTGCGAAGCAACTAATTGAAGGTTGGATTAGTAAAAAACCAGAAAACCCTGCACCTGTAATTATCAACGTTTCAGATGGTCTTCCTTACACTGGAATAAATGCAATTAAAGATGTAGAAAAAACAATTTCTGTAGTGAACTCAATTATGAATGTTAATACTAATGACGGTAATCCTATTATTTTCAATGTTCATCTTGGACAGTCACCTTTTATAGAATCTAAGTTTGAATCAAATGAAAGCAAAATTTTAGATGAGGAAGGAAAATTACTATTCAAAATATCAAGTAAAGTACCTGAAAATTATAGAGATGCTGCAAGAAAACACGAGTTTGTAACGAATGAAGATTCAAGAGGTTTTGTTTCTAATGCAGGTCCTGAAACTCTAATTAAGTTTATAAATTTTGGATCATCGGGAGGTACCGACAGAATATCATAAATCATAAAAAAGGAGTAATCATAAAAATCTGTTATGAATGAAGGTTTCTATTAAAGGATTTATAACTTGTAAAAGTGCAGAACACTTTACCGATTGTGCTGATAATTATGAAATAAATGAAAACAGTCATAGGTTTTCGGTCTCTGATGGGGTTTCTAAATCATTTTTTCCAAAAGTATGGTCAGAAATATTGGTTACTCAGTTTGTCAAAAGAACAGACTTGAATGAATATGAACTCATTAAAGTTTGTCAGGAAGAATGGCAATTAAGAATAGATGAAATAGTTAGTTTACCCGATACTAAGTGGTTTACTAAATCACAGTATAATAGAAAAGACCCTGCCTTAGCCACATTTGTTGGTTTACAATTTTTTGAAAAAGAAAAAAAGTGGTCTGCCTCGGCTTTAGGTGATAGTTTCTTGTTTTTTGTGCCTAATGGATTCAAAGACTATCAAAAAGAGTTGTTAAAATTATCTAGTAAAGCCGAAACAATTGTTTTTGACAATTTTCCTGATTATCTGACAAGTATAGGAGATTTCCATAAAGGAAGACCTGTTGAAATAAGTGATGATCTCAAAAATGGTACTTTTTATTTGATGACTGATGCTTTGGCTGAATGGTTTATAAATGAAGGGGAAAAAGCAATCGGAAAAATATCAGTATGGAAATCACAAGAAGACTTCGAAAGATTTACAACTCAAGCAATTGACGATAACCAATTAACAAATGATGATTGTGCTATTCTATGTATTGAGCTGTCAGAAGTAGAAAAAAATGGTATTGAGTACCCAGAAATTCAAGTAACTCTCTTAAATGATTTGATAACTAAACAGGAAGCTGAAAAAGAAAAAATCAAACAGGAAAACCATGAAGAAGAAAAAAAAAAACATGAAAAAGCAGGAGAAATTCAGAAGTCTAATGAATTAGAAATTTCACAAAGTGAATCGCCAACAGCTCAAAGTCTTGCCAATATAACTAATGAAGAGCCTACTAAAGAAGGTATAATTTCAAAAGTAAAAGGTTTCTTTTCAGGAAAAGAAAAAGAGGAGAATGAAGAAACTGAATTACCTGAAGAGAAGACAAGTGCAGAAACAGAAGGTATTGAGAAACCAACCATAAAACAACTAGAAGAGCCTACTACCGAAGAACCAAGTGCTTTAGATACAACAATAGCAGAAAATCAAAATACCGTAAATGATATAAATGAAGAAATAGATAAGAAAAAGATTGAAGAAGAAGCCAAAAGCGAAAAAATTGAACCTGAGAAGTTAGAGCCAAAAGAACAACCTAAGGTTGATTCTCAGGTGAAGAATATTTTTGATAAATTTTAAATTATGGCATATCCTTCAAGAACAGACATAGTTACCGCAATGAGAAATCCCCACGTAAGTTTCAAAGCAAATGAACTTATTGGTGGTTCTGTAATTCAAAAAGGTTCACGAATTATTCAATATTCAGGTGGTTATACTACTGTATTCCCTTTTCATACTAAAGATTTAAAAAAAGTAGCTGTTCGTTGCTGGATTGCAGATATTGGTGATGCCAAAAAGAGAAGTCAAGAAATTTCGATTTATTTAAATTCCTTGAATAACCCTTATTTCTGCGACTTTAAATACTTGGATGATGCCATACTAATTAGTGGCTCAATATATCCAGTTGTTTTGATGGATTGGGTTGATGGAAAGCCACTCAAAGAATATATCAATGATAATATTTCTAGCTTAAAATCAATTCTTCCCCAAATTGCAAACAACTTTAAACAGATGGTAGAATATTTTCATAAAGAAAATATAGCTCACGGTGATTTACAACACGGAAATATTCTTGTCAAAGAAGATGGTAGTTTAATTATCATTGATTACGATTCAATGTTTATCAAACCACTTGAAGGTATGACAGATGAAATAAAAGGTCTTCCAGGCTATCAACATCCGTCTCGAAATCAAAATAAATTCATTAACCATAAACTTGACTATTTCTCTGAATTAGTAATCTATCTATCACTGATAGCTTTTGATGAATATCCTAATTTATGGAATAAATATTACGAAACAGAAGATTTGCTTTTTTCAAAAGAGGATTTTAATATCCCCCAAAACTCTGAAGTCATTAATAATCTTTTATTATCATCAAATGAAACGATAAAAGAATTAGCTCAACGATTGAAAGAGCAACTGAATAAAACTGACATAATGCATTTGCAACCATTAGAGGAACTTTTAATTGATAAACTTGAAGCTGCAAAATATAAAATTTCATCGAAATGGGATAGACAACCCAATAAACCAGAAAATAAACCAATAATACTACCAAACTCTGAAGACATTACAAATAAGTTCTAGAAAATGATTGAAGTACATTTCGAAAATATTCATATCCAAATAATAAAACACATTTCGCAAGCTGAAAGTGATTTAAAGATATGCGTGGCTTGGTTTACGGATGTTGATATTTACAATTCAATTCTTAAAGTTCAGAAAAAAGGTGTTTCAGTATATGTAATTATCGCAAATCACGAGTTTAACAAAAAATCAAAAGTTGATTTTAAAGCTTTACTTCAAAACAATGGGGATGTTGGTTATATAGGTAACATAAATGATTCAGCGACAGATAAACTAATGCACAATAAGTTTTGCATAATTGACAACAAATCAGTAATAACTGGTTCATATAACTGGACATTCAAAGCAAGGATGAATGACGAAAATATTATTGTAATACAAAATCAACCGAGTATAATCTCTAAGTTTTCAGATAAGTTTGAAAGTATAAAGCCTCAATATGGTTTTGCAATAAAAGGAAACGAAGTAACACTTTTGCCTATTGAAAAAATTATGGCAAAATGGGATAAGCCAGAAGAATCTCAACCATTAATAAAAAGTAACAAGGTTAAATCTATATCTGATAAATTTTAAGAATGTCAATAAGTAAACAAGACATAATAACCTCTATAAAAAATTCAGATATTTTTTTAAAAATATCTGAATTAGAAGGTGCAAAGCCGAAAATTAATTCAAATGGAACTCCTTTCGCATTTGTTGGTGGTTTCAATATGGTGTTTCAGTTAGAACATAAAAATAAAAAATGGGCATTAAGAGTTTGGCATGTACCGATAGGTGAGCATTCAGATCGTTATAGGGAAATATCAAAATATATATCTGAAAAAAAACTACCCTACTTTGCTGATTTTATTTATGATCAAAAAGGGATATTAGTAAATGGTACATACTTAGACACCATTCGGATGGAATGGCTAGAAGGAAAATTACTCAAAGAATTTATTGAAGAAAATTTAAAAAACAAAAATCAATTAACGTTACTAGCAAATAACTTTTTAATCATGTGCGAAATTTTGAGAAAAAACAAAATTTCGCATGGTGATTTACAAGAAGGAAATATATTAATAGAAAAAAATGGAAATATAAAACTAATAGATTACGATTCAATTTGTACACCTGAGATAGAAGGACAAAAAGAATTGGTAACAGGTTTAAAAGGTTATCAGCATCCTTCTAGATTTAAAGCAGGGAAAACATCATTAAAAGCAGATTTTTTTTCGGAATTGGTTATCTATATATCTATTTTGGCTTTGGCTGAAAATAACGAACTTTGGAATAAATATGAAGTTAAACAAACTAATTATTTATTGTTTACAGAAAACGATTTTGTTGATTTAGAAAACTCAGAAATTTTTAAAGATTTACAAATACTTTCTAATTCTATTAAAAGTCTTTTAAGAGTCTTATTAGGATATTTAAAAGAGAGAAATTACTTAAATTTAATATCATTTGAAAATTATTTAACTAAACCAAAACTTAATAAATATGAAGCAAGTAGAAACGAAATTTTATATGGTAAATCAGTTGATTTAATTTGGGATATTGAGAATATAGATAATATTGTTTTTAATAATGGAATAGGAGATGTAACAAATAAAAAATCTTTAAACATATCACCAACTCAAACTACAACTTACAAATTAACTGCTAAAAATGCTTTTGGTAAAGTTGAAGAAGAATTAACAATTGAAGTTTTGCCTTTACCTGATATTAAATTTTTTAAGTCTAGTAGAACTAAAATTAAAAAAGGTGAAAAAGTAAAGTTTAATTGGAATATTGAAAATGTACATTTAGTTGAAATTAAAAATAATAAGAATTATACTAAAGTTGAATTTAAAGACGATATTGAATTAAGTCCGATTGAAAACTTTACTTTTGAATTAAAAATAACGGCATTAGATAAAAAAACAACTGAAATAAAAACACTTGATATACAGGTATTTGATAAAGTTAATATTGAAAATTTTCAAACAGATTTAAACTTTGTATTAGAAACTTTACCTGTAAAAATAACTTGGAAAGTAATCAATAATTCTAATTTAGAATTAATTACAAATGGAAATGAGAAAATAGATGTTACAGGTAAAAATGAGATTGAATTATTTCCAAAAATAAAATCCGTTTATGAACTAGTTGCAAAAAATGATTTATTTCAAATTAAATCAGATAAAATTATTGTTGATGTACAAAAACTTCCAATAATGCCAAAAATAAATTCATTTATTCAAAATGGAAATAGAATTATACCTCAATTAAATTTTGATTTCAAGCAATTAGAATTAGATATTATTCAATCTACAGCTATTGAATTTGAAAACATTATGAAATCGAAGAAAAAAGTTGGATTATTTTCAAGTTTAAAATCAATTTTAAATTTAAAAAAATGAATTTATTCCAAAAAAAACTTCTTCATTTGGCAGGTTTTAAAATTAAAGTCATGTCCTATTCCATTTTAAACCAAAGTGAATATGAAGGGATTGGTGCTTTTTTTATATTTCAATATCTTTTCATTTTTCTTGGTCAAATAATTTTTTATACTCTTGTAGTAGATGAAATTGTTTTTTTTGCCATTTTTTTAGGTTTAATATTTTGCTGGTTTCATTCTTTCTTTCATAGAAGTAGTTTGATGTTTTTGAATAAAAATATTTCTATACCAAATCTTATTACTTTATATACTATTAATTGCTTAATAGCAATCATTAACCCAATTCCACTTGTCTTGTTTTCATTCAAAAATGAAATTCTTTTTGAATACTATAAAGTAACTGGTTTAACAGATTTAAGTTTTGTTCAAAAAATGAATTATGGTTTAAAGTTTATCTTTGAAAATGAAGGAGGTGGAATTATGTTGATTATGTTTTTGTCTTTGGTAATGATTCATCTTTTTGTTTTTATCTACCCAATTATAATTAAATTACAATCTAAAAATTCCATCTATAATAAATACAATAAAGTTTATGAGCAAGTTAAAAATTAAAGAAAAATATTATTATTCGAAAACACAATATTTTTTCTGGCTTTTGTCTGGGGCAGAAATAAGTATATTAAAAGAATGCCCTACTGATTTTAATCGTCAAGCAGGTATAGGATTCACTATTTTTATGACTACTTTATTAGCCTTTTTTTCGGGTAGTTACGCTGGATATTATTTTGGGGAAAGTTACACTGTTGCAATAACTTTTGGAATAATTTGGAGTGCATTGATTTTTAGTATTGATAGAAGTATGGTTGTCACAATGAAAAAAGATCCAACCAAAGAAAATCAAAAATTTTGGGCACCATTTTTCACTAGGGCTGTACTATCACTTTTAATTGCTTTTATAATTTCAATACCTTTAGAATTATTAATATTTAAAGATAATATAGATATACATAAAAGAGAATTTACTCAAAACAAGACTCTTAAAGTTATGTATGGTCAACAACAAATTCAAGATATTGAAGGTAAACAAGAGAATGAGAATAATTTAAAAAATGATATTGAGAAAATTGATGAAAAACTGTCTTTAAAAGAACCTAATGGAGATCCAGAATATGATCAAATAAAAAAAACATACAAACAAACTGAGACCAAATATTTAAGTGAAAAAAGTAAATTAAACAGCTTATTGTCCAAAAAAAACAAAGCTGAGAAAGAGGTAGATTATATTAATAATACAGGGCAAAGGAATTTTTATTCAACTGAATATGATAAATATCAGAAAATAATAGCTAGATATGAAAATCAAGAAAAAAAGACAAAAATAAGTTATGAAAATTATAAAATAAAATTAGGTTTAAGAAATGCTTATATAAAAAAATGGTTTCAGGAATTAAAAAGTGAACAGTTAGGTTTAGAAAATGATAAAAAAGAAATTACAAAAAAAATAAGAAAAGGTGAAAAAAATGTTGATGAAATAGCTAAAGAATCAGACAGTATTATTAATAAACACAATAATAGTTTTATTTTTAATTTCATGGTTTTAGAAGATTTAGCAAGACCAACTAAAAAGGTGCTTCAACATAAAATAGAAAATAACAAATCATCTAATGAAAAAATAAGTAATAAAGCAGTTTGGGTTGAAGAACATGATCCTGAAGGAGCAACCATGTTTTTTATTTTATGGTTAATACGTATTTTATTTTTTGTTATTGAAATTCTACCTACAATTGCTAAAATGGCTACCCCTATAGGTGCTTATGATAGAGCCATTTATCAAAAAGAAAAAGATTTAGAAAAAGATTTATTACAAAAAACGGAAGGCTATTTGGGGCAGCAAAAGATTTTGCGAGATATGGACTACAAATATGAACAAGAACAAATAAATGAAAGAAATAAAATTGAGAATGAACTTCACAAAGAAATTTTAATTGAGATAGCTAGCGCACAAAACCTAATTGCAAAAAAGAAAATTGAAGAATTTAAAAATTTAAACTCATAATTTATGTCTTGGCGATTTAGAAAAGTGAAAAATATTGGACCTATTAAAACAACTTTTTCAAAAAATGGAGTTGGATCTAGTATAGGTTTCTTTGGCTTTAGATTTGGTATTACTGCTGAAGGTAAAAAGTATTGGAGTTTTGGAATACTAAATACAGGATTTTATTACATTAAATATTATTAAATGAAATCTATAATTAAAATCATATTATCAATTCTACTTTTCCTCTGTCTAGCAGATATGTCATACGGTTATTATCAATTTGTGAGATTTTCAAGTTGTATAGTATTTGGGTATTTAGCTTATGTGTCAAATGAAGAAAAACTTAATAATCAGACAATTATTTATGTTGTTTTAGCTCTTTTATTTCAACCTTTTATTAAAATTTCTTTAGGAAGAGAATTATGGAATATTGTTGATGTAATTGTTGGTGTAGGATTAATATTAACTACAATTATTGAATCTAAAAAGAGCAATAAAAAGTAGATGAAGTATAAAATAATCTTTTCTCTATTTCTAGTTGTTTTTTCATCCTGCTCGAATGATGATAAAAATAATTCAAGTAATGTTGATATAAAAACTACTGATTACAATGATAGTATTAAAAAGATTGAAGAATTAAAGATTAAAAATCAACGATTAAGAGCAGAGTTAGAAAGAACAGACGACCTTGAAGTTGATTATTTTTATACTTTAAATAACGGTTTACCAGTCCCGATTCCGAAAGAGCTGAAATGGAAATCGATAATTGATTCTTTAGAATATTCAATTATACCTAAAGCGGGAAGATTAGTGGCTGAATTAAGTAAATTAAATATCTATAAGTCAAATAAATTAGTCCAAACAATTAACTATGATGGCGATTGTTATTCTCTAGAATTAATTGATTGGAATTTTGATGGATATAAGGATATTAGCATATTATATGATGCAGGTGCAACAGGTAATACGTCATATCGAATTTGGTTTTATAATCCTATGAAGGGTGAGTTTGTTTACGAAAGTAAATTTTTAAACGGTAATTACTTTATTGATACAAATAAGAGGTTTATTATTAAACATTATAGAGAAGGCTCACAGTTTGAAATTTGGGAGTATTACACTTGTAAAAACAACAAACTATTATTTAATCACTCTAAAGAAGTTCAGCTTTTAAACTATAGAGAAAAAGGAACTTGGGAGAAAATAACACATAAATTGATTAGAGCTAATAAAGAAATTATAACCTGTGATAGTGTTGAAGTTTATTAATATCTTTATTTTACCAATTGTAATTTTCTGAAAAACCATTTAAAAAACAAATGAACATATTATGTCAAAGATAATTTTAGTATTAACAATATTCATATTGTTTTCTTGTGGAGGTAAAAGTCATAAAAAAAATAAATCTGTTACTGAGTTAAAAAAAATTGAACAGAAAGAAATATTTGATTCCAAAGAATACAAAAACGACACCTTACGATCACAAGATGTTGACGATTTGAAAGAAGTAACTATTTCCGATTTAGAAGAAGCCAATAATCATTTTACATTTCGTGGATTACCAATCAATCCTAAAGTTTTATACCAATTTATTCCTTGGATGTCGGATTCAAGACCGTCCATAATGAGCATAGATTTACTCTCTGCTAATCACGGAACAAATCAGTTTGGAGATGTTGATACTCTAAAAAAAGATGCAGATGGTTATATTGATATAGATTTTGAAGGAGGTAAGATTGGTTACAATTGGTTGGGTATGCTCAACAATAATGTACATGTGCTGGAATTTTACGAATCGGGTGGTGGTTCAGGTGTTTTTTCAGACTTATTATTTGTGAAATTTGAAATTAGAGATTTTGTAGGTAATGGTAATAAATACAAACAATTACTGATCAATTTTTTGAGACATAACGGGCTGTCAGATAGAGCGAAAACTGATATTAAGTTAGATAAAAATAATAATAAAGTATACGTTTCTACACAGCCATATTGGGAAAAAGTCCCTAAGAAATTTGTAGTTGAATTTTAAGCTGAAAATAATGTCAATAGTCGATAAGATAAAACAGTATTTTGTTCGTGAAAAAATAATACCTCAGCAAATAGAGAAAAATAAAACACGCATTAAATTGTTTGAAGATGAACAGTTTATCATTTATACGGAATTTTTACATTTTAAAAAGTACTTACAACATAGAATCGTTAAGTTTAATGATAGTCAAGATAAACAATTGATGAATGATGTTGAACTGGAAGTATCGAAAAGCAATGACTCAATAGACGCAGTAATGATTAACGATGAATTCAATGCAGATTGTTCCAATGAAATGCTTGAATATTTAAAACAGTTTCCTAAGTCACTTCAATTTATGCAATGGGATCTATTAGAAAAGAATAAATGTCAGGTTTATAATAAATCTAATAATTTGTATGCTAAAAAAGTCATTGTCAAAAAATATGAATCAGAAGGATTTAGACAATTGTCAGGTGTACAAGGTAGAATTTTCATTGGTGATGGAGTAGAAATTTATAGGTCTGTAGACAGGCAATCCTAAATGTTTTAGATTCTTTAATATTTTTCTTGCTTCCTATTTCTGGTATTTAATTGGTTTCCTTTCCTTTAAATAAGTTTCCAAAATATTACTCAAAAAGTTTAAAAACCTTAAACGACAGTTAGAATTAACAAAATAAAAATGATTAATCTTTAAAATTCAATAAATCTAATAAACCCCAGCATCCAAAAACAATTGATCAACCTCTTTCCAATCTACCATTTTACCTAAGCTTGCATCAGCATCAATTAGCGGGATATTTGGACAAATGTCATCGATATAAATCTCCTGCGAATTAATATAAGCAACTAAATCCCATTCAAATGGGTGGATTTTCTCAGTAGTGTATTTTGTAATAGGCGAGATTACTTTTGAGTTATTTAAATAACTCATCGCTTCATCGAATGATTCAGTATCAATCTCAACTCGATAGGTGTTTA
>CANCEQ010000049.1 GCA_947375085.1 Flavobacteriales bacterium
TAAAGTCTACAGCAACAGGGAATTGTACAAATATAGCATCAGTGAATGTGACGGTAAATACTCCTCCTGTTTTAGTTATAACTAATCCTGCGGAAGTGTGTGAACCAGAAATGATTGATTTAACAGATCCGAAAATAGCTTTGGGAAGTGGAGCAGGAATAATTGCCTATTGTTCAAATCCAACAGGAACATTAGCATTAGTTACTCCTAATATGATAAAATACTCAGGTACCTATTACCTTAAAAACACGCAAAATGGATGTTCAACAATATTACCTGTTAATGTTGTTATAAATCCAAGACCAAAAGCAGATTTTGTTCCAACACCAGCAGTAGTTACAACGATTAATCCAGAAAGTAAAATGATCAATTCTTCAGAAGGAGCAATTAGTTATAGTTGGGTGTTTAACGATGGAGGTGTGAGTGGAGAGATAAGCCCTGACCATATTTTCCCTGACAAAGAGCAAAGTAAACAATTGGTTGTTTTAATAGCAACATCAAATAAAGGATGTAGAGATACAACTAGCAAAATTATTGTTGTAAATGAAGAACTTTTATATTTTGTTCCGAATACCTTTACTCCAGATGGAGATGATTTCAATCAAACGTTTAAGCCTATATTTACATCAGGTTTTACTCCTGAAAGTTATCATTTAACTTTGTTTAATAGATGGGGTGAAATTATATTCGAGTCATATGATAGTGAAATAGGGTGGGATGGAAGACTTGGTAAAGATGGAGAATCTGTTCAAGTAGGAACTTACACTTGGAAAATTGAATTCAAGCTAAAAGCAAATGATTCACATAAAGAAATCGTTGGCTATGTCAATATTATAAAATAAGAAAGTGAAAAAGCGATTAGAGAAATTCTAATCGCTTTTTTTTATAAAAAACATTTTTTTCAAATCCACTAAAATTTGTGTCATTTACTAATCATAATAAGCTAAGAATCAAATTTTACATTTAATTCTTTATTATTTTTCTCTTATATATTTTAGTATCAATTTCTAATTCTAAAATATAAAAACCTTTATCTAAATTATCTAAATCAATTGAAATTAAGTTGTCTATTTTATTTTCAGTTTTAATATTAATCCTACCCCCATGAATATCTATAATTTCTAACATATCAATTTTTTGTGTTGAATTTATATTTATTTCATTCTTGAATGGATTGGGATAAAGTGAAAAAATTTCATAATTTGATTTTAAGTCTGAAATCCCAGATGCTTCAGCTGATAATTTAACAATGAAATAATCTTCACCCCCATGATTGTTTATTGCATCACCATCATTTGAAGTAGAAGATCCAGAAATAACAAAACCTAAATCTTTCGTTTGTTGTATACAATACGGTTTATCTATTCCATTACCACCATAACAATTTTCCCAAATAATATTACCTTGTTTATCTAATTTCACCACCCAATAATCAATTTCTTTTTTTAATCCAGATATGTTACCTGAAGCAATTCCGAATTGATTAACAAGACTGCAAAAAACATAACCTTCATCTTTAGATTGAATAATGCATGTTACTAATTCATTATCTATACTCCCAAATGATTTTTGCCATTCAATTTCACCTAATTGTGAAAGTTTAATAACCCATACATCGTTAAATCCTTGATTATTAGCTATGTCTCCGTCATAAGATTCTGTTGTGCCAGCAATAATAAACCCACCATCAATTGTTTGACTAATACTTCTTGCAAGATCAGAACCAGAACCTCCGTATGTTTTTTGCCATTCAATTTCACCAAATTCATTCAACTTTAAAATCCAATAATCAAAATACCCATGATTATTTGTAATATCTCCATCAAAAGATTCAGTTGCTCCAGCTAAAATAAATCCACCATCTTTAGTGTAATTAACAGAATTTACTAGATCTTCTTTGGATCCTCCAAATTGTTTTTTCCAAATAATATTACCTAATAAGTCAAGTTTTAAAATAAAAATGTCATACATTGAGTTTCCTACAACAATATAACCGTCAGTTCCAATTAAATCTATACTTGTTGATTTATCAATAGAATTTTGATTATCAATACTTTTTTGCCATTCAATAACTCCATTTGAATTTAATTTTAAAATCCAATAATCTTCTAAATTATCTAATTTATTTGTTACATCGTAATCATTTGATTTAGTATATCCAGTAACTATACAACCATTGTCAGAAGTTACTTTTAAATCTGTTACTATATCTGTTTCAGAACCACCAATTTTTTTTGCCATTGTATCGAACCATTTGAAGAAGTTTTAATTATCCAGTAATTGATATCAACATATGAATAATTTCCATTTGTAATATCACCATTTTCTGACATAGTATAACCTCCAATAATATACCCATCAGTCGTTTGCCTAACAACTGTTGAAATATCAGTACCATCACCACCGTAGCTTTTAGTCCATTCAACTATTGGTTTCTGAGAAAATGTAGCGTTTACACAAAAAACACACAAACACGCCAATCTAAATACTTTAAAGTAAATTGAATTCATACATTTATTATTAAATCTTCATAAAACATTTTCTTATTACCTTCTTATCACTTACTAATTCTATAAAATAAGAACCAACAATAAAATTAGTAAGATCAATTACGAAAGAATTTGAATAATCTTCATCTAGTATTTCATTTAATATTCTTCCATTTAAATCTAAAATTTGAAACTTTGAAATTGGCAAATCTGATGAAAGTTTTAAAACATTATTTGCTGGGTTAGGTGAAATATTAAAACTATTATCTATTTCAACCGTTTCAATTCCTGCATATTCTGAAGTTAATTTAACAACCAAAAAATCCATCATTCCTTTATTTTCTGAAATATCACTATTGGTTGATTGAGTATCGCCGATTAAAATATAATTTTCATCAGTCGTCTGAGTTATTTTAAATGCATGCTCATCGTTTGTGCCTCCAATTGATTTTTGCCAAATAATACCTCCATTGACATTAATTTTAACAATCCAACAATCTTTTCCTCCGTGAGACATTGTAATATTTCCATTTATTGATGAGGAAGTTCCCGAGATAATATAATTTTTATCTGAAGTTTCCTCGATGCTATTAGCATAATCATCGTTATTACCACCAAATGATTTTTGCCAAATCAAATTACCTGATACATCAAGTTTAACAATCCAATAATCAGATTTTCCATTATTTACGGTTACATTGCCATTAGTAGATGAAGTGTAACCGGCTACAATAAATTCACCAGTTGTTGTTTGTTTTACGTAATAAGATTTATCATCGTCAGTTCCACCAAATGTTTTTTGCCATTCTAAAATTCCACTAGAATTAATTTTAATTACCCAATAATCATATTTACCATGATTATTAGTTACATCAAGGTCATTTGAATGTGTAAATCCAGTTATTATATAACCATCATCTGAAGTTTGTTCAATATAAGTTGCTTCTTCTTTCCCATTACCACCAAATGTTTTTTCCCATTGAATTGTTCCGACACTATTCGTTTTTACTATCCAATAATCAGAAGAATCTTTATGATTCGTAACATCTCCATCATTTGCATATGTACTTCCAGCAATTATATATCCAAGATCTGAAGTTTGCTTAATACAATTAGCTACACTTTGTTTAGATCCTCCATAAGATTTTTGCCAACTAATCGAACCTGATGAATTTAGCTTAATAATCCAATAATCTATTGATCCACTATTACTAGTAACATCACCATTGTTTGAACTTGAAAATCCTGCTACAATATATGCACCATCAGCTGTTTGTTGAATACTATTTGCTACATCTAATGCTGTGCCTCCAAGAGTTCTTTGCCATTCAATTATACCTTGTGAATTTATTTTAACAATCCAATAATCATCACTACCATTATTAATTGTGACATCTTTATTGTTAGAAGAAGAGGATCCTACTGCAATATATCCTCCATCACTTGTAGATGTTATATCAATTCCTTGATCATAATTTGAACCACCATAACATTTTTGCCAATCTATTTTTGGAGTTTGAGCGTAACTTAATTTATTTACAAATAAGGTAATTGTAATAGTTATTAAAAGGATAACTTTTCTCATTTAATTATAGTTTAATTTCAAATTATATTTAAAGAAAAAAGCAAATTTGGTGATATCCAGTAGATTCTTTAAATTTTAAAGAATCAAAATTAGTAATTATCTTTTCTTTACAAAATTGTATTAGAGATAAAATATCTTTCTCAGTTGAAACTTGAAGTTAAAATTAGAATCGAATTTTCTAATAAGTAAATTCGATTCTAAGAATATTTTTTCAATGTTATTTTGACTTTTTAGCCTTATAATTAAATTACAATTTAGAAATATAGGTTATGGATTTAATCGAGCGAAATAAAAGAGAACTACCTTGCTAAAATAACATTTCCAACCACAGTTTTCATATTACCTGATTTGTTCTCTTTATAAGAGATTTTCCAAATGTATAAACCATCTTGGCATTTCATTTTTTCTTCTTTTCCAAGTAAACCTGCCCATCCTATTGAAGAATCATGTGTTTCAAATACTATTTCTCCCCATCTGTCAAATATATACATAGTGAAATTTTCAGGATCATATCCAGCATTGAAAACAGGTGTGAAAACTTGATTGTAATCATCGTCATCTGGTGTGAATGTGTTTGGAACATAGAATATTAATTCATCATAAATTTCGATGAATCTAGATGCTGTGTCTTTACATCCATTAGCAGATGATGCAATTAATATTGTTTGATAACTTCCTTTGTTAGCTGGGAATTCGTTTGAAGGGTTTTTTTGGAAACTTTCTTTACCATCTCCAAAATACCAATTATAAGAGGTTGCTAATGATGATGTATTTGTGAAATTAATAACAGGGTTTAATATTGAAACTCTTTCCTGATCTACAATAAATGATGCTTTTGGGATAGGGTAAGTGCAAATTAAATCTGTCATTTTTAAATTGTTTGTACATCCTTTTGATGTAGCTGTTAATTTAACATTAAAACAATTTGCAGTTGTAAAAGTATGTGTGATTTCGTTAGTTTCTATTGACGAAGTAGATGAGTTACCATCTCCAAAATCCCAAGTTACTAAATCACTTACAGGTGTTGAATTATTTTTAAATGTTACAGTCAATGGTACACAACCTGTAAATTTGTCCGGAGTGAATTTTATTGTTGGAGTCATGTTTACTACCAAATCAAAACTTTTTTCATCAAAACATGCTCCATCAATATCATACATCCAAATAGTTTGACTATTAGTCAACACTCCGAAAATAGGACTACCTCCAGAAGCTTGAGAATTAGTGTAAAATTTTTCTTTCCCAGTTAGATTAACTCCTGAAATTACAGGGAGTAAATATGAATCACACACTGTTTGATTTCCTGGGTTTGTAAGGTTTGGAGTATGATTGACAGTAATTATAAAACTTGTTTCATCAGAACAACTTCCTTGTGCATCGTAAATCCATACGGTTTGTGTAAGGTTTATCGATCCATTTATTGGTGTTCCACTTAACGCTTGAGATTTTGTGTAATATTTTTCATTTCCTGAGAGATTTGTACCTGTAATTAATGGTAAAGCATAACTATCACACACTGTATGGTTTCCTGGATTTACCAACGATGGAGTGTGATTTACAGTTACCAAGAAACTTTTTTCATTCGGACAATTTCCATTTATATCATATATCCAAATTGTTTGTGTAGTTGTAAGATTTCCTGAAATCACACTGCCTCCATTAATTTGACTGTTTGTATAATAATTTTGATTACCAGAAAGATTTGTTCCTGTTATTGTAGGTAATAGATAATTGTCACATACTATTTGAGGTCCTGGGTTAACGTAGTTTGGTGTATGATTTATTGTAATAGTAAAACTTTTCTCATTTGAACATGCTCCATCTTTGTCAAACATCCAAATAGTTTGAGAAGTTGAAATTGAACCACTAATTGGAGAACCACTAGATGCTTGAGAGTTAGTATAATATTTTTGACCTCCTGTAAGATTTACTCCTGTTATAGTAGGAAGTGTATATGAATCACATACAGTTTGATTTCCTGTATTTGTAATGTTAGGAGTGTGATTTACTGTTACTAAGAAACTTTTTTCGTTTGGACAAATTCCATCAATATCATATACCCATACTGTTTGAGTTAATGTAATTGAACCTGATATAGGACTTCCATTTAAAGCATGTGAGTTGTTGTAATATTTTTGACCTCCTGTTAAATTTGTTCCTGTAATAACTGGAAGCATATATGAATCACAAACAGTCTGAGGTCCAGGGTTTGTTATTGATGGTGTATGATAAATGGTAATTAAGAATTGTTCTTCATCTGAACATGTTCCATTATTGTCATAAATCCAAACTGTTTGAGTCGTATTAATGGTTCCAGAGATTTGAGTTCCCCCAAGTGCTTGTGATTTATTATAATATTTTTGGTTACCAGATAAATGTGCACCAGTGATTGGAGTTAATGAATAAGAATCACAAAAAGTTTGATTACCTGGATTTGTAATTGACGGTGTATAATTAATTGTTATAATAAAACTTTTTTCATCTGTACAAGCACCATCTGCGTCATAAATCCAAACAGGTTGGCTATATGTTATAGGACCTGTTATTGCCAATCCACCAAGAGCTTTAGAGTTATTATAATATTTTTGATTACCTGATAAATTTGTTCCTGTTATAGTAGGTAAAGGGTATGAGTCACAAACCGTTTGATTACCCGTATTTACAAGGTTAGGGGTATGATGAACAGTTACGATATAACTTTTTTCATTCGAACAAGCACCGTTTGCGTCATATAGCCAGACCGTTTGAGTTGTTGTAATAGATCCTGAAATTGATAATCCACCTGCTAATTGTGTATTATTGAAATATTTCTCATTACCTGATAAATTTGTACCAGTAATAGTTGGTAATAGATATGAATCACACACAACTTGATTACCTGGATTTGTAATGTTTGGTGTTAAGTTTACAGTAACTAGAAAACTTTTCTCATCTGAACAAGTTGCATTTGCATCATATATCCATACAGTTTGAGTTGAAGTAATTGGTCCTGTAATTTGAACTCCACCTGCTGAATGTGAATTGTTATAATATTTTTGATTACCAGAAAGGTGAGTTCCTATTATTGAAGGTAATGTATATGAATCACATACGGTTTGAGCTCCTGGATTTGTTATCGAAGGTGTGTAGTTTATTGTTACAACAAAGCTTTTTTCGTTTGAACATGCTCCGTCAACATCATACATCCAAACAGTTTGAGAGGATGTAATTGGTCCTGATATTTGTATTCCACTTGATGCTTGACTATTATTGTAATATTTTTCTCCGCCAGTTAGATTTGTTCCACTAATAGTTGGTAGTGTATATGTGTCACAAGCTGTTTGAGCTCCAGGATTAGTTATTGAAGGAGTATGATTTACGGTAATGATATAGTTTTTTTCATTGGTACAAGTTGCGTTTGCATCATACATCCAAACCGTTTGTGATGTTGTAATAGGACCTGCAATTACGGTTCCTCCAGCAGCTTGAGAATTAGTGTAAAATTTCTGATTACCTGATAAGTTTGTTCCTGTAATAGAAGGTAGAGTGTAAGAATCACACACAGTTTGTGGACCAGGATTTGTAATTGAAGGGGTGTAATTTACTGTGACTAGAAAACTTTTTTCGTCGTGACATAAACCTTGTTCATCGTAGATCCAAACTGTTTGTGAACTTGTAATTGGACCTGTTATTTGAATACCACTTGAAGCGTGTGAATTATTATAAAATTTTTGACCGCCAGTTAAATTTGTTCCTAAAATAGTAGGTAGAGTGTATGAATCACAAACCGTTTGAGCTCCAGGATTAGTTATTGAAGGAGTATGATTTACTGTAACAACTAAGCTTTTTTCATTTGTACAAGTTGCATTTGCATCGTAAATCCAAATTGTTTGTGAACTTGTAATAGGTCCAGTAATTTGAGTTCCACCTAAGGCTTGTGAGTTATTGTAGAATTTTTCATTTCCTGAAAGATGAGTTCCAGTAATTGTTGGTAAAGTATATGTGTCACAAACTGTTTGAGCTCCAGGGTTAGTAATTGAAGGTGTAAAATTAACGGTTACTAAAAAGCTTTTTTCATCTGAACATGCTCCATCTGCATCATATATCCATAAGGTTTGTGAACTTGTAATAGGTCCCGTAACTTGAATGCCACTTAAGGCGTGTGAATTATTGTAAAATTTTTGCCCACCTGTTAAATTCGTTCCTGAAATCGTTGGAAGAGTGTATGAATCACAAACTGTTTGAGCTCCAGGATTAATAATTGAGGGTGTATGATTAATAGTAACCAAGAAGCTCTTCTCATCTTTACATGTTCCTTGAACATCATATATCCATACCGTCTGTGTAGTTGTAATAGGTCCAGTAAGTTGTGTTCCACTAGATGCTTGTGAATTATTATAAAATTTTTGTCCACCAGTTAAATTTGTTCCAGAAATAACGGGAAGTGTATAAGAATCACAAACTGTTTGAGCTCCAGGATTAGTGATGGAAGGAGTATGATTAACTGTTACAAGGAAGCTTCTTTCATTAGGACATGTTCCTTGAATATCATAGATCCAAACCGTTTGAGTTGTTGTAATTGGACCAGTTATTTGAGTTCCACTTGATGCTTGAGAGTTGTTATAGTATTTTTGTCCACCAGATAGATTTGTTCCTGTAATAGTCGGAAGCGTATAAGAATCACATACAGTCTGAGGTCCTGGATTTGTGATTGAAGGAGTTAATAAAATCGTTACTAAGAAACTTTTTTCATCATGACATGCTCCTTGTGCATCGTAAATCCAAACTGTTTGAGTTGTTGTAATTGGTCCAGTAATTTGAGTTCCACTTAAAGCTTGAGAGTTATTGTAGAATTTTTGATTTCCAGAAAGGTTGGTTCCTGCAATTGTCGGAAGTGTGTATGAATCACAAACAGTTTGAGCTCCTGGATTTGTTAAAGATGGAGTATGATTCACTGTAACCAAGAAACTTTCTTCATCTGAACAAATGCCATTGATATCATATATCCATACTGTTTGTGTGGTAGTAATTGATCCTGTAATTACTGTACCACCTAAAGCTTGTGAATTATTGTAATATTTTTGATTTCCAGAAAGATGAGTTCCTGATATTGAAGGTAGTGTATATGAATCACAAACAGTCTGTGTACCTGGATTTGTTATTGAAGGAGATAAATTAATTGTAAGGGTAAAACTTTTTTCATCATGACAAGTACCTTGAGCATCATAAATCCAAATTGTTTGATTGCTTGTTAATGGTCCTGAAATTTGTGTTCCACCTAATGCTTGAGAATTGTTATAATACTTTTGGTTTCCAGTTAAGTTTGTTCCTGTAATTGTAGGTAAAGTATACGAATCACAGATATTTTGAGGTCCAGGATTCGTAATTGAGGGAGGAGTAGTATTAATTGTAACTAAGAAACTTTCTTCATCTTTACAAGCAGCATTAATATCGTAAATCCAAACTGTTTGGGTAGATAAAATAGGTCCTGTAATTACTGTTCCCCCTAAAGCTTGGGAATTGTTGTAATATTTTTGATTTCCCGTTAAGTTTGTCCCTGTGATTGTTGGTAGTGTATAAGAAGAACAAATACTTAATCCTCCAGGATTACTTGAAATAACAGGAGTTTTATTAACTGTCACTAAGAAGCTTTTTTCGTCTTTACAAGTCCCTTGTGCATCATATATCCAAACGGTTTGTGTCGTTGTAATTGCTCCCGAAATTTGAGTTCCGCTTAAAGCTTGAGAATTATTGTAATATTTTTGACCTCCTGTTAAATTTGTTCCTGCGATAGTCGGAAGTGTGTATGAATCACAAACAGTTTGAGCTCCAGGATTTGTTAATACAGGTATATGATTTACCGTTACTAAGAAGCTTTTTTCATCTTTACATATTCCTTGAGCATCATATATCCATACAGTTTGAGTGGATGTTAGAGCGCCAGATATTTGTGTTCCACTTAAAGCTTGCGAATTATTGTAATATTTTTGACCACCCGTTAAATTTGTTCCTACAATTGTAGGTAGAGTATACGAATCACAAACAGTTTGAGCTCCCGGATTTGTTAAAACTGGTGTGTGATTAATTGTAACTAAGAAGCTTTTCTCATCTTTACAAGTTCCTTGTGCGTCATACATCCAAACGGTTTGAGTAGTTGTAAGAGTTCCTGAAATTTGTGTTCCACTTAAAGCTTGGGAATTGTTATAAAATTTTTGGTTTCCTGTTAGATTTGTACCTGTTATAGTTGGTAGTGTGTATGAATCACAAACAGTTTGAGCTCCAGGATTTGTTAATACAGGTGTGTGATTAATTGTTACTAAGAAGCTTTTTTCGTCTTTACAAGTCCCTTGTGCATCATATATCCAAACGGTTTGAGTAGTTGTAAGAGTTCCTGAAATTTGAGTTCCACTTAAAGCTTGGGAATTGTTATAAAATTTTTGGTTTCCTGTTAGATTTGTACCTGTTATAGTTGGTAGTGTGTATGAATCACAAACGGTTTGAACCCCCGGATTTGTTAAAACCGGCGTGTGATTAACTGTCACTAAGAAACTTTTTTCGTCTTTACATGTTCCTTGTGCGTCATACATCCAAACGATTTGAGTTGTAGTTATCGGTCCAGTGATTACTGTTCCGCTTAAAGCTTGAGAATTGTTGTAATATTTTTGATTTCCTGTTAAGTTGGTTCCTGTAATAGTTGGAAGAGTATATGAATCACATACTGTTTGGGCTCCTGGATTTGTAAGAACAGGTTTGTGATTTACCGTAACTAAGAAGCTTTCTTCATCTTTACAAGTTCCCTGCGCATCGTATATCCATACCGTTTGTGTGGTTGTTAATGTTCCTGAAATTTGCGTTCCGCTTAAAGCTTGAGAATTATTGTAATATTTTTGATTTCCTGTTAAGTTGGTTCCTGTAATTGTAGGGAGAGTATACGAATCACAAACAGTTTGAGTTCCTGGATTAGTAAGAACAGGTGTGTGATTGACGGTTACCAAGAAACTTTCTTCATCAGAACATGTTCCATTACTGTCGTATATCCAAACTGTTTGGGTAGATGTAATAGGACCTGTAATAACTGTTCCTCCAAGTGCTTGAGAGTTGTTGTAATATTTTTGATTTCCAGATAAATTAGTACCAGTGATGGTTGGAAGCGTATAAGAATCACAAACTGTTTGTGGACCCGGATTATTAAGTGTAATTGCACTAATTGTGAAAATACCACTAGCTGGAGCAGCAGGACAACCAATTATTGATAAAGAAACGGCATCTAAGCAATTGCCTGAGGTATTTGGGGCAGCTGTACTGTTAAATCTTATTGTATATGTTGAAACGGCATTTGCTGGAATTAGATATGTAACTGTGTATGGTGTCCAAGTTGCATTTGCGGTATATGTTCCGAGTAATACGTATGGTCCCCCAACTGGTCCAATTTCAACTGTCATTGTTTCAATTCCTGAAGTAGCTGATCTTTTGTGAGCAAAAGAAAGTGTAACTTCTGAGTTAGGTGTAGCAGTGAAATTTTGAAAAACCGTAGTCGTTCCTGAGCTTTTTACTTTAATGTATTGATTTCCAGAATAGGCAGTAATACCCGGGCTTACTGCATTTGTTTTCCAGAATTCAACATTCGTTGTGGCTGATTTCCAACAAGGCGAACTAGCATTTGCTACCGTTTTTGAATAAGATCCAGATGTAAAAGTAAGCACATCTTCAAAATCAGAACTACATAATAAATTCGCATTTGAAACGGTAACGGTGTATGTTCCTGGAATGGTTGTGCTAAAGCTTGCTACATCACCAGGATTACTAAATCCTACAGGATAAGCCCAAGAATAGGAGTAAGCTGCTGTTGGAGTAACTGTTGCAGTCATAGTCGTTGTGCCTGCTGTACATAATAAAGGAGAGTTTACAGATGCTAAAGGGGTTTTTCTTACTTTAACTAAAAAACTTTCCTCGTCAGGACAAGTTCCATTTATATCATAAATCCATACAGTTTGAGTACTTGTGATAGGTCCTGTAATTTGAGTTCCACCTAAAGCCTGAGAATTATTGTAATATTTTTGATTACCTGTCAAGGCCGTTCCTAAAATTGTAGGTAAAGTATAGCTATCACAAGCTGTTTGTGTGCCTGGGTTTGTAATTACTGGAGAAGGAGTGACATTTAATGTAACTGTTGTTGTTGTAACACAATTGGTTACTGATGTAATCGTACATTCATAAATTGTATTAACAGTAGGTACAACGGTTAAAGTAGCAGCTGTACCTAGAATAGGTGCTGTTCCCAGTACTTTCCATGAATATGTTTTACCCCCCATAGGAGCATTTAAAACAGTACTTACACCGCTACAAGCGTTTACAGTCGTTGCTTTTGTTGTACTAGAACAAGTACCATCAATATAAGCGTAGCAATAGTGTGATCCAGTAATTCCATTTGGCGCACAATCTCCCACTTGATATTTTATTTTTACATTCGTCCCAATGTAATTTGTTAAATCAACGAAAACAGCTGTCCAATCTTTGTAATATCCACTAGAGAATGAGACAAATCCAGGAGCAGATGGTGAAGCAACCACTAAATAGTCTGCACAAGTAATGTTATTTCCATTTTCATCCGTGATGCTAATTTTAAACATGGGTTGTTCATAAGCAGCATGTGAAGAATTATAAGACATAACTACTGCATAGTAGTATGAAAACATTGCATTTGCGCTAGTTACAGTAAAAACTTGTTCAATTGTTGCCCCGTGTTGGTCTCCTAATGGTCCATCACCCAATTTCATAGAATGTGCACCTAACCCAGGCAGCGGACAAACCATTTGGATGGCAGGAACAGTTGGGTCAGTACCTGCACTAGTAATAACGTGCTGAGGAGTTACACCTGTTGGCATTGAAGTTGAGGAACAATAAGGAGTGTATGTAGTTGTTGGTGCTGTTACTGCTCCGGTGCTTACAATTCCGTATGCAGGTGACCAATCAGCAAAACTATTTGACTCAAATCCAATGTTTGTACAACCATTTGCTATTGTTGTTGCTGTAGCTGAAATAGTATAAGCAAAGCCATTGGGTGTAGGCCAGTTGTCAACCATTATGTAATAGCATTTGGTATTTAATACTTTTACTGATGTAGATAAAGTTCCGGTTACATCTGTGTTATCACCTGATGAATAAATACTTGAAACTACTGTACTTCCAACAACTCCAGGAACTCCATCCCAAATTAATAAAGAAGGTTGTACAGGAGTTGAACTTGGAGTGTAATTTAACGTTACGGTAATGTTTTGTGAGGTACTAGGACAGAAATAATAGAAATAATCTAAACCTGAAATATAAGTACTTGGAAATCCAGTAGGTAATCCAGTTGCTGTTGTAGTAACATTGTTAACTTTTCCAACAGTAGTCCCTGAAACATTACTAAAAGGAAAAGTGCTAGGACTAAGAACTGCTTGAGCTGGTGTATCACCACCTTGAGAATATAAAGTTTTGCTAAATATTACAATAAAAAGCAAAAATAATATGTTATTATAACTTTTCATCTTCACATTTTTTAGTTTTTATCTTAAATTTACTAAGAGCAGTTCTCGTTAATAAATTTATTGAGATTTGGTCTACAGCTTCAGTGGTAGTAATGACAATAAAAAAATCTGAGTTTTTAGTTATTACATTGACATCACAAATACCTGATTTATTTTTATAGTATTGACTAATCCCTTTTAAAGTTTCATCATTTAAATTCTCAAGAATTTCATATTCATAATTTCTACTACATTCTACTTTATCTTCTTGAGATATAGCTGCAGAAGCGAAAAATAGAGTCATTATAAATGTTATTTTCTTCATTTTATTATGTTATAAAACTTTGAAATAGGATTAAATTGAATGAGTGTATTTCAAAAGTGTTTTTAAATATTTTGATAGGTTACAAATCTAATTTAAAAATTATAATTTGGTAATCTATTTATACCAAAGTCAGATATTAATTACCATTCTTTTTATTAGGACGAATATCCCTTCAATTTGGTTGCTTTTTTATCTGTTTAAATTTTATGTTTTATTTAAAAATTAAACGAACTTTAAAAAGTTTCCTTTCAATCAATTCATTATTTTTGTAAAATGACAAAAAAACAGGCATGGATTAAAGCGCTTCGTTTGAGAACGCTTCCATTATCACTTTCTGGAATTATTTTAGGGTCTTTTATAGCGGCTAAAAATGGATTTTGGGATTGGAAAATATTTTCTTTAGCTATGTTGACGACTATTCTTTTTCAGATTGTTTCAAATTTAGCGAATGATTTAGGTGATAGTCAGAAAGGCGCTGATAATGCGGATAGAATTGGACCAATGAGAGCAGTTCAATCAGGATTAATTTCTATTTCGGAAATGAAGCGTGCAGTAATATTTACTTCTTTTTTAAGTGTTTGTTCTGCTTTGCCGTTGATTTACTTTGGGACTCAAAATATGTCTGTTACTATTTTGTGGTTTTATGTATTGTTAACGGTTTTGTGTATTCTTGCCGCAATTACCTATACGGTAGGTAAAAAAGCCTATGGATACAATGGGTTTGGCGATGTATTTGTATTTATTTTCTTTGGATTCGTAAGTGTCTTGGGTGTGTATACCTTGTATTCAAAATCGTTTGATGTTTTGAATATCCTTCCTGCTATAACAATAGGTCTTTTAAGTACGGCTGTATTGAACTTGAACAATATGAGAGATCGAATCAACGACGAAAAAGTAGGGAAGAGAACTTTGGTTGTTCAGATGGGAGGAAATAAAGCGAAATTTTACCATGCCTTTTTGATAATGGGCGGTATAATAAGTCTAGCCATTTTTATTTCAAAGCAAAATTCAGTTTTAGCTTACCTTGGTTTATTGCCTTGTATTCTTTTAATCATCCATTTAAACAAAGTGATGCAAACTAAAAATCCAGCTGATTTTGATCCGGAATTGAAAAAAGTTGCATTGTCTACATTTGCTTTGGCGGTGTTTACAAGTATTTTTTTGAATATTTAAATTATTCCTCCCCTAATTTCGATAAAACTCAATTTTACCATCTCCTAATGAGGAAAGAAGAAATGTATGAAAGCAACTTTTAAAAAACATACTTTTTATTTTAAAAATCCAAGTGGAACTAGTCGAGGGATTTTGACTGAGAAGCATTCTTGGTTTATTGAATTAATTGAGGAGTCTAATCTTTCGATTAAAGGTTTGGGTGAATGTAGTATTATTCCAGGTTTATCTCCTGATTTTATTGATTTTGATTCATATGAAATTAAATTAAAAGAAGTTTGTGAATCTGTCGATTTTTATCTTTCGAATCTAGATTTATTAGCTGACTATCCTTCTATTTTATTTGGATTAGAAACAGCTTTCTTCGATTTGAAAAACGGAGGTAAAAGAATCATTTTTGATAATTCATTTTCCAGAGGTGAAAGAAGGATTCCAATCAATGGATTAATTTGGATGGGGGACGAGAGGTTCATGTTACAGCAAATTGAACAAAAGTTAGAGGAAGGTTTTTCTTGTTTAAAAATGAAGATAGGGGCAATCGATTTTGATTCTGAAATAAAAATTATTGGGGGTATTCGAAAAAGATTTACTTCAGATGAAATTACCTTAAGAGTAGATGCGAATGGAGCTTTTTCTCCTGCAGAAGCATTAGAGAAATTAACTATACTTTCAAATTACGATATACATTCAATTGAACAGCCTATTCAGCAAGGGCAATGGAATGAAATGAAAGATTTGTGCGTGAAAACAAATGTTCCTATTGCATTGGATGAAGAATTAATTGGTGTCAATAAGTTGGAAGAAAAGAAAAATTTATTACAATCGATTCTTCCTCAATACATTATCTTAAAGCCAAGTTTGCACGGTGGTATTAAGGGGAGTAAAGAATGGATTGAAATCGCGGAATCTTTGTCAATCCCTTGGTGGATTACCTCCGCGCTTGAGTCTAATATTGGGCTAAATGCAGTTGCTCAATTTACAGGGGAATACCAAAATAACTTACCTCAAGGACTTGGGACAGGGAGTCTTTACACAAATAATATTTCAGCTAATTTACAAATTGAAAAAGGAGAGATTTTTATTGCTAAATAACCCTTTCCAATTTTTTAGTTGCCGTATAAAACAAGTACCCCTCAACCTCACTATACCCTATTTCTTTAATCGCTAAAACGTATTCCGTTACTTGTTTAGCGTATTTTGAATTCGGCATCCCCGTTTTATAATCAAGAATGATTGCCTTTTTCTGAATTAGCTCCTCAACCTCAATCTTAAACTCAACATCTTTCACAATAATCTTATCGGGTCGAATCGTTTTAAATGCATCAATGATAATTGGTTGCTCACTTAATATTTCAAGGTGGTTTGAAAATAATGATTGATAATCAACATCTTGTAGGATTTCAAAAGCTTCTGATTTCAGTCTATCTAAAAATTCAATTTCAATTTCTCCTGATTTAACGAGATTTAAAATTGTTGTATCTATTTCATTTGGATGATGTACTAATGAAAGAAGTAAATGTAATTGATTACCAAATCGTTGAGCATCTGATAATTGATTTACATCTTCTAAATCTTTTTGATCTTGCAAAGAAATATCAGGAAACCATAAACGATCGTTCACATTTTTTGGAATAAAGTGAGGCGCTTCATTTGTTTCTGAAAT